>CAZYPO010000078.1:0-13779 GCA_964649225.1 uncultured Gemmatimonas sp. | reverse complement strand
GGCACCGCAGGACTGCCGCACGACGAGTGTCGTGGGGAAGGTCTCGCGGTAGGGGGCAGGGCCTGCGCGGCCCTGTAGCAGATCGAGCAATCGTGCCGCGGCACGCGCGCCGAGCGCGCTGATATCGACGTGGACCGAGGTGAGCGGAGGAGTCATGAACCGCGCCATCGGAATGTCGTCGAAGCCGCCGAGCGCCATGTCTTCGGGTACCCCGAGGCCGGCCGCCCGAAGCGTGCTTAGGGCTCCAATCGCCATGCAGTCATTGGCGGCGAAGATCGCGGTCGGCCGCTGCGCAGCCGGGAGCGCCAACAGGCGGCGCGCCGCGTTGGCGCCGGACTCCTCGCTGAAATCGCCGCCGGCCTCCAGCTCGGCAATGGCGGGTAACCCGCACTCCAGCAATGCCTCGCGATAGCCGCGCAGCCGCTCGGCGGCGTCGAAATTCCCTTCCGCACCGCGGATGATGGCGATCCGACGGTGGCCGAGACCGGCCAGGTGCCGGACCATGGCGCGCGCGCCTTGGTCGTTGGCCACCAGCAGGCTGTCGAAATGCAGCTCGGAGGGCGGACAATGGACCAGCACGACAGGGAAACCTTCCGGCAGCGTGCGGCGTGACAGCTCACCGGTGAACTCGGGCGACATCAGGATGAGTCCGTCCACCCGGCCCCGCATCGAGCGGAGTGCGGTCTCGAGGAGAGGCCCGGTATGGCGGGCGCTCGCGAGCAGGCAATGAAAGCCTTCACGTTGCGCCGTCTGGTCGATTCCCCGGATCATCTCGGAGAAGAACTCGCCATAGAGATCCGGAAGCAGGATGCCAATCGTGTGGGTGCGGCTGGTGATCAGACTGCGGGCAGCCCCATGCGGGCTGTAACAGAGTCGGGCGGCGACCTCCCGGACCCGCGCGCGGGTCTCCGTGGCCACGAGTGGGCTGTCGTTGATGACTCGAGACGCCGTTGCGATCGATACGTCGGCGGCGCGAGCGACATCTCTAATCGTCACCATGCCAAGGCTCACTGCGACGTGCACCTCTCTCGAGTTCGACGTCCGATGGTGCGCGGGCCGCCGGCCCGGGCTAAGAACCGTGGAGCAGAGGTCGCAATGTAAACGTTTACATTTTGCCGGGAAAGCTGTTAACCCTCAACAATCGGCCCAGTTTGCTCTAGTTCCGTTCTGAAACTAGATTCCGCCTTCTTCCGTAACCAATACCTATGACCTTCAGCCACCCAACCCCGCTCCCCTCCGTCTTTTCACCCTTGGCGAAGGCCTTGCTCGATGCCTTCAGCGAGGCGGTCATCGTCTTCGATCCACAGGGGAAAGTCGTGTACGCCAATCAGCCGGCGAAGGAGCTCGGGCTGGATCTGACCCGTCCCGGCTCCGATCTGACCCCGGCCCTCGCCGAATTGGGCGGGCGTCTCAAGCCGCTGCGGGTGGCCAACCTCGACCTGGGGGAGGCGATGTTCGTTCAAGGCACCGTCGGTCCGACTACGCTGGCAGATCGGGAGCGGGAAGCCATCGTTCGCTCGCTTGACGAGCACGGCTGGCGCCTCGCAGAAACCGCAAAGAATCTGGGCATCAGCCGAACTACCCTCTGGCGCCGACTCCGCGCCTATGGACTGCACCGCGACGGCCGGAGCAAATGGGCGCAGGCCTCCTAGCGGCTTAGCTTTCCCTCATGCGATTCGTCCCGCTCGCGCTCTGCGTGCTGGCCTGCCGAGCGGCGGCCGGTCGGCCTCCGGCCGATGGGACGCTGCAGGCGAGCTGGCGTGATTCCACGCGGGAGGCCCACTTCAGCGCGCCCGCCGAAGCGCGCTGGTGTGCCCGCGACACGGTCCTGGAAATCACTGCCGTCCGGAACGACAGCGCCGTGGGAATTGCGCTCTTTGCGCGTGATTCGCTGAGGCTGGAGGGCTATCCCCTCTTTCCGGCGGGGGTCTTCGCGCCCTGGCGGCCGCAGGCCACCGCCGCCGTACGCCTGCTTACGACTAACGACCTGCGGGGCTTCCAATCGTCCTGGGGTAAGGTCCAACTCACTCAGCTCGCGGCGAACCGGGTGTCCGGAACGCTGGATCTGCACGTGAAGCTTTCCTCCGGCGCGGATTCGCTGCATTTGACCGGCAGTTTCACCCGCCTTGCGGTGCGCCCTGCGGCGGCGTCCTGCGGCCGGGCCAACAAGCCCTCGCCCGGGTAGATTTCCGTCATGGCGGAAACGACGTATTTCCGGAAGGGGTTCGGGCTCAAGCCGGAAATCGAAGCTCTGCTCTCTTCGGATTACCACAGTCATCTGATCGAAGTGCTCCGCGAGAAGGGCTACCAGCTCGCGGTGGGGCCGCTCCGCTTCCGGCTGGCGCGGGAATTCGGCTTTTGCTACGGGGTCGACCGCGCGGTGGAATACGCGTACGAAACCCGGGTGAAGTTTCCCGATCGCCGGCTGTTTCTGGTGGGCGAGATCATCCACAATCCCCACGTCAATACCAAGCTCGCGGCCATGGGCGTGACGTTCCTCCGTCGCGGGCCGGAGGCGGAATTCGACTTCGACGGGCTCGGCCCCAACGACGTGGTGATCCTGCCGGCCTTCGGGGTCACGATCGCCGATTTCCGGCGCCTGCAGCAGATCGGCTGCGTGATGGTGGATACCACCTGCGGCTCGGTGCTCAACGTGTGGAAGCGGGTCGAGAGCTACGCCC
The DNA here is from genome assembly GCA_964649225.1 of uncultured Gemmatimonas sp. Taxonomy (GTDB): domain Bacteria; phylum Gemmatimonadota; class Gemmatimonadetes; order Gemmatimonadales; family GWC2-71-9; genus JABFSM01. The sequence continues at coordinate 11,098 of CAZYPO010000078.1, read as the reverse complement.
GGGACGGCTTCACCGCGGTGATTCACGGCAAGCACTGGCACGAAGAAACCAAGGCGACCGCGAGCCAGGTGACCAAGTATCCCGGGGGGCGCTACCTCGTCGTGCTCGATATGGGCGAGGCCCGGATGGTCTGCGACTGGATCGAGCGGGGCGGTGACGCCGTGGAGCTGGCGGCGCGCTTCCGCGCGGCGATGTCACCGGGCTTCGACTTCAGCCGGGATCTGCTCCGGGTCGGGATCGCCAATCAGACCACGATGCTCTCCAGCGAATCGCTCGCGATCGCCGAAGCATTCCGCCGGACCATGCTGCGCAAGTACGGTGAGGCGGCCGCGGCGGAGCACGTGCGCAGCTTCGACACGATCTGTTCCGCGACCCAGGAGCGGCAGGATGCGGTGCGGCAGCTTCTGGAGGACCCGCCCGATCTCATGCTGGTGGTCGGAGGCTACAACTCGAGCAATACGGCACACCTCGCCGAGCTCTGCGAGAGCCGCGGGGTTCGCACCTACCACGTGGAGGACTCCGGCTGCATCGAGGCCGAAACCGGCGCGCTGCGGCACCGACCGATCGGTGGGTCCGAGGAAGTCGTGACGACCGCCTGGCTGAACGGAGTCAGCAGCATCGGGATTACGGCGGGGGCGTCGACACCCAACAACAAGATCGGTGAGACCGTAGTGCGGATCTGCGAGGTGGCAGGTCTCCGGAGCGAGCTGCAGGAGGCCGTGTCGGGCTGAATCCGGTCTGATCTGGCGGAGAGGGGAATCGGGCGGTAGCATCTCCGCCATGACCGCCCCCTCCCGTCCCATCCTGGTACGCGACGCGCTCGCCGTGCTGGCACCGGTGCGAATCAAGAAGCTCTTCGGCACCGAGGCCTTCTTCTTCGGCGAACGCATGTTCGCAGTGCTCGGCGCTGACGCTCTGGTGCTCCGCCTTCCCGAACCGCTCCGCACCGACACGCTGCGCAGCGGGCTGGCCAGGCCCTTCCTTTCCGAAGGGCTTGCGCTGTTGCACGGGTGGGTCGAAGTGCCCTACGGGACGGAGCTGGCGCAGCTGGTGCAGCTTGCCCAGGCGGCGCATACCGCGGCGCTCCGGGGAAGAAAGCCGGCCCGGCGCCGATTCCGTCGGGCAGCGCATCGACGTCGTACGACCGCGTGAGCGCCTAGCGCGCGGTCTGTTCCGCGAGCAGCCCCGCCACCGCCGCGATGGTCAGCGGCGCACTTCCCTCCGCACGATTGTTCACCAGAATGTAGGCCGGGATCCGCAGTTGCTCCGCGGCCTTGACCAGGCGCACCAGGTCGTCGCGCAGCTCGGGATTGGGATCGCGGATGCGGTCGTACGGCGCAAAGGCGTCGACCGCGTCGGCATAGTACCGGCCTGGTCGCAGCAGCGCCCGCGCCACCAGGAAGCTCGCCGTGATCGCTCCCGGCAGATCGAGCTGCATCCCGATCGAGGGCATCCGGGTCCAGGAGCTCAGGACGTGCGCCACGTCATGTTCCCGCAGCACCGCGAAATAGGCCGGCGTCAGGAACTCCGCGTTGCGCACCTCGACCGCATAACGGCCCTCGGGAGGCAGCTTGCCGAAAAACCCGTCGAGCCGGTCTGCGAACTCCTGCGGCCCCACTCTGTCCTGCCGCGCGATGGCCTGAAACTCAAAGACCAGCGGCCCGCGGTGCTCGAAGAAGTGCCGGTCCAGGGGTTGCCACACTTCCGTAAGAAACAGCTCGGCACTCAGGAAATCGGGGTTGGGCTGGCCCGCCCGGTTTTTCTCGCGGGCTTTGGCAAAGGTGTGGACCGTGAGGCGGTCCCACACCTTGCTCACGCAGGGAAACCCCGGCGGCAGCGCATCGGCGTAACTCTTGAGGGCCTTCTCGGTGAGCGGCCCGTAGAAGCTCGAATCGATGCCGACCGTGGCAAAAAGGGGAAAGCGGGCGTACTCGGCGAGCATGTCCGCGCCGGCACCCGTGGCGGGATAGTCCCGCGAGTACACCAGGCCCTTCCAGCCCGGATAGGTCCAGGAGGAGGTGCCGAAGCGCACGTTCGCCGGGATCGCCTCGCGGAGGCGGGCGAGGGCTAGGGGGTCGAAGGGAGCTTGGGTAGTTGACACTGGGCGAGATAAGGCGCGGCGAGCCGCTCGACCACCTGGACCTGGCGATCGCCGGCTGCCTCGCGCCAGCGCAGCTCCCGAATATCACGCAGCACGGCGCACGCGAAGCGCACCGGCTTGGTCTCGACCGGCTCGGCGGCGTGATCGCGAAAGAACGTCGCCGCTTGCTCATCCAGCCCGCTCAGTACCAAAGCGTTGAAATAATTTGGTAGGATGAAGCTCTGCTTCGAGCCCAACGACTTTCCCTCCGCGGCGACCTGGGCCGCCTGCTCGGGTCGTTGGACCAGCAGGTACGTCCATGCCAAGTTACCGAGTGCCTGCGCGAGGCTGTCCCTGGGCGCCTCGGCCCTCCGCACACTGTCCGCTCGCGTTCGAGCTCCGGACAGCGCGAGTAAAACCATCTGCTGGCGGATCCAGACTAGAGTCTCCCGAGGTCGCCGCTGGGCCTCGGCAGTGAGGCGGAGCGCTCTAACCTGCTCCGGAATCGCGCGCCCGCCCGTGTCCGCTCGCTCGTGCGCCCCCAGAAAGCTGTCGAACTGGGAAAGGTCCGCGTCGACGCTGCGCGCGTTCTCGAGAGACTTGTTCGCCGGGCGGACGAAGAATTGAGAATCGGCCTTGATGCGGGCCACGTAGAGTGACTCCGCCGCGTTCCTCCGTCCCAGTTTGTCCAACAGCTCACCGGTGCCCTCGAGGTTGCGCAAGAGGACGCTGCGCGAGGTTCTGAAGTACTCGCCCTCACGCCGCATGACCCGATCGGAATCGGCTGGATGCCGGGCTTTCTGCAGCGCGTCGGTCAGCACCCACCGCCTCACCATGACTCGTTGCTCCTGGTAGTAGCGGCTGGAGCTCGCCAGGGAGAGCAGCGCATCCACGACGTGCGCGGAGTCCGCTCCCACCGTGTCGGCGACTGCACGGGAGGTATTGGCGGCGATCAGGCTCCCCAAGGTCGCATCGAAGGTCCACATGGCGTCCGCCCCGGTCGTCGGGAGATAGGCGATGACCGAGTCAATCACGTATTCGCGGCGATAAGCCGAATCGGCGCTGCGGCGTTGCGCGGCCTGGTCGAACAGATGGCCCAGCGAGTCCAGGATGGCCGACTGGGCGTGCTGATTGGAAAAAGAGGGCTGGATTCCCACCAACACGTCGAGACTGTCGCGGGCCGCTCGTCCCTGAGCCAGCCCCTCCGCGCTTCGTCTCATCGCGAGCAGAGTGAAGGCCTTGCCGATCAACTGGTTGCCGATGCCGCGCAGCCCGTCGGAGATCCAGGAAGTGTCGGCGCGCCGTTTCCCCAGCTGAACCAGATAATTCCATGTCGCCACGCTACTGTCGTACGCCGCCGCGGCTTCCGGGTACCTGCCCAGCCCGCGTGCCCGCGCCGCGGCCCAGCCGTGCACCTGGGCGAGCCATTTGTGATGATTGGGGAAACCGGTGATGGTGGCACGGGCTCGGGCGGCCGCCACGGCTTGCCGCATGGCGACGAGGGCGTTATCGGCCCGGCGCGAGGTTGGCTTGGCCAGAGCTTCAGCCGAATCGGCCTCGGCCGTGCGCATGTGGAGCTGCGACTCCGTGAAGAGGAGGTTGGGCTGGTATTGGTCCTTCCGCTTGCTACCGCTCTCCACGGCCGCGAGGCCCTGCGCAACCCAGTTCCGCGCTTCGTCGACCCGCTTGAGCTCGAGCAACGCGAGTGCACCATAGTGATAGACGCGAGCGAGCCGGTCGAGAGCCGATGAGTCCGTTGCCGGCTCGACCTCACGTGCGAGTGGTATCCCGGCCCGCGCGGCGACCAGAACGTCCTCGTAGGCATGATCGAAGTACAGCGTGTTCGTGAGGTCGGAGAAACTGCGCGTCGCAATCCACCGGGAGATCGAGTCCGTGTAGGGAATCAGCTTCCGGGCCGCTTCGAGCCCATGCCGGCCGCGCTCAACGGAGCCGGTGGAGTCGCCGAGCTCGCGGAGCAGACCCGCCGAGATGCTGCTGATCCGGGCGTCGAGCTGTCGGGGACAGAGCTCCTGCGGACTCCGAACCCGCATGCTATCGACCGAGGAGTCGGAGATTTCCACCAGGCTGTTGTAGGCTTGCCGGAGTGCGGAGTTATTGCTGGTCGAGTCGCCGAAGCGGTTGATGACCTTGAGGCCGTAAGTACAGAAGTCCGCCAGGAGAGCGGCGGCCTTGGCGCGCTCCCGGATCGCCCGATCCAGCATTTGGTGGGCGGTGTCGCGCGCGAGCGTAGCGACGAGCGTGGTATCGCCGAGCGCCTGCTTTTGCCGCTGGAGACTGTCGTTCTGCGTCTCGACCTGCTTGAGCAGAGCATTCGCCCGGTCCCGCTGGGCTCTTGCCTCCCGACTCTGGGCCCTCGCCTGCATTCCCAGGTACACGGCAACAGCCGCCACCGCCGCCATCGCCAGGCCGAACACCGCGATCAGCCGGCGCTGGCGCTTGCTGCGCTCGTACTTGGCCTCTGCCTCCGCGCGCGCCTGCTGGGCGAACCGCTCGTTTTCTTCCAGCTCGTGCCGCTTGCGGGCTTCGGCCTCCTGGATGGCCTCGCGCTCGCGCCGCAGGGTGCGGCTCTGCCGGACCACCGGGGCCAGCACGTCGTGGGTCAGCTCGACCCGCGTGATGGCGCCACGCTGCTCAAAGTGCAGCAGCCGTCGGTTGACCAGTGTCGTGAGCGCCTGCGCAGCGCCGCTGCGACGCCGGAGCCTGGCGCTGGCGGTGTCGACGGTCAGCGTTTCCCGAAAGCCCGATTCGGTGAGGAGATCCTCCTCCACGAAGATCTGGACGCCTTCCGGCAGGTCGGCCAGACAGCGGGCGTAGAAATTATTGAGGATGTTTTCGCGATTGGCCTCGACCAGCCCCGGCGTGATGGCGGGCAGCCGGTCTTCCCGCCGTTTCTGGTTGAGCTCACGGCAGAGTAGACTCAGCAGCGAGGGATCCACCACCAGCGACTCGAGCGGAGCCAGGCTCGACGCCGTCCGGGGTTCGGCATCGCCGGGCTCCAGCAGGCCCGCGGTGCGACGCTCGCGTGCTTCATCGCGGGCGCCCGCGACCACCCGCACGATGGCTTCGGCGGCCCCGGGCGCGACCAGCCGGCCTCCGGGCTTCTCCACCGCTTCGAGCGCGCGGGGCCCATCCAGCGGGGTGAGCCGCATGTTGTTGAGGGTGATCGAAGCGACCTTCCCCGCCAGATCGTGCAGGTGTGCGAGATAGTCTTCGCGCAGACTCAGCAGCAGGCGGTAGTCCTGCCGATCGAAGTCGTACTGCGCGACCAGCTTCGGCTCCCGGTCGAAGCGCGCCTCGACCCGGTCGGGCGGGCGATTCTCGATCAGCGCGGCCAGCTCCATCACGCAGTCGCGCACGAAGCTGGTGCCGCCGCCGCGCTCCGGTCCCAGCGTGAACAGCTCCTCAAACTGGTCGAAGACCAGCACGGGCACCACGGTCTTCTCCAACGTCCGTTGATGGAAGTACTCCCACAGCGTCTGATCTTCGGCGAGCGGCGGTGTGGGCACTCCGGCCTGTTTGAGCTCGACACTCAGCGCATGCCAGATCTGCGCGCGCGCCGAGGGCGCCCCATCCGAATAGTCGAGCCGGATCGCGACCGGCAGCAGCCCCGCGCCACGGAGCCGCGGAAAGAGCGCGGCGCGGACCAGGGAAGTCTTGCCCAGCCCCGATTGTCCGTAGAGCACGCTGAGCCGGTTCAGCCGGACCCGCCGGAAGAGATCCTCGACTTCGCGCTGGCGGCCGTAGAAGAAATCCGCCTGCGCCTCGTCGAACGGTGCCAGCCCGGGCCAGGGGTTCTCGGCGTCGAGGACCGGGATCTGGTGCTCCAGCGTGGTCACCGGCCGTCACCCCGCGTGATGGCGGTGATGCGGGCGTACTCCCGCGCGAGGTGTTCGAGGATGCCGGCCGGCAGCTCACCGCCCTCGGCCCGCTCGATATGGAGCTTGAGATTGGCGGGAAACTCGCTCGACGCTTCTCCCCGGGAGAGCTGGTCCACCACGACCGGCGTGATGAACACCTCGCCGGCCTTCATGCGCTGGGTGCGCTCGATGGCGCCGTTCCATTCGACCCGGAAGTACGCATCGCGGGTCTGCGCGGAGGTATGCTGGGACATCACCGGGACGAAGAGGGCGCAGCTCCGTACGTTCTCCGCGATCCGGCGCTCCCAGTCCTGCCCACCCTTGATCTGCTCCATGTCGAACCAGACCGGGAGCCCGGCCCGCTCCAGCGCGCTCTTGAGGCGCTTGACCGCGTCCAGGTCTTCGCGCGCGTAGCTCAAGAACACCGCCTGCTTGGGAATCTCCTTCGCGGGGGGCACGAACGGCGCCCTCGCCGCGGTGGCTACGGCGGGGTTCCGTTCCCGCCAGCGACGGTGCAGCTCCGCCACGAACTCCACCGCCCCGCCGCCGGGGAAAATCCGGGTATGGGTGCTGAAATGGCTCAGGAAGGTGACCAGCCCGGCCTCCCGCGAGGTTCTGGAGTCGGCGAGGATCTCGGTGAAATCCTGATACTGCGACAGCTTCCTTCCCTTGGTGGTACGCAGGAAGAGCCGAGCCAGCCAATCCGAGAAGTGCTCGCCGATCACCAGCAGGTGATGCTCCGCCAGCTCCGCGAGCAGGTTCTTGGGGCGGTATTCCGCCGACTGCAGCGCGTAGAGGAACTCGAGCAGGTCTTCTTCCGTGAGGACGTAGGTCGGGGAGGATGATACCTGGCCCAGCAGGTGAACCACCGTCGGCTGTCCCCGCTCGCGCAGCTCCGCGACGGTGCAGCTCAGGTCTTCCCGCTTGTTGTAGCGATAGACAATCGAGCTGGTTCCCCGCTCGCCGCCGAAGCGCACCAGGTTCAGCGCATCGGCGAGCAGAGTGTCAAACGTGGTGGTGACGAACAGGGTGAAGTCGGTGATCTCGGCGAGCTGACGGAGTGGAACCGGAGGGGCGAACTTGACCTGGCGCAGGATCTCCGGGATGAGCGTGTAGGGCGTGGTGCGGGTTTCTCCGGAGGGAATCTGCTCGAAATAGGCGCACATCACCTCATTCAGCGACGGCTCCCGCCCGACGATCTGCCCGAGGTCCAGCTGGGTGGCCAGCTCCAGCGCGACGTAGCGTTCGAGGGTGAGCGCGACCCCGTCCCGTTCCACCACGACGAGATCCGGCCCGACAATCGGGACGACCTGACCATCCTCGATGCGCGCCAGGAGCTCGTCCCAGGTGCGTTGTCGCCAGGTTCCCGCGGCAGCGGGGCTCGGGGTTGGGCTGGGCTCCATGTGAGGTGAGCTAGGGCGCGGACGCCACGATGCGGAACACTTTGCCCCCGGACGTCATGAGGTACAGCTCGCCGCGAGCATCTTCCCCGAAGCTGGTGATCTGGCCGCCGGGGCGGAGCGTGGCCCAGTCGGTTTCCTCGCTGACATGCGTTCCGCTCAGCCGGAAGCTCCTCACCCAGCCCTGGCAGTAATCGGCATAGAAATAGAGGCCCTGGAGCGCGGTGACTGCCGTGCCGCGATAGACGTACCCCCCGGTCACCGAGCAGCCTTCGGAATGGCCGTAGTCCAGCACGGGCGGCGTCAGGCCGGTCTGATCGCAGCTTCCGGATGGATTGTAGCAGGCCCGCCCTTCCATCCGGTTCCAGCCGTAATTGAGCCCACGCCCGAATTGGGTGACGTCGGTGCCGGCATCGATCTCTTCATGGGCGTTCTGCCCGACGTCGGCGATGTAGAGATCATGGGTCAGCCGGTCGAAGCTGAACCGCCACGGATTCCGCACCCCGTAACTCCAGATTTCGGGCCGCATGCCCGTCTGGCCCACGAAGGGATTGTCGCTGGGCACCGAGGCCTGGCCGGTGCCGCTCACCTCGAGCCGCAGAATCTTTCCCAGCAGCACGTTGCGGTTCTGTCCGTTGCCCTGAGGATCTCCTCCGGAGCCGCCATCGCCCATACCGATATAGAGCTTGCCGTCCGGACCGAAGGCGACCATGCCGCCATTGTGGTTGGAATACGGTTGGTCCACCGACAGGATGAACTGTTCGCTGGCCGGATCCGCGAGATCAGGGTTGGAGGAGACCCGGTAGACGGCGATCCGGGTATCGCCGCCGGCATTGGTGTAATTGACCACGAAGCGCCCGTTCCCGGCATAGTCGGGGTGGAACGCCAGGCCCAGCAACCCTTGCTCGCTTCCGTTGGAGAGCTTCGCGCTCAGATCAAGAAAAGGGGCGGGGAGCACGCTGCCGTTCCGCAGGATGCGGATGCGACCGGTCTTCTCGACGATGAACAGTCGGGCGTTATCACCCGGTGGGGCGGTGAGGTAGAGCGGGAAGTCGAGCCCGCTCGCGACCTCCTCCAGGCGAATCTCGGCCGTTCCCGGTCCGGGGCCGCTGTCGTTGCGGCAACCCGCCAGGGCCGGCAAGCAGAGGACTCCGAGGGCAAACATCCTGCAGAACATGCACGCTGGCGGGAGAGGGAGCAAGAATGGCTATTCCGCGTGCACCGGTTGTACGCGCTCGCCCAGCTTGGTGCCGAGGGCGCGGAGGTAGCCATCGGCCGTCCGGTGCACGCCCATGACTTTCATCATCACCCGGAAGATCGGATTGGAAACATACCCGGCTTCCGTCACCGTGAGCCTGGTGCCGGCTCCGGTGGGCTCGAGCTCGTAGGTCCAGGTGCCTCCGAAAGCCGCGTCGGGGGCGGCGTCAATCCGGGTGACCAGCCGGGTGGGCGGATTGGACTGTTCCACGATGAGTCGAAGCGGGAATCCGCCGGCATTCTGTTCCCAGACTTCGCGCCCGGCTTCGTCGGGCAGCCGGCGCGAGCTCTTCAATTCGGACCAGGTGCCTTGCAGCGCGCCGAGATCCCGAACCACCGCCCATACTTCGGTCGGCGGCTTCTGCAGGGTGATGCGGCTTGCCGCGCGGTGAGTGCGGGGAAGGGACAGGCCGATCAGGGCGATGATGCCGATCAGCGCGGCCAGGCTGAGCACGATGATGAGAATGAGCTTCATGTGAGTTGCCCCCTCGATTGTTTCGCCAGCATCCGCTCCAGGCGATCCAGATGGGTGACCGTCAGGGTGATCCCGCCGAACTCCTCTTCCACTTTGCCGCGGAACACAAACGGTCCCGGATCGAAGAGGACGTGGCCGCGGGTGCGATGGACGTCGGGAAAGAGTACTGTTTCGATCAGTCCATGGCCATCGTCGAAGGTCGCGAACTGCATCGGCTCGTCCTTCGCGGTATGCACCGGCTTGGCGGTGGTGAGCATACCGGCGCAGAGCACGTGGCGGCCCACGTGGCGATCCAGCTCGGTCGCCCTGACCAGCCGGAAGCGGCGTAGCTCCCGCTCGCGCAGGGTCATGGGATGGCAGTCGGTGGAGAAGCCCAGCAGCTCGAACTCGGTGGTTCGGCGGCGTTCGGCGGTGTACTCGGGGAGGGCGGGAGGTCGGGAGGTCGGGAGGTCGGTAAGCAGTCCCGCTCCTCCCGACTTCCCGACTTCCCGACTTCCCGACGCGTCAATCTGCCACAGCAGCTCCGGCCGCGTCATCCCGTTCGCGATCGAGTCCAGGGCTCCGACCTTTATCAGCAGCCGGAGGTCATCGGGCTTGAGCCCGGTTCGTTCGCGGAAATCGAGGAGGTTTTGAAAACCGGGAGGCCTCCCGACCAGGATCCGCTCCATCGCATCCGCACTGAGCCCCTTCACGAACTGGAAGCCGATCCGGATCACGCCGTCCTTGCCGGTCGTCGCCGCGGCGCTCGCGTTGACGTCCGGCGGCAGGATCGTCACGCCCGCGCGGCGCGCTTCCGCGACGTACGCGAACGGCGCGTAGAACCCGCCGCCGTTGGAGAGCACTGCCGCGAAGAATTCCGCCGGGTAATGCGCCCGCAGGTAGCACGACTGCTGCGCCACCTGGATGTAGGAGCAGGAGTGGCCTTTGCAGAAGCTGTAGCCCGCAAAGCTCATCACCATCTCCCAGACCTGCTTGGCGATCTCGAGCTCGCGTCCCAGGGCCGCCGCGCCGCTGAAGAACTCCTCCGCATACGACGCCAGCGCCTTGACCGGCCGCTTCTTGGAGAGCGCCTTGCGCAAGCCGTCGCCCACCGCGAGCGGCATTCCCGCGAAGCTGGCGCAGACGTTGACGACGTCTTCCTGGTAGACCATCACGCCGAACGTCTCCGAGAGCGTGTCGCGGAGACAGGGGTCGAGCGGCACATAGGGGCCGCCGTGCAGCCGCTCGAGGTAGCTGCGGATGAAACGGTTCGACGCGGGGCGGATGATGCTGGTGTTGAGCACCAGCAGCTCGAAGCTCTCGGCTTTGCTCTTCTGGCAGAGCAGCCGGGAGGCGGGCGACTCGGTATAGAACACACCCATCGTGCGGCCGGTGCGGAAGAGCTCGCGGGTGTCCGGGTCCTCGCCCGCTGCCGCGCTGGTGTAGTCGATCCGGCGTCCGGTGTTCGCCTCGACCGCGGCGATGCCGTCGCGGATCACCGCGAGCGAGCGGTTGCCCAGCAGATCGATCTTGACCAGCCCCGCGTCTTCGCTGCCGTCCTTTTCGAACTGGATGACCGGCACGGTGAGCTCCGGCGCGCCGTCGAGTTTTTTCACCGCCGGCTCGAGGGGCACATAGTCGGTGAGCGCGCCGGGCACGATCACCACGCCGCCGGGGTGGAGCGAGAGGTGGCGCGGGGTGCCGACCAGCGGCGTCGCGATCCGGGCCAGCTCGCGCCAGCTCGCCGGCAGGTCGAGCCCGCTGAAGTTGGGGTGCTCCATGAGCAGCTGCTCGATCGGCACGTCATCGCTGTACCAGGGGATCCGGCGGGTGACCTCGCGGATTTCGCCCGCGGGCCGGCCGTGCACCTTGGCCACCTCCCGCAGCGCGCCGCGCAGCTTGAACGTGTTGTGATTGGCCACCATCGCGGCGCGGGGCAGCGGGTAACGCCGAAAGACGTAGGCCAGGACGTGATCCCGCTCGTCCCAGGGAAAATCGAGGTCGATGTCGGGCGGGTCCTTCCGCTCCG
>CAZYPO010000077.1:0-13945 GCA_964649225.1 uncultured Gemmatimonas sp. | reverse complement strand
CTCGAGCGCCGTTTCGGCGCCGCGCGAGCCTTGCGCGGCGTTTCCCTTTCCGTCTATGCGGGCGAGTGTCACTTGGTGGTCGGTCCCAACGGGGCGGGGAAGAGCACGCTGCTCCGCTTGCTGGCGGGGCTGGCGCGTCCCACCGCCGGCTCGGTAACCCGCGAGGGGGGGCGGCGCAGTATCGGTCTGCTCTCCCATCAAAGCCAGCTCTACGGCGATCTCACCGCGGTCGAGAACCTCGCCTTCGCGGCGCGGCTGTATGGCGTTCCCGACCCGAACGGCCAGGCCCGCGCCCGGCTCGCCGCCGTGGGGCTGGCCGAGCGCGCGGACGAGCCGGTGCGAAGCCTTTCCCGCGGCATGGTGCAGCGCGTGGCGATCGCGCGGGCCCTCCTGCACGGGCCCCGGGTGTTGCTGCTCGACGAACCGTTCACGGGACTCGATCCGCAGTCGAGCGAACTGACCCTCGCGCTGCTCGCCGCCGAGCGGGCGGCCGGCCAGGCGCTCGTCCTGGTGACGCACGACGCCCAGGAAGCCTGGGAGCTCGCCACCCATGCGCACTTGCTGGTGCGCGGGGCGTGGGCGTTCAGCGGACCCCGGGAAGCCAGTCTCGAGGGGTTCTTGCGCCGCTGCCGGGAAGCCGTCCATGGGTGAGTTCCTCCGGGTGGCGCTGGCCGTAGCTGCGAAAGACCTCCGGGTCGAGCACCGCAGCAAGACCGCGCTGGTGTCGGCGATCGCGTTCGCCGCGCTGGTCCTGGTGATCTTCAACTTTGCGCGCGACGCGGCAGCGATCTCGCGGGAAGCGCTCGCGCCCAGCGTACTCTGGATCACCTTCAGCTTCTCGGCCGTCATCGCGTTGAATCGCTCGTTCGCGCTCGAGCGGGAAAACGCGGCCCTCGACGGCCTGCTGCTGGCGCCGGTCTCCCGCAGCGCCGTTTTCCTCGGGAAATACCTGGCCAATCTGGCCTTCGTCTTCACCGTGGAAGCGGTCGCGCTGCCGCTGTTCGTGCTGTTCTTCGGCGTCGACCTGAGCGGCGCGGTCGGCGGCATCGTGCTGACGGCGGTCCTGGCCACGACCGGTTTCGTGGCCGTGGGGACCGTCTTCGCCGCCATGACCGTGCGCACCCGGTTTGCCGAGCTGATGCTCCCGTTGCTGGTGCTACCCTTCCTGCTGCCGCCGGTCATCGGGGCGGTCCAGGTGACGGCGCGGTTGCTGGCCGGCCGTCCGCTCAGCGAGATTGCGGGGTGGCTCCGGATCCTGGGATTCTATGATCTGGTGTTCGTGACGCTCTGTCTGCTGATTTTCCCGCCGCTGATGGACGAATGATGACCGACGCACTTGCCGGCCGGCGAGCCACTCGCCGCGGACTCAGCATCACCGCGCTCGGCCTGCTGGGCCTGGCGGGGGTTTACCTGCTAGCCCTCCGATACACCCCGATGGAGCGCTTCCAAGGGCTGCCGCAGAAGATCTTCTACGTCCACGTCCCCGCGGCCTGGTGCGCGCTGCTGGCCTTTTCGCTGGTCGGCATCGCCAGCATTCTCTATCTCTGGCTCCGGGATCCCCGTCTCGATCTTTTCGCGGAATCGGCGGCCGAGGTGGGGCTGGTGTTCAGTGTGGTGATGCTGACCACGGGACCGCTCTGGGGCAAACCGGTGTGGAACACCTGGTGGACCTGGGATGCGCGGCTCACCTTCACGCTCATCCTGTTCTTCCTCTTCCTGGGCTATCGCGCGCTGCGAGGTGCCCTGCAGGACCCGGGCGAGCGGGCTCGTTTCAGCGCCGTGGTCGGCATCATGGGCCTGGTGCTGGTGCCGTTCGTGCATCTCACGGTGTACCTCTTCCGCACCCTGCACCCGCAGCCGATCGTGCTCAAGCCGAGCTCACCCTCGTTGCCGTGGGAGATGCTCCGGACGCTGCTGGTCTCAGTGGGGGTGTACACCGTTCTGCTGCTGGGATTCGTCATGACGCGCTACGGCCTGGGAGCCCAGGCCCGCATGCAAGAGGGGGACGATGCCCGCTGATCCGAATGCGAATGCGGGGTATATGATTGCCGCGTACGTGGTGACGGCCGTGATACTGGTAGGGTATGCGTTGGTGCTATGGCGGAAAGCGCGGCGCGGGAATCACCGACGAGCAGGGTGAGATGGCGGTGCCTGTCACGGCCGTGTTCCGGCGGGCCGTCGCGACGTTGCGCTTCGTGTGGGACGCCGGCTGGGTCGCGGTCATCATTGCGGGTCTGGTCACCCTGGCTCGCAGCACCCTCCCCAACGCCACCGATCGCGGCGATCCCACCTCGCACCCCTACACCGGTCAGGCGTGGTTCCCCGGATACCGGCGCGAACTGACGGAGAGTCTTCGCATGCGCTGGTCGCCATACGTGTACTGGCAGCGTCATCCGTACACCGGCCGGTACATCAACGTCGACAGCGGCGGCTACCGGGCCACGGTGCAGGCCAATACCGCGTCGCCGACGCGCGAGGTGTGGTTCTTCGGCGGGTCCACGATGTGGGGGACCTGGCAGCGCGACTCCATGACAGTGCCCTCGCAGGTGGCGCGGGCTCTGGCCGTGCGGGGCATTACGGACGTGGCGATCCGCAACTTCGGTGAGACCGGGTACGTCTCGACCCAGGAGTACATCCGGCTGTCGCTTGAATTGCGTGGCGGGGGGCGGCCGGCGGTCGTGGTGTTCGGCGACGGCACCGCCGACTTGGCGGCCGCGGCGGAAAGCGGCGCGTGCGCCGCGCCCCAGAACGAGGACCGCCGGCGCATCGAGTTCGCCATCGGCCGGCTGCTCACCCAGCGCACGCCGCGCGAGCTCGTCGAGCTGATCCGGGTCGTGCGCGGGCACCTGGACAAGTCCAACGGCGTCCCGCAGCTACGGACCAAGGCCGATGAGTACGCAACGGATCTGCGTCCGTTGGAGCGGCACGTGCTGGCCTGCTACGCGGGCACCATGCAGTTGATCGAGCACCTCGGCCGCGACCACGGGTTCGTGCCGCTCTACTTCTGGCTGCCCTCACCGGTGACCTCGCGCCGGTTGCTGACGCGCTTCGAGCTGGCCGTGGTGGACACCATGCGGATGGCGGACCAGTACCCTTACGTGCGGGTCCTGACTCGGCTGGCGGCAAGCGACGTCGATTCGCTGCTCGGCCCCCGGGCCCCGGGCCGGTTCCACAACCTGGCCCATGTCTTCGACGGCGACACCGCCACGGTGTTCATGGACTACGTCGGCCACGTGACCGAGCGGGCCGCCGGTCGGGAGGCCGAGGCCATGGCCGGGCCGATCGCTGATGCCCTGCGGAGTGCCCGCGCTCAGAACTGGAAGTAGATGTAGGGCGAGTAGGGATGCCCGATCATCAGCAGGACGCACGCGGCCAAGGCCCCGGCCACGAAGACGGCCCGGCGCGGCGTCCACCGGAAGTCACGGTGCAGGTCGTGCGGGCTGGGGCCGAACATGCTCCACGCCGCGCCGATGCCCAGGGCGATGAGGACGATGGGCATGAAGTCGTAGGAGAAACCCGCCGTCGGGACCAGCATGAGCTTCAGAATGGCAGCGGCCATCGGCATGCCGTGTGAGCGGAAAATCACCAGTCCCAGGGTCCACAGCGCGAAGGTGCCGAGCTGCCGTAGCCGCCGCGGCAGCGGATCCCAGAAGCGCTTGCCGAACTTCCGATGCAGCGACAGCACTAGGCCGTGATACGCGCCGAAGATGACGTAGGTCCAGGCCGCCCCGTGCCACAGCCCGCAGAACAGCATCGTGAACATCAGGTTGCGATACGTGTTGAACTCGCCGTAGCGGCTGCCGCCCAGCGGGATATAGAGATAGTCCCGCAGGGCCGACGACAGGGAGATGTGCCAGCGCCGCCACAGGTCTGCCATGTCGAGCGCCTTGTACGGCGCGTTGAAATTGATGGGGATGCGGATGCCGAACAGGAAGCCGAGCCCCATCGCCATGCTGCTGTAGCCGGAAAAATCGAACAGCGCCTGGAAGGAGTAGCCGATCATGGCCAGCCAGGCGGACGTGGTCGAGAGCCGGCTGTACTGCGCCAGCGCCGGATCGACAAAGCTGGCGATGGTGTCCGCGATGACGACCTTCTCTACCAGTCCCGTGACGAAGTAGGACGCGCCGAGGCTCATCCAGCGCCGCCGGTCGGCGTGCCCGAGATTGTCAAAGTCCTCCGACACTTGCCGGAAGCGGACGATCGGTCCCGCCACCAGCTGCGAGAATAACGACACGTACGAGGAGAACTCGAACAGGTTGCGCGTCGGCTGGATCGTGCCGCGGTAGCTGTCGACGATGTACGTGATGGTGTGAAAGGTGTAAAACGAGATCCCGACCGGCAGGATGATGTTGAGGTGCGGCGGCGCGGCGGGGATGCCGAGCGTGGTCAGCAGCCCGGCGCCGGCCTCCACCAGGAAGTTGGTGTACTTGAAGAACCCCAGCAGCAGCAGGTCGAGGGTGATCGGCACCACCAGGCAGAGCCTGCGGCGCTTCGGATCCTGCCACTTGAGGAACCCCAGGCCTGCCGTGAAGCTCACCATCGTGGAGAAGGCGATCAACAGGCAGAACCGGGGATCCCACCAGCCGTAAAACACGTAGCCGGTCAGGGTCAGCCAAATGTACCGGCGGTTCGCCGTCCGCAACGCCCAGAAGACCAGATACGTGATGGGGAGGAACGCGAAAAGAAAGACGAAGCTATTGAACAGCATGCGGTCGCCTGTAGGCAGGATGGCGGTCGATGTCAGTCAGGGATGGTGGCACGTCGCGAGGAATTTCCTTCGTCCCCCCAACGTACGGGCCGGCTCGCAGGGAGTCCACTTGGGGCGCCCCCGGGGCGAGAAAGCGGCGCCACCCGGGGCCGGGCTCCGACGCGGCGCTCAGGCGCGCCTGGAGCCCCGTTTGACCCAGCTCTTTATTCGATCGCGGTTGGCTTCGCGTTCCAGCGCGGAGTGCAGCGTCTTCGTCTTGAGCAGGGCCTGGAGTAGCAGCCGGCCCCGTCGTCCCAGCAAATCGACGACTCGCCGCAGAGATGAGGGAAAGAGGGCCGCGGCGCCGTGGCGCGGGCCGTAAAGACGTTCCATGGATTCGCGGGGAAGAAAGACAGCATGCCGGACCAGCTTCCAGCGCCCCCGCAGCCCCCGGTCACCGGCCAACTTGAGGTAGGTCTCGGGCAGCTCCAGATGCGAGCTTAGCACGTGGCGTTCCGCGAGCTCGACCACTGCCTCGTCGCCGGGCTCGTGTTGCAGGGCCTCGAGCACCGCAGCGGGGATGGGGGTATTCAGGATCGTGCCGGCCAGGCGCAGCGCCGTGTACACGAAGCCTGAAACGCCCCAGACATTGGCACGCTGCGCGAGCATCGCCCAATCCAGCTCCCTGCCGTGCTTGGCAACCACAACGTCGAGATCCACCAGGGTCTTGAGCGCCGACCAATTGAATCCGTGATGGTAGGATCCGTGCAACGCCACATGGAGCAGCAAGTCCTCCGGTGCCAAGAGGTAAACCGGCACGCCTTCCAGGGTCGCGGGCCGAGCGCGCGACCATAATCCGGCGAGGTCGATCCGGAACGGGCTGGTCGGACGCTCGATGCTCCAATGCAGCTCCACCACGGGCGCGCCCTTCTTGTACAGCTTGGCCAAGTGATTCCAGCGGGTGCAGAACTCATCCACGTCTGGCCGTGGCACGGGTCCAAACCCGAGATCCAGGAATACCCGCTCGGCCGCCACGAGTCGATCTCGCGGCACCATAACGTCCAAGTCGGCCATGCTGCGCAGGGCCGGTTCCGCATAGACGAACCGGCAGAGGTGCACGCCCTTGAGCAGAATGACCGGAATGCCGTTCGCCGACAGCGCGGCCGCGATCTGGCGGGTCTCTCGGAGCAACACCGCGTTCTGGACGGCTGCGTCGACGTATTGCGCTCGGAGCCGTGTCTGGACGGTGGCGGGGACGCGCTCCGCCAGAGGTCCGTCCGCGAGCAGCCGGTACGTCAGTCCGCCCAGCTGATAGCGCAGGGCTTCATCTGCCAGGAAGGTCCATTGGCTGAAGTCCAGCCGCGCGTCTTGAGAGCCGGCCTGGCTTCGCAGGACAGCCAACCACACCCGTCGGGCGGCGAGCTGGGCCGGGCTCAGCGAGGCATCGCCCCCGGGGGTCTGCACAGCCGGGCCGCTCACCGGTAGGGCCTTGCCTGGGTCTGGAACAGGTCAGCGTACACGCCGTCGCGCTGCAGCAGCTCCGCGTGGGCTCCGGTCTCCGCGATACGTCCGTCCACCATAACCAGGATACGGTCCGCCATCCGCACCGTCGAGAGCCGGTGGCTGATGAGAATCGCGGTGCGGCCCCGGGCCAGCGCATGAAACTGCTCGAACACGGCCGCCTCAGATCTGGGATCGAGCGCCGCGGTAGGCTCGTCCAACACGATGATCTGGGTGTCGCGCAGAAAGGCCCGCGCCAGCGCCACCTTCTGCCATTCGCCGATACTCAACTCGGCGCCCTTCTCGAACTGCCGGCCCAGTTGCGTCTCGTACCCCTGCGGCAGCGCCGCGATCACGGCATCGGCCCCGGTACGGCGGGCCGCTGCCTCGATGCGATCGCTCTCGGGAGGCAGGGCCACGTTACCCAGCCAGATGTTTTCCCGGGCGGTGAGGTGGTATCGGGCATAATCCTGGAACACGACAGCGAGGTCGTCGCGCAGGTCCTTTACGCGGAGGTCCCGCAGGTCGGTCCCGTCAATCCGGACCACGCCGGAGGTGGGGTCGTACAGCCGGCAGAGCAGCTTCACCAGCGTCGTCTTCCCGGAGCCGTTCTCACCCACCAGGGCCACGTGCTCTCCGGGTCGAATCTCGAGGCTCAGGTCCTTTAGCACGTCCGTCTCGGTTCCGGGGTAGCGGAAGCTGACGTGCTCGAACGCGATGCCCTGGCGGAGCGGTCGGGGGAAGGGGCGCGGCGAGAGAGCATCCACCACAGCCGGCTGCAACTCGAGGAACCGCTTGAAGTCGCTGAGGAAGAGGTTGTCCTCATAGAGACCGGCGAGCCCGTCCAGCAATTGGCGGAAGAGGTCCTGGATCCGTTGGAACGCCCCGAAATACATGACCATGCTGCCGAGGCTGATCGCGCCAGCCAGAGCCTGGCCGCTGATGAAGAGGAGCGAGCCAAACACCGCCGCCACGGCCACCAGTTGGGCCAACAGGGCGGCGACCGCATGTCGCGCCACCAGCCGCAGCCTGGTGGTGCGGATCAACCGCCGCAGCTCGCGGTACCGCTCCCGGAACACCCGTCCGAGATCAAAGAGGCGGATCTCTTTGGCGAACTCCATGCTGGTGACCAGGGTGTTGAGATACCGCGTCCGGCGCTGAATCGACGTGTGCCGCCGATTCCAGTCGTACAGCCGACTGGAGTGACGGGTCTTGAACAGGATGCCGGGCAGGGCGGCGCCGAGCAGTCCCACGACCAGGAGCCAATTCATGGAAATCAGCAGCCCCGTGACCGCAATCAGCGACAAGCCGCCCTGCCCGATCTGCGCCACTTCGGCCACGATGCGCCCCGGCCGGGAAGGCGCGTCCTCCTGGGCGCGGTGCAGCGTGTCGTAGAACTCGGGGTTCTCGTAGTATTCGAGATCGAGCTCGACCGACTTGGCGTGCAGCATCTCGTTGACGCGGTCGGCAAGGCGCAGCGACTGGACCTCGCTCACCAGGGCGGACAGCGCGCTCAGGGTGGCGGCCAGCGCGGCGACACCGCCGGCGAGCAGGATCAGACGGGCGATCCGGCCGGGGGCATGGCTCGGTCCGGCGAGCTCGGCGCTGACGCCATCGACGATCAGCTTGAGAAGGTACAACCCGAGAACGGGGATCACCCCTTGGAGCAGGAGCAATCCCCCCTGCAGTGCGGTCCAGCCCGGCGCGCTGCGCCACAACAGCGCCAAGCCTTGCCGGAGCGGCGCGGAATCGAACGTACGCAGAAGCCTCGGTCGCGATTGATCCATGGCGGCTACGAGTAGGTGTCCTCGAACCAGAGGATGAAGCGGCCCATCATCATCCCGCGGAGCAGCAGATCCATGTACAGCGACTCGTGCTCACGACCGAGTTGCGTGGGCCACTGGGCCAGGAGGGAACGTAACCGCGGCAGATCGAGGCAGCGCCCCGCGGTTTCGTTGCGCTCCAGCCGCGCCAGTTCGGCCTCGAGGTCCCCTCGCATAGAGGGAAGCCATTCGGACCAATCTGCGGCTTGGGCGCCATAGCGATCGCGGTTCAGCACCGACTCGGGCAGCCGTCCCTGCATGGCCCGGCGAATCAGCCACCGAGTGCGCCCGTTCCGCAGGAAGAGGGTTGCCGGGATCGCAAGGCAATACTCCACGACGCGCACGTCGGTCGCGGGCTCACGGGTTTCGATGCCGAACCACGGCCGGTATCCATTGGTTACGTCCGGACCATCAGCGGGAGAGTTGAGCGCGCAGAGGCGGTGCTCCATACTTCCGGCGCGGCGAGCCCGAGCGCTGTTCGCGCCGTCGGCGAGCACGTGCTCGGCCACGTGAGTCGCCGCAGCAAACTCTGGCCTGATGGCTGAATACTTGGCGACTGTTGCCGCGGCCTGCTGGGGGCTCCGCGACCGCTCCCGCCGGGTGCCCAGCCCCATCGGAAGCAAGGGTAGCAGCACATGCTCCCTGAGCACGTCCCATCTGCCGTTTCCCGTCGCGCGGGCCAAGGCGGTGATCTCACGCAACAGGTGAGCCCAGCGACCGCGGCGAGCGAGATCCCGGAGAGAGGGCAAGCCGTCATAACTGATGGTGTTGTTGCCGTGATTGCCGGTCAGCATGACGGTGATCCCGGCGGCCTGGGCTGCGGCGTGAAGGCCCGCCCACCAGGCGAGATTCCCAGGGTTGCGTACGGGGAGCCCGGCCATTCGGAAGAGCGGTTTGTCGAAGTCGAATTGGGTCCGGCCATCGGTGCGATAGATCCGGAGATCGAGGTTCGGGTAGCGCACGGCGACTTCGTCGACCTCCTTGGATTCGTCGGCGACCCAGATGCGCCCCAGATTGGCCTGAAACCCCAGCCGGGGGGCGGCATGGTACGCTTGAAGGCGGCGTCCCTGCGCGGCCAACTGGACAGCCGCAGAGGCGGCGACCGCGGTAGAATCCAGCCCACCGCTCAACATGATTCCCACCGGTCCGGTCGAGCGCACCCTGTCCAGCACGGCTCGATCGAACACCTCATTGAAGCCGTCGACATACTCACGCTCGGAGCGGAAGGCGATCTTCCGAGTGGGTGTGGGCGACCAGAAGCGCTCAGTCCGGACGCCGTCCGCGCCGGCAGTCAAAGAGTGGCCCGGGAGCAGCCGCTTCACGCCGGCGAAGAAGGTCGTGGCCGGATCCTGGAACAGGACGAGTGATTCCGCGACCTTCTGCTCGTTGAGCCGGGCCGGCACATCGTCCAGGGCAACCAATGCCTGCGGCAGGGTCGCTAGGGCAATTCGCCGTGGCGACTCATGATAGAAGAGCACTCGCATCCCCATGCCGTCGCGGGCGCAAAACAGCCGGTGCTGTCGGTCGTCCCAGAGCGCGAAGGCGAAGTCCCCCACCAGGCGCCGCGCGCAATCCCTTCCCCAAGCCTCGTACGCGGCGAGGATGAACGCGGCATCCGGCGTGTGCCCGGCCGCCGCTGCACTCAGCCCCAAGTCGGCGGCAAGCTCTGAGCGGTTGTCGATGCGCGCGTCGGCCACCAGGACGACGCGGCCGTCCGCGGAGCGAATCGGCGGATGGTAGTAGGAGTCCTCGGGGGTGATCCGCGTGGGCCGGCAGCCCAGCGCAACGGGGCTCTCCGGTGTCTCGGGCGCCCAGGTAACCGCCTCCGGGCCGAAGCCACTCATGGCCTCGAGCAAGGGGGCAATTGCTCTGCGTGGCACCGGGGCCCCGTCGAATCGACAGATTGCGCAGATGGCGCTCATCGGGCGCTTCTCCCACGGCCACGGCCCGTGGGCTCAGGCGAACGACGAGACAACGGCAAAGGCCTCCTGGCGGGGGCCCCCGGTCACTATGACGGTGCCGGCTCGCACCCAGGCGTGGGCGTCGTAGCTGGCAGCGGGATTGACCCCGAGGTAGAGGGTGCTCGCGATGCCGCGACGGCGCAGCATCCACTGGGCGGCCACCGCCTGCGGCAGGCAGACCGGCTTCCAGGGAAGGTGCCGGGAGGCGGTCTCCACCGCCCAGCGAATCCTGAGCGCCATGCCGGTCGTGACTCGGTCCTCTGCGGCGGGGCCCTCGGCCATGTGACGTCCGAGGCGAGATGCGACCCGGGAAAACCGCAGCATCCTCAGGAGCAATCCGGACACGGTGAGGGCCGCCACGGCTTCGAGCAACAGCGCGCGTTCAGGAGCCGTCAGGCGGATTAGCTGGAGCAGCCGTTTCATCCTGGATCCGGATCAGCTGTGCGTCCTTCAGCGCTTCCAGAAACTCACAGACATCCCGCAGGCAAGTTTCCGCATCCACATCAAACTCCTCGAGCAGCTCGGCGGAAAGTTGTGCAGCCGAACGGGGACGTTCGAGCAAGCCCCAGATCCGCGTGCCCGCGCCCTCCAGCCCGAAATACATCCCCTGGGCCAGACTCATCATGACGACGCTGCGATCCATCTCGACCGCGACCGGCTCATCGCTCCGGGCCACGACGGTATCCGGTCCGATCGGATGTTGAGGCCTCACAGACACCTCCAGAAGGAGCAGGCAGCCCTCTCAGACTCGCCGAGCTTCCGTCTCGAGCAAGCCAACCACCTGCCCAAGATGCTGAAACCCGCGTGGGCGAAGCAACTTACGGACCTCCACCTTGTGGGCCAACGCCGCGGCGTGCCGAAAACACTGGGTGGCCAAACCGAGCCCGACGGCATAGCCCAGGTAGTAGGTCTCATCCACCAGAGCGGTCACCGCTTCGAGGCCTTCCAGCAGCTCGGTGCGAGGCTCGCTGTCCCAATCACGAAGGAGGTAGACGCGACTGAGAGGAATGGGTTCTCTTGCGTCAGCAAGCGAGTCGGCCGGTGCGAGGAACTTGCCGCGATTGCCGCCGGCCGGCTCAAGCCCTCTGTCGGGCCATTCCAATGCGGCGAGCGCGTTGGCATCCAGCCTCGTCCGCGCGGCGCTCCGCCAGACACCAAATCTACCGCCGGTCAGCGACGTGAGCACGGAGATATCGTCCGACACAAAAGACGCACCCCTTTGCAGCAACGCTGCGACGAGCGTTGACTTGCCGGAGCCTGCGGGTCCGGCCAGCGCGACGGCCTGACCGGCGATGGCGACGCAACTGGCGTGCAAAGGGAAGCTTCCACGCTGATGCAGGATGGTGCCCATGACGGCACCGGTCAGGTAGAGCAGCACGTCCTCGGGCCGGGCCCCGGGCTCCGGGTCGACCCGAATTACAGTGCCTCTGGTGGCACGATAGCGGGCCACGCCGCGTACGCCCAGCCGGAGCTCTCCGTCCTCGAGGCGGGAGCTGGCGCTGTAAGGCGCACCCTCCACCAGAGGAGTGGCCAAGGGCTCCCGGAGGATCGTCACGTCAGGGTTCCCGACGTCCCAGAGGGTCGGCCAACCCGGAAGGTCCAGGGCCGAGCGGACCGCCAACCCATACATAGCGAAGTCGCGGGGCGGGTGAATCGAGCGATCCGCGCCGCCAACGATACCTGGAGAGGGAGAGATAGTTAGGTCCCGAACGCAGCAATGCCCCTCGGCGCTAGCCACCGGGGGGCATTGCCAGGCTTGAAGCCGGCGTGTGTCTTAGCTCTGAAGCGGGAACTCGCCGGTCAGGCCGTCCCGGGGATTTCCGATTCCCGAGAGAGTCTCCTGAACGGGCTTCCGAACGAGGGCTGGCTTGGCCCATGCCAATTTCCGTGCTTCCATCGGAATCTCCTTACGTATGGTTGGCAACCGCGTGGCCAGCCGATGCGACGTACGCCCGCACGTGCTGGTGCGAAAGTATTCCTCTAAAGGATATAGCAATTCTCCGGCCAGTCAAGCATCCTCAGGGAGCACACCAGATTGCCGACACCGGCGGCTCGTTATCCCAAGTCAGATCAACGGATAGCTGCGGCGCCCAGCCGGGGACGCCGAACCCCGGACCCTTCCCTTGTCAGGGGACGGCGTGGCCTTTTCGCAGCAACAATGTGTCGAGAACACGACACCCCGCTGCGCCCCTCCCGCGGCCCGCGCGGGCATGGCGACCCCGCGCCGGGGTTCGTAGGTTGTGGAATACCAGAGGAGTTCGTCCACTCGGATGACACTTAGGCATCGTCGGCGCGTCTTACGTTTGGGGTCGATTGGCCCCGTCTTGCTCTGGATTGTTACCTGTTGCTCTTCTCCTGGCAAGCCCGACGGGCGGCTCGACTTCCGCCCATACGAGTTCGTGAGCGGGCGGGCCGACACGGTTCCGGCCGAACTGGCCTACCTCCGGGTCCCGGAGAGCCGCGAAGGTCAGCGGAGTCGAGCTATCGAGCTGGCCGTGCTGCGATTCCGTAGCACTGCGGCCAGTCCAGGAGACCCAATAGTCTACCTTGCCGGCGGTCCGGGCGCCTCGGCGATCGAGCATGCCCGTGGCCCCCGGTTTCCCGTGTTCATGGCGCTCCGGGCAGCCGGCGACGTTGTCGTCCTCGAGCAACGTGGCACGGGGCTGTCACGCCCCAACCTTGCCTGCCCCGAGCGCGTGGGGTTCCCTGTCGACCGACCCGCCACCCGGGAGTCAGCGTCCCGCCAGTTCCGGCTGGCCGCCACGAGGTGCGCGGCCCACTGGCGCCGCCGGGGCGTCGACCTCGCTGGCTACAACGTCATCGAAAGCGCCGACGATCTGGAGGCGCTTGGGAAGGCGCTCGGGGTCCCTCATCTCGTCCTGTGGGGAGTGAGTTACGGCAGCCATCTGGGCTTGGTCACGCTCCGACGACACCCTTCGCTGGCCTCGCGGGCAATCCTCGCGGGAGTAGTCGGTCCCGACGACACCTGGCCCCTGCCGAGTACCGTCGACCGCCGGTTCGACCCCATCGCCGCGCTGGGCCGGACGGCGGAGTTTCTCGCCCTGGTGGCCAGGCTCGACGCCCAGCCGGTCGTGGTGCGCCTGCCGCGAGACGGGCGCCCCCAACGATCTCGTCGCCGTGCCGATAGCGTCTCGGTCGCAATCGGGGGTGACGACTTCCGGGACGTCGTCACCGGCAGGTTGGGAGACCCCAAGCGAGCGGCGACCGTTCCGGCGCTGCTCGACGCGGCCGCCCACGGCGACTACTCCAGCGCGGCACCGCTCATTCTCAGGAGCCGGGAGCCCCGCTCGATCGGTTCGGCAATGGCCTACGCAACCGCCTGTGCGTCCGGTGCCAGCGCCGCGCGCCGGCAGCGCATGGCGAGCGAAGCCCTCCATTCGGTTCTAGCTCCGTACCCCAACATTGTCGAAGCAAGCTGTGATGTCTGGGGCGCCCGCGATCTCGGGGAAGACTTTCGCCAGCCGGTGCGGTCGGACGTGCCGACGCTCCTCATCAGTGGCACCCTGGATGAGACCACCCCGCTCGAGAATGCGGCGGCCGTCCTCCAAGGGCTCTCACGTGGCGAGCAGCTTATCCTCGAGGGCGCGCGGCATGGCAACGACCTGGTCGTCGGATCGCCGGAGATCGCCGAGCGAATGCTGGAGTTCTTACAGGGGCGACCGCTCCAAACTCGTCGCATCAACGTGAGCGAGTTCCGGCGGGCCCAAGTTCCTGGCGCTAGTTCACCGCCGCCCTGAAAACCAGCGTTGCATTAATCCCCCCAAATCCGAACGAATTACTTAGCAGGTATTCCGGCTCGATCGCCGCGCCGGTGCCCCGCACATAGTCCATATCGCAGGCCGGATCGGCCTCCTTGAGGTTGACGCTGGGTGGCAGCCAGCGGCGCTTGCTGGCCAGCGCGCAGATCGCGGCCTCGATCGCGCCGCTCGCGCCGAGCGCATGGCCGTAGTAGC
>CAZYPO010000076.1:0-14261 GCA_964649225.1 uncultured Gemmatimonas sp. | reverse complement strand
TGTGATGCCGCTTGCCGTCCCGGTCCACGTAGACGTCGAGCTTCTCGGAGAGCGCATTCACCACCGACACCCCGACGCCGTGCAGCCCGCCGGATACCTTGTAGGTGTCCTTGTCGAATTTGCCCCCGGCATGGAGCACGGTGAGGGCCAGTTCGACGCCCGGGATTTTCTCGGTCTTGTGGATGTCGACCGGGATGCCGCGCCCGTTGTCGACCACCGTGATCGCGTTGTTCTCGTGGATGGTGACGCTGATCGCATCGCAGTATCCGGCGAGCGCCTCGTCGATCGAGTTGTCCACCACCTCGTACACCAGGTGGTGCAGCCCGTTCTCCGAGATCGATCCGATGTACATCGCGGGGCGCTTGCGTACCGCCTCGAGCCCCTTGAGCACCTGGATCGCGTCCGCGTCGTAGTCCTTGCCGTTCTTCTCGAGCGCCGGCATGGCCATCGTCGGTTACCTCTCCTCGCGCTGCTCCGGAGCGGGTAGCCCCGTGAGCCAGCGAATTTCCTTGATCTGCCCGCGCCGGCTCTGGTTGAGTTTGGCCAGAATCCGTGGGGCCATGAGACTCAGCTCGTTGGCCCAGGCGCTGGAAGCCACCCGGACCCAGAGCGTACCCTCGGCATTCACCGCTTCCGCGTGCGTCACCGCCGCGATTTGCGGCCCGACCGTCGGGGCCCAATGATCGACGGCTTGGGCCAGATCCAGCCTGCGCGCCAACCCCGACTTGTCGAGCCAGGCGCCCAGCGCTTCCCTCAGAGGGGTAGGAGGCTTGCCTCTCACGCGACGAGTCGCCCCGCCATATCGCTCACCCGCCCGTCGGCCACCGCCATCGGCTCGAGGTGGAATGCTTCGGGCAGCTCGTCCTCGCGCGGCGACGTGATGAAGGTTTGGGCTCCCCCCGCGAGCCGGGCCGCGAGTCGCTCCTGGCGCCCGCGATCCAGCTCGGCGAAGACGTCATCGAGCAGCAGCGCCGGCTCCGTCCCGCAAGCCGCCGCCAGGGTCTCGCGCTCGCACAGCTTGAGTGCCACCGCCGCGGTGCGTTGCTGCCCCGTCGAACCGACCTCGCGCAGCATGCGGCCCCCGAGCCGGAGCTCGAGATCGTGCCGGTGAGGCCCCACCGTCGTCATGCCCAGGGCCTCGTCACGGACCGCAGCGCGGCTCAGAGCCGCGGGCCAGCGCTCAGCCTCAGAGAGTGCTTCATCTCCACGGTAGCGGAGCGCCATGGAATCGAGCTCGCCGAGACCCTGGCACTCCAGGGCAAAGCGGCCGGCGCATTGCCCAGCCCAGTCCAGCCGCCGCCGCACCAGCTCGGCACCGGTGGCCGCAAGCGTCGCATCGAAGGCGGTCGCCAGGTCGCGGCGCCGCAGCCGGAGCGCCGCGTTGCGTTGCGCCAGGGCCCCGCGATAGCGGGTCAGCGCTCGGAGATAGCCCCGGTCGGCCAGGGCAAGCACCCGGTCGAGGTATTGCCGCCGTCCCGCCGCCGGACCCTGTACGAGGCGTAGGTCGGTCGGGAGAAAGGCGACCGCGAGCCAGTGGCCGATGGCCTCGCTCATCCGTTCGGGGGCCGCGCCGTCAAGGGCGATCCGCTTCTGCTTCCCGGCCGAGCGAAACCCCGCCGCGAGCTCGCGCGGGCGCCGTCCCTCCGCGAGGGTCAGGGTCAGCGAGAAACCCGCCTCCCCATGCCGCGCTAGTTCCCTATCGCGCGCCCCCCGCAGCGAGCGGAACAGGACCGGGTAGTAGAGCAGCTCGAGCAGGTTGGTCTTGCCGTGGCCGTTGGGCCCCAGAAAGACGGCGCCGCCGGACGGAAGTGAGAGGTCCAGATCCGCGAGATTTCGGAAGCCCCGAGCCACAATTCGTTCGGCCCGCATCGTGTGAAATTTAATGGGGATACAGCTGGAAGCACACCCCGAAAGTGGGCGCCTACCTACCTCGAAACTCCGCCTTCCGCTTGCCCAGAAACGCGCCAGTTCCCTCCCGAAAATCCTCGGTTCCGGCCAGCTCGCCGAAGCGGCGACTTTCCAGGGTGAGCGCCTGATCGAGCGGCAGGGTCTCCTGCTCCTCGACCATCCGGATGCAGCCTGCGACGGCGAGCGGGCCGTTTTCCAGAATGGCGCGAAGTAGCTGTTCCGATTCCGGCAGGAGCTGCGCGGCGGGGACGACCCGGTTCACCAGGCCGATCCGCCAGGCTTCCTGGGCATCAATCATCCCGCCCGAGAGGAGGAGCTCCAAGGCTCGGCCGCGGCCGACGAGCCTCGGCAGGCGGACCGTGCCACCGTACCCGGGGGTGATGCCCAGCTTGACCTCGGGCTGGCCGAACCTGGCGTTCTCGGAGGCCACGCGAAGGTGGCAGGCCATCGCCAGCTCGCACCCGCCGCCCAGCGCAAAGCCATTCACCGCCGCGAGCACAGGCTTGGGACAGCGCTCCAGGCTGCGGAACACCGCCGACCCTCGCTGCGAAAGCGCCTCCGCCTCGGCCGCGCCGCAGGCGCTGAGCTCACCGATGTCCGCCCCGGCGATGAAGGCCTTGGGACCCGACCCGGTGATGATCGCGGCGTGAACCACCTCGTCCTCCGTGATCCGCTTTGCCACCGCGGCCAGCTCCGTGATGACGGCCTGGCTCAGCGCGTTGAGCTTGTCCGGCCGATTGACGGTGATGAGCGCGATGCCGTCGCGAAGGTCATAGAGCAGAGTGGTGTAGGTCATGGGAACCAGGGAGCAGGGAGCAGGGAACAGGCAGCAGGGAGCAGGGAATGAGGAAAGGTACCGCCGAGCCGCGCTTATCTTCAGGCCGTGCTCGAGCCCTCCTCCCTGCTCCCTGCTGTCTGCTCCCTTGCCTAGCATCCTCGCCCTCGACCAGGGCACCACCAGCTCCCGCGCCCTCGTGGTGCACCAGGACGGCAGCGTCCTGGGCCGCGGGCAGCACGAGTTCCGGCAGCACTTCCCCGCGCCCGGCTGGGTCGAGCACGACCCCGAGGAGTTGATCGGCTCCAGCCTCGAAGCGGCTCGAGAAGCGCTCGCCCAAGCCGGGGAGCGTCCCGCCGGTATCGGCATCACCAATCAGCGGGAGACCGTGGTGCTCTGGGAGCGGAAAACGCTTAGGCCCGTTGCCCCCGCGATCGTCTGGCAGGACCGCCGCACCGCGGAGCGCTGCGCCGAGCTCCGCGCCGCCGGTGCCGAGCCAGACATCCGTGCGCGGACCGGATTGGTGCTCGACCCCTATTTCTCCGCGACCAAGCTGGAATGGCTGCTGCGCGACGCCGGGCTGCGCCGGCGCGCCGAGCGCGGGGAACTCGCTGTCGGAACCGTGGATAGCTGGCTCATCGCCCGGCTCACCGGGGGGCGGGTGCACGCCACCGATCCAACCAACGCGTCGCGAACGATGCTGTACGCCCTCGCTTCTGGCGGTTGGGACCGCGATCTCACCACGCTGTTCCATGTCCCCGAAGAGTTACTTCCCGTGATCACCAGTTCGAGCGGCGTGTGCGGAGATACCAGCCCGGAACTTTTCGGTTATTCGCTGCCGATCGCGGGCATCGCCGGCGATCAGCAGGCGGCCCTCTTCGGCCAGGGCTGCGTGGCGCCGGGCATGGCCAAGAACACCTATGGAACGGGGGCCTTTCTCTTGCTGTACACCGGAGCCACGCCGCCGGTCCCTCCCGCCGGACTGTTGGCGACGGCCGCGTGCGATGCGCGTGGCGGCCGGGGGTTCGCGCTCGAAGGCAGCGTCTTCATCGCCGGTGCGGTCATCCAGTGGCTGCGTGACGGGCTCCAGGTGCTCGAGCGTGCTGCCGACTCCGCGGCGCTCGCCGCCTCAGTGCCCGATACCGGCGGGGTGCACATCGTACCGGCGTTCGTCGGGCTGGGCAGCCCGTACTGGGAGGCCGGAGCGCGGGGCACCATTACCGGCCTAACCCGCGGGACGACTCGGGCGCACCTGGTCCGCGCAGGGCTCGAATCGATCGCCTTCAGCTCGCTGGAGCTGCTCGACGCGATGCTCACCGAGAGCGGTCTCGCGGTTCTGTGCCTCCGCGTGGATGGAGGCGCGACCGCGAACGACTGGCTGATGCAGTTCCAGGCGGACGTACTCGGCAGACCGGTGGAGCGTCCCGACCTGATCGAGACGACCGCGCTGGGTGCCGCTGCCCTTGCCGGCCTGGCCCTCGGCGTCTGGCCGTCAATCGAGGAGTTCGTGGCGACCCGGCGGCACACGGTGTTCGAGCCGCGTTCAACCGACGAGGAACGGCGGGCCTGGCTCGCTGGATGGCGCCGCGCGGTGGACACGGCGCTGCATTGGGCGGCTGCGCGCTAGGCCGGACGCAGCGCCAGCACCGGCTTGCCGCCGTCGTTGATACCGATCATCACCCGAGTCGACACGCTCAGGCCCCGCTCCCGGAGTCCGTCCGCGATCACGTCGAGCTTCCGCCCCGGCGCGCGTCACCTCGAGCAGGGTGGGATCGAGCGGGACCGGGTAGGCACCGGTGAGTTTTCCGAGCTCGAAGATCTGCTCAACGACGTGGGTCAGTGTGACGTGGGCCTGGGTGACTTGGGCGAATACCTTGGCCGGCTCCAGGATCGCTTCCGACTACGGCTGCTTGGCCTGGAACTTCGCTCCGAGCTCCTTCACGTACTGTGCGACCGCCCGCATCTCGCCCTCATCGAGCTTTTCCGCGAACGACTTCATGTCCTTGTCGATCCCCTTCTTCAGGATCTTCACGATCGAATCGACCGACAGCGCAACGCCGAATCCGCCGTCCCCGAACGCCTTGATCTTCTTGTATTTCTCGCGCTCGCGCGCTGCAGGAACGCCGTTGAGGCCGTGGCACTGCTTGCACTCCTCGCGATAGCTCGCTTGACCATCCGGCTGTTGAGCCGCCAGACGCTGTCCCAGCGCCACGCCCAGCACGGCGACCCCGATCGCGAACCCTCGAGCTTTCATGGCACTCCTTTCCAGCGTTGGGTCGCGCCTGGGCGTACTCCGGGCGCACCCGGACTTGAACTCAGAAGTTGATCATCAGCTCTACGGTCCCGCCGTGCCGCTTCGGCCCCCCACCCTGAGGGAGGTCAAGCCCATACTCCAATGCCAGCCGCAGGTACTCCGGCAGCGAGACGGGAACCACGACTCCGGCGACGATCCGGTGCCTACCGTTGTGGTCGACGTTGGTATTGGGATCGAGGAATTCGAAGCGGCCGAAAAGCGTCGGCGGCGTGCTTGCGCCCTCAGCCGACTTGCCCGGAAGTGTATAGCCGCCGTAGAGCCAATACCCGACTCCCTTGACTTCCGGCGCACCGAAAACCCCGCCCGTCACCACCGGAAGGTCTTGATCCTTGCCGAAGGCTACTCCACCCTGCGCCTCAAATCGACTCACGAACTTGTTCGCACTGAGCGCCACGCGCCAGAAGTGCGACGAGGATGTCGGCGCGAGGGGATCGGCACCAACCAGCGTCCCGTAATACCCGACCGCCGTGATGCCGGAGCCAGACTCGTCGAGCAGGAGCTGGTCGGTCACGACGAAGTCCTTCTTGTTGTCGGGGTCCTTCTCGTCGCCCTTGCCCCCTGCACTGATGCCGTTCAGCACTTCCGCGGAGATCCGGTTGCGCCCGGTGACGTAATACGCCTCGAGTCCGAGCTGATCATTTGCGAAGGTGAAGGGGATCGCGGAAGTCAAATTACCTCCGAGCGGAATGGGGGTGCGAACGCCGGTCGGGCGGTCGAAGCCGGCGACGCCGTCCCGGAGCAGCCAGTGCATGACCCCGACCCGAAAGCCGCCGAAAGACTTCTCCTTCCCCCACGCGCTTTCCACGTGGGCCTGGAGCTCGATATTGTCCTCGGCGGCGCGCTCGATTTCGAAGAAGGCCCCGTAGTTCTTGCCGAAGGGACCCGAATAGAAGATCGTCGCGTCCGGGAAGTTGAAGCTGCTGTTGCCGGCCGGCTGTCCCTGCGTCTTGTCATAGTCGTAGTGGATTCGGCCCCGGACCGAGAGATAGTTCTGCACCCGCTCGACGTTCACCGGTTGCCCCAGATCCTCGGGCATTCGGTACCCAGCCCAGCGGAAACGTATCCCGGTCGCATTCAGACGCGGCACCGCCGGTGCGTGGCAGTGCGAGCAGTTGACGTTATACCGGCGTGCCCAGGCAGGGATGCTCGCGTGCGCGTAGAGTGAAGCCCGCCGTGCGGCGCGGGCCAGGTCCCTACTCCGCGACCCGGTCTCCCCGCTCGCGCGCGCGACGGACGGCGTGGCCAGGGCGAGCAGCGCGGACAGAAGCAGCAATGGTTTTGAGCGCATTGGGTCCTCCTTCGCTGAGGTGGCTGGCCCATGTGGAGGCCCGATCCGCCTCAGATCTAGACGGCGGCCTCTGAAGAAGTGATGAAGGCGGCCGGAAACCCCGTTCACCGCGGACGGGGCTGCGGGAAGGTGTCGTGGATTTCGGGTGGTACCGTCAGCGGTGCCTTCCCGCGGAGCGAGGCGAGGTACAGTGCCAGCTCCTCGATCTGCTGGTGGGAGAGCGTCGGCGGCCCGAATGTCGGCATCTCGGTGGTGTCGCCGCGAAAGCGGGTCGGGGCCTCGATGAAGCTGTGTAACCAGGCGACCGAATGGTGGAGCCCGATCTCGCTCAGATCGGGTGCTTTCTTCGAGCCTTCGCCCGCGATCCGGTGACAGTCGTTGCACTTCTGCGAGCGGTAGAGCGCCCGCCCGGCTCGCTCGGAGGAAGTCAGGGGGCGCCCGACCTCGGGTGGGCTCGCGGGGCCTTTCTCCCTTAAGGACGCGCCGAAGAGGAACGTGGAGCCGCCCAGGACCGCCAGCAGTGAAGCGATGGCGACCGGCCGGGCCAGCAGATTGCGGGTACTTCGCCGGTCGAAGAATGGGAGCGCGAGAAGCACAAGTAGGAACGCGGTTGGAACTCCTACCGCGACCGCGCTCTCCAGTGACCCCGGCACCAGTTTCAGCAATTGAAACAGCGGGAGGAAATACCACTCGGGTCGTGGCCCATAGCTGGTGTCGGTGGGATCGGCTGGGGGCTCGAGCGGCGCAGCGGTCCGGAGGGCGAGTAGCACGGTGACTGCGACGACCACGGCGGAGGCGATCAGATCCTTGGCTACGATGTCGGGCCAGAAGCGGACCCGACCGCTCTTGCTCGCGGCGTAAGCCTCCCGGTAATAGGCGGGGTAAGCTTGGTCGCTGGTGCGGCTAGGGGCGTCCTTTTCGAGCGCGGTGGGACGGCCGGCGATTCCCTGCCGGATGACGAGGGTGAGGTGGAGGAGCACCAGCCCTCCGAACAATAAGGGGAGCCCGACCACATGAATTGCATAGAAGCGGCTCAGGGTCGCAGCTCCCAGGTCGCCGCCTCCTCGCAGTAGCGCGACCAGCTGACCGCCGATGCCGGGCGTCGTCCCCGCGATGCTGGTGCCCACCGCGGTGGCCCAATACCCCTTCTGGTCCCATGGCAGGAGGTAACCGGTGAAGCTGAACGCCATCACCAGCACGAATAGCCCCACCCCGATCAGCCAGTTGGCTTCCCGTGGGTACTTGTACGCGCCCATCGCGAAGACCCGGATGAGATGCGCCGTCACCAGGATCACCATGACGCTCGCCGACCAATGGTGGATCGCCCTGAGCAGACGGCCGCTCGCGACTTCGCGTTGGAGGTACTGAATGCTGTCGAAGGCGTGATCGGGCGTCGGAGAGTAATACATCGCCAGGACAATCCCGCTGACGACCTGCACCAGGAATACGGTGAGGGCGGCGCTTCCCAGCGTGTGCCACCAGGTGAGGCGGTCTGGGACCGCGCGGTCGAA
Source organism: uncultured Gemmatimonas sp. (assembly GCA_964649225.1). Lineage (GTDB taxonomy): Bacteria > Gemmatimonadota > Gemmatimonadetes > Gemmatimonadales > GWC2-71-9 > JABFSM01. The sequence continues at coordinate 6,465 of CAZYPO010000076.1, read as the reverse complement.
GAGCGCGCGGCGGATCGCCCCGAGGTCGAGCCGGGTATCCAGCCAGCGAGAGAATCGGCTCATTGCTCGCTGCCTTAGGCTATCGGGATTTTTTCCGCCACGCCGGCGCGAAAGTCGCGATAGGCGGCGTAGAGAATCCCGTCTTCTATCTTGGTCTCTATCGTGTCGAGTGGGCGCGGTGGAGGGCCGCCGAGGACCGAACCGGTCTTGAGGTCAAACACGCCACGGTGGCAGGGACAGATGAACATCGCGCGATCCTTATCGAAGCCGTAGCTGCACGCTAGGTGAGGGCAGTGGCCGTTATAGACCGTGAAGTGCTCCCCGTCCTCTGAGTAGATCCAAACCCCTCGCTGGACTCGCGTCTCGACCCAGGCATCGTTTGCGGTCTCCACGAAGTCGAACCGGGTGGGCACTCCGGTCTCCATCTGGTCCACCTCGCCCAGCTTGATCCATCGCGTCGGCTGGGCGCGCCGGTGGGTGGGAGAGAGAAAGGCTCGAAGCGCCGGCCCTCCGACCAGGATTGCCGAAGCGAAGGCGCCAACCGCGGCAGTCCACTTGAGGAAGGTTCTGCGTAGGGCATTCCTCGGTGGTTCACCGCCGCCAGAGGAAGGGGTAGCTTGCTGAAGTGGGGCAGTCATCCTGGGGCCCTTGGTGGGGGAGCGGGGGTCGCTGGTCATGCTTCTCGGTCCGGGCCTGAGCCAGCGGCCCCGCCGACGGGTAGTGCCACGCTATCTCCCAGGGGTTGAATCGTGATTGAAGGCTTCATGAAGCGTCCTTCACTCGACCACCGAGCGTGCGGCGTTCGAGCCCCTACCTGGAGGCGCGCTCTAGGCCCCCCTTGTCGAATTCGCGGCGCCTACCTCCCGCGCCCGACGGACTGCAGGTAGTCGAGAATCGCCGCGGTTTCGGCCGGGTTGGGCAGCCGGACCTGCATCCGTTCCATGTTGCGTTCCATCCGCATGAAGACGGCGGGCCAAGCCTGGGCGGAGTAGAGCCTTGGGTCGGGCAACGCGTGGCAGCGACTGCACAACTGCGAGAAGGTCATGCGGCCACGTCCTGGCGGCAGCGTGCCCCCGCTCACCTGCATTGCATTGGCGGTCAAGTAAGCCAACAGCGCCACGCGGTCGCCCAACTCCAGGACCCTTATGCCAAAGCTGGCGGGCATGTAGTCCATGCGAAGCCACATCCGCCTGACCACGGCGGGCCAGTCGACTGCGCTGTGCATGGTAGGCAACGGAAATGCGTGGCACTGGGAGCAATAGGTGGCGAGCAACCCGGCTTCGCGGGAGTTCGGTTCGGGCAGGTCGGCCGGTTGGAAGTCGGGGGGAGGGAGGGCCAACTTACTCGCCGCGAGGATCAACTCGTCTTGCGCCAGCGAGCGAGGGGTAGTGTCGGGTGGAGCTACAACGGATTCCTCCTGGCTGTGTCGATTCGTGCAGCCCATCATCATACCCGTCACTGCCAGGAAGGCTGCAACCGACCGACCGGGCCTCATGGGGCCCTCCTCTGCACGGGATATGGGCACGGCACGGCACCGGCCGCCTGCGGCAACCATGCACGCTGTCGTATGAAGCCGTGGTGAATCGCGCTTGAAAACCAGCAAGGGAAATCCGTGACGCTTCCGTCCTCCATAACCAGGGCGTGCGGGAGTGGTTAGTTTTAAGGATGAGGTCTTTCAGCGGGAGGCGGTTGTGAAAGCAGGCACCAAATTCCTGATCGGCGCATCCGTCATCGTGGCCGGAGTGGTCGGCTTGATCATTTCCGGGGTCAAGGAAACCGGCGTCTATTTCCTCACGCCCAGCGAGCTGGTTGCCCGGACCCAGGCCGACCCGAGCTTTCATGATGTCGGACTCAAGGTGGGGGCCAAGGTGGTGCCCGGGTCGGTCAAGCGCGATCCCGGCGGCCGCATGATCGACTTCCGCATCAGCGATGGCGCTAACGAGTTCCCGGTGACCTACACGGGGCTGGTGCCGGACACCTTCACCGATGCGAGCAACATCGAGGTAATCGTCGAGGGGAAGTACGGTCGGGACGGGGTTTTTCACGCTACCGAAGTCCTCGCCAAGTGCGGCTCGCGCTACGAAGCGGAGATTCAGAAGACTCGCAAGGCGTGACGCCGTGACGCTGCTCGGACAATTCAGTCTCTGGCTGGCCCTCTTCACCGCCGGGTGGGGGGCCTGGGTCACGTTTTTCGGCCGCTGGCAGGAGCGCCCGGATCTGGCCCGGACCGCTACGCGCTCGACCTATGGCGTGATGGCCGCGCTGGTACTGGCGGCGCTGTGCCTCTGGAAGGGTCTGCTCGCCCACGACTTCAACATCGAGTACGTCGCCCAGTACACCGCGCGCAATCTCCCCACCTCGTACGTGCTGGCCGCCTTCTGGGCGGGACAGAAGGGCAGCCTGCTGTTCTGGGCCACCATTCTCTCGATCTTTGGCGCGACGGCGCAATACGTCACCAGCCGCCGCCACGCCGCGCTGCTGCCCTACGTGGCCGGGATCACCAACCTCGTGGTCGCATTCTTCGTCCTGACCATGTTGTTCTCGGCCAATCCGTTCGAGCGGCTGCTGTTTACCCCCGAGGATGGCCGCGGGCTGAACCCCCAGCTGCAGAACCCGGGGATGACGATTCATCCTCCGATGCTTTATCTCGGCTACATCAGTATCACGATTCCCTTTGCCTTCGCGATGGCGGCTCTTCTCTCCAAGCGGCTGGACACCGGGTGGATCCATGCCATGCGGAAGTGGACCATTCTCTCCTGGCTCTTCCTGTCTGCCGGCATCACGCTGGGGATGTGGTGGGCCTATGTGGAGCTGGGCTGGGGCGGGTACTGGGCCTGGGATCCGGTGGAGAACGCGAGCCTGCTGCCCTGGCTCACCATGACGGCATTCCTGCATTCGGTGATGATCCAGGAAAAGCGGGGCATGCTCAAGCGCTGGAACGTCGGGCTGATCGTGGGCTCCTTTCTGCTCAGCATCTTCGGCACCTTCATCACCCGCAGCGGCGTCATCGCCAGCGTGCACAGCTTCACCCAGTCCAACGTCGGCTATTTCTTCCTGGGATTCCTGCTGCTCGCGGCGATCTTCGCGTTTACCCTGCTCTACGTGCGCTGGCCCCTGCTCGAGCCGGAGGCCCGGCTCGAGTCGCTCGCGAGCCGCGAGGCGGCCTTTCTCTTCAACAACCTGGCCCTGGTCGGGATCGCCTTCTCCGTACTGTGGGGGACGCTCTTCCCGATTCTCTCCGAGGCCGTGCGCGGAACCAAAATCACGGTCGGGCCCCCCTTCTTCAATCGGGTGAACGTACCGCTGGGGCTATTGCTGGTGGCGCTCACCGGCATCGGCCCGCTGATCGCCTGGCGCAAGGCCAGTCCCGAGAATCTGCGCCGTCAGTTCATCGCGCCGCTCGCGACCGGTCTCGGCGTGGGGCTCCTGCTGCTGCTGCTCGGAATCCGCGATCTCTACGCGGTCATGGCCTGGGCGCTCGCGGGGTTTGTACTGGGCACGGTCAGCCAGGAATTCTGGCGGGGCATTCGCGCGCGCCGTCGCATTCACGGCGAATCCGCTCCGGTGGCGCTGGGGCGGCTCATCTCGCGAAACCGGCGGCGCTACGGCGGCTACGTGGTGCACCTGGGCTTCCTCACCTACATCGTCGCGTTCGCCGGGATGGCCTTCAAGGTCACCCGTGAGGTGACCCTCGCGCCGGGCCAGAGCGCCGAGCTTCGCAGCCCCTACGGGCATACCTACCGCTTCACCCACATGGGTGTGTCGCAATACCCGCAGCTCAATCGGTTCGTCTCCGCGGCGACGCTCGAGGTACGCAAGGACGGCGTCCGGCTGGGGCGGATCACCTCCGAAAAGCGCCAGCATCTCGACAGCTTCGGGCGGAACACCTTCGAGCCGTCGACGGAGGTTGGGATCTGGAGCAACCTGCGGGAAGATCTCTACGTGGTATATGCCGGCTCGGTCAACGGAACCGAGCAGGCCACCTACGCGCTCACGCTCAATCCGCTGGTCATGTGGGTCTGGCTCGGCGCGGGCATTCTCATCACGGGCGGACTCATCACCATGTGGCCAGGCGGGCCCGCCATTACCCAGCGGCAGCGCAGCGAAGCGCAAGCGGGCTATGAGGCGCCGCTGGCGGGCGTGGGGAGCACGGGGTGACCCGGCGGGATTTTTTCCGGCTGGCGGGCCTCGCCGGCGGGGCGCTCGTCCTACGGCGGGGGCTGGCCCTCGGCCAGCGCAGGCCGCAGGCGGACAGCAGTGACCGGCTCTACGATCCCTCGATGGTGCAACAGCGAGCGGTCGCGACGGCGGCTGACAATGATGCGGAGCTCAAGACCCTCGAGCATCGTTTGAAGTGTACCTGCGGTTGCAACCTCGACATCTACACCTGCCGTACCACCGACTTCACCTGCACCTACTCGCCGGCGCTCCATCGGGAGGTGCTGGCGCTGCGCCAGGAGGGTAGGTCTTCCGATGAGGTCGTCACGGCGTTCGTGACCAAGTACGGAGAGCAGATTCTGATGGCCCCGAAGCCTGAGGGCTTCAACCTGGCCGGCTATCTGCTCCCCGGCGCGCTGGTGGCGGGTGGGGGAGCTCTCCTCGCGGCCGTCCTGCTGCGGCGCGGCCGGCGCGGGATGCAGCCGGCTGCTGCCGGCACCCTGCCCACTCCTCCTCGGGCCGCAGAGGATGAACGACTGCGCCGCGCGCTGGCCGAGATCGACGATTGATGGCTATCGAGATTATTGGGGCGCTGGTCCTGGCCGTGCTGGTGCTCTGGCTGGTGTTTGAGCCGATGCTGACCGCCGGCCGGCCCGATCTCTCGCTCCTCGAGCCGGAAGCGCCCGAGGAAACGCGCCGCGGGATCGCGCTGCTGGCCCTCAAGGAAATCGAGTTCGACCGGGAAACCGGCAAACTCTCCGACCGCGACTACGAGCTGCTGAGGAGTCGCTACGGCGCCGAGGCGCTCGCCGCGATGGCAACGGAGGCCCCAGCAGCCGGAGTGACGGTCACCGGCGATCCGGAGGAGTTGATTGCCGCCAGACTGCAATCGCTTCGCTCCGCTCGCTCCGCCGGCGTGCCGGTGCCGCCATCCTGTCGGATCTGCGGGCCCCGTCCCGAACCCGGGGCGCAGTTCTGCTCCCGCTGCGGACTGCCCCTCAACGTCGCCAATTTCTGCGCCGACTGTGGTGCACCCTTGCCGGACGAAAGCCGGTTCTGCGCCGCCTGCGGGTCAAGGGTCGCCGCCTAGCTTTCTAGAACCTCCAATACAACCCAGCGGCCAGTGTGCGCCGCCAGGCGCTGCGCGCGCGGTAGCCTTCGGGCAAGTCGGCCGAGAAGAAGGGCGAGGCGGGAGTGAAGCCGAGCTCACCCTCCAGGCTGGCGACGAAGACGCGGGTCAATGCGATCTCCATCGCGAGTCCCGCTTGGCCCCCGACGATGTTGCGCGCCGGAGTGCCGGGCGCCGTCCATCGTTCCAATCCGAGCGCGAGTGAGGGTCGGAGCGCGGGCCCTCCGTAGAGCCGCACCAGATGCGTGGAGACCCCTGCGGTGAAGGCCGCCACGTGGTACGCGTTCTCGGCGATGACCAGAACTCCCCCTGCGGGTCCGTCGGAAGGCGGAACCCCCCGAATACCGAGCCCAGCCTGGCCGTAACGCGCGGACACCCCAACTCGGAGCCGCGTAATCCCATACCCAGCCGCGATACCCCACATCGTCGGCCGATAGGGCGTGAAACTGACCGATTCGCCCTGCGGGCCCGTGCCCTCGGTTACCCCGCGGAAGCTCGAGACGCCCAGGGTGAGCCCGAGGGCCCAGCGCCCATGGACAACAGATTGCGTTTGTGCCTGGACGAGTGACGCCAGCAGGCAAGCAAGCAGTCCGAGCCAGCCGGGGAGCTTCTTCATGGAGCCTCGGTTCATCGCATCTCGAGTCTGAGCGCGCCGCGGGTAACAGTGTTCTCACCCTTGATGATCCAGTTGGCGCCGTAGAAGTACTCGCCCGCGACCGAGTCTTCGATTGCGGTGCCGACGATTTCATCCTGAGTCTTGATTGCGGACCAGAGCAGTTTCAGCAGGTTGAACAACGTCTGCGCCTTCCGGTATGTCTTCACGGAAATCAGGGTATCCTTACCACCGGTGAGGGAGCCATAGGTGGCCGCGATCTGGGCGAAGAACCTGGCCACGCGCGCCGAATCGGTCTTGATCACGCAGCGCGTATCGTCGTCTTCCATTACCAGAATCCTGAGCGCCTGGCCCGGGTGTTCCGCTTTGTAGGCGTCGAGCTGAGCCTGACTGAACAGCATGACATTCCCCCGCCACTCCGGGTCGTCCTGGTTGTACTGGTAGGGGGTGCCCGCACTCTCCCCCGCGCATTGGTAGGTCCGCATGGCGCTCGAGCTTCCGTCCTGCCCCAGAATGTGCACCTCAAATTCGGGAGCGCCTTTCAACCAACCCTCAAATGATGAAT
>CAZYPO010000075.1:0-14322 GCA_964649225.1 uncultured Gemmatimonas sp. | reverse complement strand
AGGACAGCTGGATGATCGCGGCGGCGGAGCGCAACCTGCCGATGTTCGTGCCGGGGTGGGAGGATTCGACCCTGGGCAACATGTATTCCGGCCACTGCATCGAGGGCCACGTCAAGAACGTGCACACGGTGCGGACCGGGATCGAATACATGATGGCACTGGCGGACTGGTACAGCAGGACCAGCGCCGAGCATTCGATCGGGTTTTTCCAGATCGGCGGCGGGATCGCCGGGGACTTTCCGATTTGCGTGGTGCCGATGCTGCACCAGGACCTGCAGCGGCCCGAGGTGCCGCTGTGGGGTTACTTCTGCCAGGTGAGCGACTCGACCACCAGCTACGGCAGCTACTCGGGCGCCGTCCCCAACGAGAAGATCACCTGGGGCAAGCTCGGGGTCGACACGCCGAAGTACATCATCGAGTCCGACGCCGCGATCGTCATGCCGCTCATCGCGGCGCTGGTGCTGGAGTAAGGGTCGTCGTGGTCTTCTTCGAACGATCCTCGTAAGGCCGCAGCAGCCACTCGAAGAACACCCAGGCGCGGTTCCAGGAATCGATCTGCTCGGGCGAATCCACCCGCTCGAGCGTCTTGGGATCGACTCGCCGGCTGAACGCGTGTCCCACCGAGGAGCCCCACGGGGCGGGATCGACGTAGATCTTCGTCTCGGCCAGTTCGGCCTTCAGGGCGCGGAGCTTCCAGACCAGCTGCTGGTCCTCAACGTAGTTCACGTCCTGATCGTTGGTGGCGACGTGGACCAGGATCGGCACCTTGAGGTTCTCGACGTGATAGAGCGGCGAGCGCTCGATGTACTCGTCGCGCTTCTCGAACGGCAGGCCCTGGATGCCGGGCTGGGTGGAGTAGGAGCGCTGATAGCCGGGCCCCTTGTAGGAGAGCCGGAAGACCAGGTTGGTCACCGGGACGATGGCGGCGCCGCCCTTGAAGGGGTGCGCGTCGCGGAAGAGCAGGTGCGCGGTGATGAAGCCGCCGTGGCTCCAGCCCATAATCCCTAAGCGGTCCGGATCGACGTAGGGCAAGGTCTTGAGGTACTCGACAGCCGAGGCCACGTCATCGACCTCTTTGCCGCCGTAATCAATCAGGTTGCGGAACTTCTCCCCGTAGCCGGTGCTTCCGCGATAGTCGGGAGTGATGATCACGTAGCCCCGCTCCACGGCCTCCTTGACGAAAGGGAACATGGTCGTGCCCCAGTCGCCGTGGACGCCGCCGTGGACCCAGATCATGGCGGCGTGGCCCTTAGCGCCCCGCTTGGTGAGCGGGCCGAAGAGATAGGCTGGGATCTCCAAGCCATCCACCGCGCTCTTGTAGGTGATCTTCCTGAAGTCCATGACGCCCGCGCTGCGCGCGGCGTAGGTGCTATCGGTGGCGCGTTTCGCGGCGATCTCGCGGGCGTAGTCGGCCACCGGAGCGTCCTCTTCGCGGTTGCTCACGTAGAGCAGCGCGGCGCGAGCGCTGTCCATCACGACGCGCTGGCGCGGGGCGCGGGCGCTGTCGCGCTGGGCAGTGAGGACGGTGGGGACGCTAAGGACGGTGAGGGCGGTGAGGACCGTGGAGCGGATGCGCATGGGGCCTCGGGGCGACGGGGGGGGTCGATTGCTGGAGTATACGACGCCGGTCGAGCTCACGTCGAGGGTCACCCGGAAGGGCTGGGCTGGCGGGCGAATCGCGATGCCAAGAGCCTTGGAGGTTTCGGCATGAGACTGGTTCAGTACCTGTACATGAACAGTCTCGATCTGCCTCCCCACGGACTGTTGTACTGGTAGCCGAGGAGCATCCGAAGCTCGGGGGCGCTCGCAATGAGTGCAGACGCTCCCGCACGGCGCATGACTTTGACAGGCCGGCCCAGGACGTCGTAGAGAACAAACAGACCCTGTCTCTTTCTGGGACTCTCCAGCGTCTGCACCATGCCGTTTCTCACCGGCAGAACTGCATAGCCTCTCCACCCACTCAGGTCTGTCAGCGTGAGCAGATCGTTTGGTGCTCGCCCCGTGAAGGGTGACGACTGCAGCATGACGGACCCCGTTGAGTCCACCAGGGCCCACGAAAAGGGGCTCTCAGTGAGCGAAACAGTTACTCCTCCCCCGGCCGACGCAAGGATCACGTTCTTGATCTGCGCGGCCGTACCGAGGACCGCCGCCAGTGGCATGTTCCAGAGCCGCCGACCGTAGTCGTTGTACCCGTGGAGGTGCGTCAACCCGGCGGAATCTTCCACGGCAACGACCCAGCCCTGGGCCAAGGGCGCTGCGCCAATCGCGACTCCATCAAGCATGAGGGGGATTGCCTTGAAACACTCTTCCCACCCCTGCTCGAGGCGTTGAAACCATACCGCACCGGTGGAGTACAGGACCCGAGCCGTTGCGCCGTCGATGCGCGTCGCAACAGGCCTGGATCTCCGGTCGCACTGAATCCAGCGGCCAAGCAGATGGTCCGGCCTCGCCCCCAGACCGATCGGCCGTTCTCGGAGCATGATGAACGGCGGATCGGTTGCCTTGAAGCGTTGAACCGGCACCAAATACAGACCGTCCTCGGTCATCGAGGCGCCGAAGGGTAGGTAATGTGCTCCACCAAGCGCAGGCGGTCGCCATTCCGCAATCCGAGGTCCAGCAGGACCACCTGCGGGTTCACGTGCGCACCCCGGACATAGCTCCGAAGTATCCAAGTTCGTCCCGAACCCAAGAGCGAAGGCCGGAGTCGGGACCTTTCCGGTGACCTCGAGCTCGGGCAAAATCACGACGGCCCGGTGCAAGCTCACGACGCCGAGTTCCGTTCCATCACGCACCACGTCAACAGCCTGGCTGTACGGGAGGAATCCAATCGCCCGAACCAGGATCGACCAGCGGCCTAAGGGCAGCCGCTCTAATCGGAACTGGCCGTCAGGACCGGTGAGAGCTCTGAGTTTCAACGCCGCTATGACCGCCTCAGCGCCCACCAGCGCGCGCGACGAATCGTCGAGAACCCGCCCGCTGACGAAACTGGTCTGGGGAGAGGCAGGAGGGCCTTGAGCGATTGCAGCGCGGGTCATCCCGCCGAGACCAAACAACAGCACGACCGAAGCGCTCCCTAGTTCACGCAGGAACGAACGCTGGGCTAGACTACGTAAGTGCAAAGGCAGGGAGCTACCTCGCTTCATCTGTCTCCCCGGAGCGTACTTACTGCTCGTAGTTTCCTGTCTGAACCGCAAGGATATGATTTCCCCTGTGTGATGAGAACGAGCGTTCTGAGCGGAGGCTCCCTCCGCCAAGGTACCGCTTCGACTGCGAAAACCACATAGGCTGGTGGCCGGGCCGCGAGACGATCCGAATATGGCCTTCTCCACCAGGACTAAGATCGGACAAGCCGGCCGAGGAACCCATAGCGGCTCTAAGAACTCAAAATCTGTCTCCGAAGTCCCGAGCTATTTGAGTGGGCGCGCGGTAACGCGAAGGATTCCCGCCTCAAAGTGCTCGCAGCCAGGCGACACCCGAGAGACTCACACGCCGTCCATGTTTGGTCGCATTGGAGTTACATTCAGGTACCACGTTGAGAGCGGGTTGAGTCGCGTCGACGTACAATTACCGACTCGTCCGATCCAAGCTCCGATACTGAATCGCCTCGCGCACGTGCGCGGGCTCGATCTGCTCTGCCCCGGCAAGATCCGCGATGGTCCGCGCCACCTTCAGGATCCGATGGTAAGGCGCGCGCGGAGAGACCGAGCCGCTCGACGGCGGTGCGCAACAGGTCCGCGATCTCCGGCGTCTGCCGGCAATGCCGCCGCATCTCGCGCGACGACATGTGGGCATTGGCATGCAGGCCGGGATGGGCACGGAATCGCTCACGCTGGCGCGCCCGCGCCGCGTCCACTCGGGCGCGAATCACGACGCTGGGCTCGACGGTGACGTCACGGGCCAAGTCGCTGTAGGGCAAGGCGGGAACCCGGAGATGGATATCGATGCGATCGAGCAGCGGCCCTGAGATCCGCGCGAGATAGCGCTCGATCAGCGCGTCGGCGCAGCGGCAGGGACGCACCGAACCGCCGAGGTAACCGCACGGACGGTCGCGAGTACGGTCGTGATTGACGTGGCCTGCCAACGGGACGGCCGACGCTAATCGCGGGTGATGAAGACCTTTAGATCGTCGCGGTGTAGCTTTCCCCTCGTGACTCTCCGCCCGCGCTCGTACCGCTCCCCGCGATCACGATGAAGGCCTTGCTATCCCGCTGGTTTCGCCGCGGCCGCCGCTCGCCGGTGAGCACCGAGTATCGGCTCGCCGGCCCGATCCGCGGCGAGCTGCTGGGCGCCGAGCACCTCGCGGAGCGGGCCCGGACCGTGGCGGCCCGGCAGCGGCTGGCTCCCGCGCGCCGCGGCCCGCGGCCTGCGCGCCTGCTCGATCGGCTCAACGCGACGCGGCGCATCCTCGACAGCGCGCACGCGCGGCTCGCCTCCGCTTCGCTGCACGGAACCGACATCGGCCCCGCCGGCGAATGGCTGCTCGACAACTACCACGTCGTGCAGGAGCACGTGCACGAGGTGCACGAGAGCCTCCCGCGCGACTACTACCGCGAGCTGCCCGAGCTCGCGAGCGGCCCGCTCGCCGGCTATCCCCGGGTCTACGAGCTGGTCATCACGCTGATCTCGCACACCGAGGGCCGGCTGGACGCCGAAAATGTCGACTGGTTCGTCGACGCGTTCCAGGAGCGCACGGTGCTCTCGATCGGGGAGCTCTGGGCCGTCCCCGCGATGCTGCGGCTGGGGCTGCTGGAGAACATCCGCAGGATGGTGCTGCGCACGGTCCAGCGACTCGACGAGATCGAAGAGGCGGACCGCTGGGTCGCGCGGATTCAGGCCGACAACGAAAGAGACGCCACGGCCCTGGCCGACACGCTGGCGGAGTTCGTGCTGGAACCACCGGCGCTGAGCTCGAGCTTCGTCTCCCGCTTCCTGCATCAGCTCCGGCTCGCTTCGGGCGCCTTCCCGCCGCTGGTCTGGCTGGAGCAGTGGATCACCAGCGCGGGCCTGAGCCCCGACGAAGCCACCGCGCGCTCAACGGAACGGCTGGCCCTCACCAAGCTCATGATGGCCAACAGCATCATGAGCCTGCGCGGCATCACCCAGCGCGACTGGCGCAAATTCGTCGAGCGCCAGAGCGTGATGGAGCGGGTGCTGCGCGAGGATCCCTCGGGCTTTTACCCCCGGATGACCTTCGCGACCCGCGACGAGTATCGCCACGTGGTCGAGCGGATCGCCAAGCGCACCCGCCGGAGCGAGGAGTCGGTGGCGCGCGAAGCGGTCGAGCTGGCGCGCGCCAGCGCCGCTGCCGCGGCGCGGCGCGGGCACGTCGGCTACTATCTCGTCGATCGCGGGCTGGGCGGCCTGGAGGCGACGCTGGGCTACCGTCCCCGAGCCGGCGAAGCGGTGCCCCGCTGGGTGCTCCGGCATCCCAACAGCGTCTTCGTCGGCGGCATGCTCAGCGCCACGGCCGCGGCACTCGCCGCGCTCTTCTGGCTGGCGGGGGCGGAAGCGCGAACGGCGTGGCTCGCGGTGGCGCTCATCGCGCTGCTCCCTGCGAACGACCTCGCGGTGAGCCTGGTGAACCAGCTGGTGACGGTCTTGCTGCCGCCCCGGGTCCTGGCGAAGCTCGATCTGCGCGACCACGGGGTACCGGAGGAATACCGCACCGCCGTGGTGATTCCCACGCTCTTCGAGAACGGGGACGAGGTGGGAGAAGCGCTCGCAAACCTCGAGGTCCAGTACCTGGCCAATCGGGAAGCGCATCTGCACTTCGCCGTGCTGAGCGACTTCAAGGATTCCACCACCGAAACGCGGGAGAGCGACGCCGCCATCGTTGCGGCGGCCGAGGCAGGCGTGCGCGCCCTCAACGCCCGCTACGCGCCGGAGAGCTCGGACGCGTTCTACCTGTTCCACCGGCCCCGGCGCTGGAACGCGAGCCAGGGCGTCTGGATGGGGTGGGAGCGCAAGCGCGGCAAGCTGGCCGAGTTCAACCGGTTCCTCCGCGGTGGCGCCGAGGGCGCCTTCACTCTCGTGGTCGGAAACGTCGAGGTGATCCGGCGGGTCCGCTACGTGATCACCCTCGACTCGGATACGGCGCTGCCACCCGAGGCGGCAGCTGCCCTGGTGGGCGCGCTGGCGCATCCGCTCAATCGCGCCGACTACGACCCCACGCTGGGACGCGTCAGCCGCGGCTACGGCATTCTCCAGCCCCGGGTGGGCGTCTCACTCGCCAGCGCGCATCGCTCGCGCTTCGCCGCCATTCACTCGGGTCACCCCGGCGTCGACCCGTACACGACCGCGGTGTCGGACGTCTACCAGGACCTCTACGGCGAAGGGAGCTACACCGGCAAAGGGATCTACGAGGTCGACGCATTCGAGCTGGCCACGCAGGGCCGCTTTCCGGAGAACACGCTGCTCTCGCATGATCTGATCGAGGGCAACTACGCGCGGGCCGGACTGGCCACCGACATCACGGTCTACGACGACTACCCAACCGGGTACCTGACTTTTTCGCGCCGCAAGCACCGCTGGATCCGCGGCGATTGGCAACTGCTCCACTGGCTGACCCCCCGGGTACCGGGCGTCGCGGGCCTCGAGCGGAACCGGCTGTCGCTGCTTTCGCGCTGGAAGATTCTCGACAACCTGCGCCGGAGCCTGGTCGAGACCGCACAGCTCGGCCTGCTCGTCGCCGGCTGGACCGGGCTGCCCGGCTCACCCCTCCGGTGGACACTGCTGGGCCTCGGCGCCATCGCCGTACCGTGGCTGCCCGCGCTGCTGCTCGCGGTGGGGCGTCCGCCGCGGGACAAGTCGTGGCGGGCGTATTACCGGGCGGTGGGCCAGGACGCGGTGACGAGCGCGCAGCAGTTCGCGCTGGCGATCACATTCCTGCCGCACCAGGCCTGGGTCTCGCTCGACGCGATCGGCCGGACGCTGTGGCGGCTCTTCGTCACGAAACGGAGACTGCTCGAATGGCAAACCGCGTCGCGAGCCGAGCGGGTTACTTCCGGCACTCCGCGTGAGGTGTGGCGGGCGATGGGGCCGACGGTCGCTTTGACGAGCCTTCTCGCGCTCGCGATCCTGGGCCTCAGCCTGCTGGGCAGGGGAGGGAGCGACAGCGGACGACTGGGGGAGCTCGCCGTCACCCTGGCACCGCTCGCCCTGCTCTGGAGCACAGCGCCCGCCATCGCGTACGCGCTGAGCGTGCCGACCCGGCCCGAGGACCGGGCCCTCAGCAAGGACTCCCGTGCCCTCGCGCTGCGCTACGCGCGCCTGCACTGGCAGTACTTCGACCGCTTCGTCTCGGCCGAGAGCAGCTGGCTGGCCCCGGACAACTTCCAGGACGATCCCGGCCCGATGGTCGCGCTGCGCACGTCGCCCACCAACATCGGATTGCAGCTGCTCGCCACGGTCAGCGCGTACGATCTCGGGATCATCCCCGTGGAAGACATGACGGAGCGGCTGGAGCGCGCCTTCGGCACGCTGGCGCAGCTGGCGCGCTTTCGCGGACATTTCTACAACTGGTACGACCTCCGCAGCCTGGCGCCGCTCGAACCGGCGTACCTCTCCACCGTGGACAGCGGCAATCTCGCCGGCCATCTGATCGCGCTGCGACAGGCGTGTCTGGCAATCGGGAACGACGCGGAGGCTGCTCCCGAGCAGCAGACAGTGCGGCTCGAACGGCTGGCGGACCAGGCGGAGCGGTATGCGATGGAGATGGAGTTCGGCTTCCTCTTCGACGCTTCCCGCAAGCTGTTCTCGATCGGGTACACCCTCGCCACCCATTCGCTGGACGGGTCGTACTACGACCTGCTGGCCTCCGAGGCGCGGCTGGCGAGCTTCGTCGCCATCGCCAAGAACGATGTCCCGCTCAATCACTGGTTCCGGCTGGGGCGCACCCTGGTCTCCGCCGGAGGCGACACGGCGCTGGTGTCCTGGAGCGGCAGCATGTTCGAGTACCTGATGCCGGTGCTCGTGATGCACTCGTTCCCGTCTACGGTCCTGGGCCAGAGCTACCGAGGCGCGCTGGGCCGGCAGATCGCGTACGGGGCGGAACGCGGGGTGCCCTGGGGGATGAGCGAATCCACCTACAACCTGCGCGACCGGCAGCGCGTCTACCAGTACCGCGGATTCGGGGTCCCCGCGCTCGGCCTCAAGCGCGGGCTGGCCCGGCAGCTCGTCGTCGCCCCCTACGCTTCGGCACTCGCGGCGATGATCGACCCCGAGTCCGCGCTGGAAAACCTGCAGACCCTGGAAGAGCTGGGAACGCTGGGTGCCTACGGGTTCTACGACGCGGTCGACTACACCCGACCCGACCCGGGCAAGCCGTACGCCGTGGTGCACACTTACATGGCGCACCACATCGGCATGACCCTGGTCTCGCTCACTAACACGCTGCTGGCGCAACTCTGGCAACAGCGGTTTCACAACGACCCGATGGTGCGGGCGACGGCACTGCTGCTGGACGAGCGGGTGCCGCGCCGGCTGGCCCTGCAGGAGGCGCAAACCGCGCGGCCCGACGAGGCGCCGCCGGCACCCGAGCCCGCGAAGCCGGTGGTCCGGGAGATTGCGACGCCGCACACGCCGCAGCCGCACGTGGCGCTGCTGGGCCACACCCCGTACACCGTGATGGTGAGCAATTCCGGCGGTGGCTACAGCCGATTCGAGGACCTGGCAGTCACCCGCTGGCGCACCGATGGAACCCGTGACAATACGGGGCAGTTCTGCTACGTCAAGGATCTCACGCGGGGGCGGGTGTGGTCGGCGGCGCACCAACCGCTCTGCGCCGAGGCCGATTGGTACCGCGCGCTGCTCGCCACCGACCGGGTTACGCTGCAGCGCGCGGATGGGGAGATCGAGACCCAGCTCGAGATCGTGGTGGTCCCCGAGGACGCGGCCGAGGTGCGGCTGGTCACCCTGACCAACAACGGGAGCGAGACCCACGAGCTCGAGCTCACCAGCTACGGCGAGATCGTGCTCGCGCCGCCGGACAGGGATCGGGCCCATCCCGCCTTCGGCAACCTCTTCGTCGAGACGGAGTATCACGAGTGGTGTACGGCCATCAGCGCGACCCGGCGGCCGCGCTCGGCTTCGGAACGCGCGCTCTGGTGCGTGCACGTGGTCGACACGGGGAAGGAGCGGGTGGGCGCGCCGAGCTGTGAGACGGACCGCGCGCGATTCCTGGGCCGGGGACGCACGACCCGCAATCCGACGGTGCTGGAGCAGGATGGCGCGCTCTCCGGGACGACCGGCGCGGTGCTCGACCCGATCTTCGCGCTGCGCACCCGCGTGCGGCTTGCGCCGGGGCAATCGGCCTCGGTCGCTTTCACCACGCTGATCGCGACCTCGCGGGAGCGCGCGTTCGCGTTGGCCGATCGCTACCACGACCCGCACGCGGCGGAACGCTCGCTCGATCTGGCGTGGACCTCGACGCAGATCGAGCTCCGGGAGCTCGAGATAACCCCGGCGGATGCCGCAGTGTTCCAGGACCTCGCGGGCCATCTCTTCTATCCCAACCCCGCACTCCGAGCCCCGACCGAGGAGCTGCGCGCGAACGAGGGCTCGTTGCAGCGGCTCTGGAGCAACGGCATCTCGGGTGACTGGCCGATCGTCCTGGCCGGCATCGAGTCGGCGAGCGGGCTGGCCACGCTACAGCAGGTGTTCCTGGCGCACCGCTACTGGCGGCGGCGCGGCATGACGATCGATCTCGTCGTGCTCAACACCCAACCGCACAGCTACCAGCAGGAGCTCAACGACCGGATCACCGAGAGCATGCTCGCGACGAGCGGCTCGGGCGTGGCGGATGCGCCGGGCGGCATCTTCATCCGGCAGTTCGACTCGCTCGATCCCGAGGATCTGCGGATGATCGCGGCAACGGCGCGGGTGCGGATCCCCTGCGACGGCCGCCCGCTCGCCCGGATTCTCTCGGAGCGGCGGGTCCTGCAACCGGATCCGCTGGAGCGCGAACCGGAGCCGGCTCCGCCCAGGCGCGTGGAGCGGAGCACCCCTCCGCTCCAGCTGCTGGCCGAACGGATCAAGAGCGGCGCGGCCAGCCTGATGGGACTGATACGCGAGCCGGCCGCCTGGCCGCCGGAGTCCGCGAACGTTCCTCGCGCTCTCAATCCGGCTCCCGCCGCTCCGGGCCCGCTCCGCTTCGACAATGGCCTGGGCGGGCTCACACCGGAAGGCGACTACCGGATCCGGGTGCAGGGCGACCGCGTGCCGCCGGCTCCCTGGTCCAATGTGATCGCGAACCCGCGCGGCGGGTTCGTCGTCACGGAGCGCGGCTCTGGAGTCACGTGGGCGGGGAGCAGCTACTTCTTCCGGCTGACACCATGGCACAACGATCCGGTGAGCGATCCGGTGGGCGACGTGCTCTACCTGCGGGACGAGGAGACCGGCGAGCTCTGGACCGCGACGCCTGCTCCGGTACGGAGTGGAGGACCGTACATGATCAAGCACGGGGCCGGGACCTCGTCGTTCGAGCACGAGCACGACGGCATCGCCACGCAGCTCCGCCTCGGGCTGGCCGGCGAGGAAGCGATCAAGGTCTCCCTGCTCCGGGTAACCAACCGTGAAAAGCGGCCGCGCCGGCTCTCCCTCATCGTCTATGTGGAGTGGACGCTCGGCGTGCTGCGGGAGCATACCCAGCACCAGGTCCGCACCAGCTTCGACGCGGAGCGGCGGGCGATCTTCGCACACAACCCCTACGATCCGCAATTCGGGCACTGGGTCGCCTTCTCTGCGGTGAGCGAGCCGGTCACGGGACATACGGGTGACCGGCGCGAATTCGTCGGGCGGAACGGGACGCTCGCGGACCCTGCGGCGCTCCGCCAGGCGACGCTCCGCGGCTCGACCGGTCCGGGATTCGACCCCTGCGCCGCGCTCATGTGCGCGCTCGAGCTCGCTCCGGGAGAAACGCGAGAGGTGGTGGTGCTGCTCGGCGCCGCACCCGATGAGGTGCTGGCACGGCGCGCGGTCGAGCAGTACAGCGAGGTTGGGCGCGCCAGGCAGGCGGTCGAAGACGGCGTCCGGCAATGGGCGGATCGCCTCTCGGTGATCAGCGTGCGCACGCCGGAGCCGGCATTCGATGCGATGCTCAATCGCTGGGCGCTGTACCAGGCGCTGGCGTGCCGGATGTGGGCCCGCTCGGCGATCTACCAGAGCAGCGGGGCATACGGCTTCCGCGATCAGCTCCAGGACGTGATGGCGTTCGTCTACGCGGAGCCCGGCATCGCGCGGGCGCACCTAGTGCGTGCCGCCGGACGGCAGTTCGAAGAGGGCGATGTCCAGCACTGGTGGCATCCCGAGAGTGGGCGGGGCGTGCGCACGCGCTTCTCCGACGATCTTGCCTGGCTCCCGTATGTCGCAGACCACTACGTGCGCGTCACGGGCGATGCGGGCGTGCTCGACGAAGCGGTGCCGTTCCTCCGCATGCGCGCGCTCGAGCCGGGCGAAGCCGAAGCGTACGACCTGCCGGGCACGAGCAGCGAGTCGGCCAGCGTCTACGAGCATTGCCTGCGCGCGCTCCGCAAAGGGTGCACCAGGGGAGAGCATGGGCTGCCACTGATCGGCACGGGTGACTGGAACGACGGGATGAATCGCGTCGGGATCGCGGGGCGCGGGGAGAGCGTCTGGCTGGCCTGGTTTCTCATCGCCACGCTGCAGGGCTTTGCCGGGCATGCGGAGGCGAGGGGCGACGTGGCGACCGCGACCGGGCTCCGGAGCCAAGCGGATGCCTATGCCGCCGCCGTGGAGGCGCACGGGTGGGACGGCGCCTGGTACCGCCGAGCCTACTTCGACGACGGGACTCCACTCGGTTCGGCGGCGAACGCCGAGTGCCGCATCGACTCCATCGCCCAGAGCTGGAGTGTGATCTCGGGCGCCGGCGATCCCGCGCGGCAGGACCAGGCGATGCGCTCGCTGGAGGAGCACCTGGTGCTCGAGGACGCGCGGATCGTGAAGCTGCTCACCCCGCCGTTCGAGGCGATGGCGGCGGACCCAGGATACATCAAGGGCTATGTCCCGGGAGTACGGGAGAACGGCGCGCAGTACACCCATGCGGCACTCTGGGCGGTGCTCGCCACGGCGCTCCGCCGCCAGGGCGACCGCGCCTTCGAGCTCTTCCAGATGCTCAACCCGCTGACGCACGCGGATACGCCGACCGGGATGGCCCGATACAAGGCGGAGCCGTACGTGGTCCCGGCCGATGTGTACACAACACCGGGCGCGCTCGGGCGCGGGGGCTGGACCTGGTACACGGGATCAGCGAGCTGGATGTACCGGGTGGGGCTGGAGGCCATTCTGGGGTTCACGAAACGCGGCGCTACGCTGCGAATCGACCCCTGCGTACCGGCGGAGTGGCCGCAGCTCACGATCGAGTATCAGTACGGGAGGAGCCTGTACGTCATCCTGGTGCAGACGCCGGGTGCGGCGCGGCAGAACGGGGTGGAGGTGACGCTCGATGGGAGCGCGCTAGGGACCGACGTGATATCGCTCGTGGATGATGGGCGGAGGCATGAGGTGGTGGTACAGTGCGGCGCTCCCGTTCTGGGAGCGGGGCGCCGTAAGACGTGACCCGTGCGTTGAGGAAGGCTGTGGCGTCGTCCAGCGGACGCGGATCTTCGAGGTCGATGCCGAACACCTGCAGCACGGCCGCGGTGGGCGCGGCGCGGTAGCCGGAACAGAGCAGTGCCACGTATCGGGCCCCGAATGGCACGGGATCGCGCTGGTAGCTCTCGAACAACTGGCTATAGGCGGTATCGACTCCGCTCGTGAGGCTGTCGAGATCGTCGGCGCCGATGGTACCGCCGCCTGCATCTATGGCGTTGTTGGCGGCGGTGCCTGATCACCCACCTTGGACCCTCTCACGTAGCCACCGTCCCGCGATCCAGACTCCGATACTGCATCGCCTCCCGCACGTGCCCCGCCGCCACCGCGCCCGCCCCCGCCAGATCCGCGATCGTGCGCGCCACCTTCAGAACCCGGTGGCAGCCACGCGCCGAGAGCCCCAGCCGCTCCACCGCGGTGCGCAAGAGCTCGCAGATCTCCACCGTCTGACGGCAGTGCCGGCGGACCTCGCGCGAGGACATGTGGGCATTGGCGTGCAAGCCGGGATGGGCACGGAAGCGCTCACGCTGGCGCGCCCGCGCCGTTTCCACGCGCGCGCGAATCACCGCACTCGGCTCGGCGGTCCCGTCACCGGCCAGGTCGCTGTAGGGCAAGGCCGGCACCCGCAGATGAATATCGATCCGGTCGAGCAGCGGCCCCGAGATCCGCGCGAGGTAGCGCTCGATCAGCGGCGGCCCGCAGCGACAGGCGTGAATCGGACTGCCCAGGTGGCCGCACGGACACCCCTGCGTTGCCATTCTGCCATCGGAGGCTAAACGCAGCCATCCCAAGGTCAGATTACCCAAAGCACTTCAAGCACTTAGGTGACCACGTTCGAGCCCGAAGGATCGACCTCGAGCTCGATCAAGAGGCGGCTGCCGAACAAATCGGAGTGACTAGAGATACGCTACGAAACTGGGAGAAAGGGCGAAGCGAACCCGAGGTAAGGTTCCTCCCAGCCATGATTGAGTTCTTGGGTTATGACCCCCTCCCGGTGCCGAACACCACCGGTCAGGCGATCCGAAGGGCACGCCTGAGCCTCGGACTCTCTATGAAGAGAGCGGCGGACCGCGCACGGGTGGACGAGGCGAGCGAGAGACGCTTGGAAGCCGATACAAAGGGGATGGCCCGGCGGATCCAGCAGGCAGTCCGAACAGCGCTGGGGCTCGACAAAGATTATCGGCGACTCCCTGGGGCAGCTGACTCCGGCGGAGTACACGTCTTGGTCCGGAGAATCAAACCGCCACGGCCAAGTTATTCCATTTCTGACCTGCCGTACTTTTCTCGGGAGACGTCAGCTCCTCCAGTGTTTCCAGCTCCCCGATGGCTTCTGGGATGCCGCCCCTGTCGGCCGGACGTTCCTGCACCCGAGCCCCGCACTGTTCAAGTTGGTCGGTAGCCTTCCGGGTTTCGCCCGCGGCAGTACATTCGAGCTAACGGCCAAGGTCCAGGTCCTCATCCTGGACCCGGCCGTCTCGCCGTGAAGGGCCCAAGTCGACGCCCCCGGATTTCTATCCTCCGCGAGCGCCGCCGGCATCAGTCCCACCGCCGTGCCGGCTGAACTAACACCGCCTTGCGGCATTCTCCGGAAAGGAGAATCTGTGCGCCGTCTCCGTGTGGGCATCCTCGATTTGGTGACCAAGGAAGTTCCGCTGCGGACCCTCTACGGGAGGGTGATGAACCCCAACCTGTCCAACATCATGCCGCAGATGATCG
>CAZYPO010000074.1:12727-14341 GCA_964649225.1 uncultured Gemmatimonas sp. | reverse complement strand
CGGGGCCCGCCACGCCGTTTGACGTCAACTTCGGGCTCTTTTTCTGGACCTGGGTCGTCTTCCTGATCTTGCTCTTCCTGCTCTGGAAGTTTGCCTGGCCGCAGATTCTCCAGGCGACGGTGGCGCGGGAGCAGAAGATCCAGGCGCAGCTCGCCGAGGCGGAGCGGCTCAACGCCGAGGCCAAGGCGGCGATCGCGGAGGGGATGAAGCAGCAGGTCGATGCGCGCAATGCGGCGCAGCAGCTCCTGGCCGAGGCCAAGGCTGCCGTCGAGAAGGAACGGGCGACGGCCGTGGAGAAGATCAAGCAGGACCAGGACGCCCTGCTCGAGCGCACCCGCCGCGATATCGCTACGGAGCGCGACAAGGCGATCGCCGACTTGCGGCGCGAGGCGGTGGATCTGGCCCTGGGAGCCGCGGCCAAGGTGATCGGCCAGCGGCTGGACAGCGAGGCCGATAAGAAAATCGTGCTGGATTATCTGGCCAAGGTGGAGCATTGAGACTCGCGACCATCGCGAAGAACTACGCGCAGGCGCTCTTCGAGCTGGGGGAGCGCAGCGGGGGGGGGCGCACGGAGGAATTTGCGCGCCTGATCGAGGCGTTGGCCGCCGCGGTCCACGCGTCGCCCCGGGTCGAGACGGTGCTGATGTCGCCCAAGGTGACCAAGGCGCGCAAAGCCGAGCTGTTGGCGGCGGCGCTCCCGGGAGCGCCGCGGGAGTTCGTGCTGTTCCTGCAGGCGGTGGTCAAGCGGGGGCGGCAGCTCCTGCTGCCCGAGATCGCCAGCGAATACGCCGGGTTACTGGATGGGAAGTTCAACCGGGTGCGCGCGGGGATCACCCTGGCTCGGCAGCCTAACCCGCAGCTCCAGGCGGAAATCACCGCGGCGCTGGCCACGGCGCTGGGCAAGGAGATCGTGGCGGGGTTTGCGGTGGAGCCGGAGATCCTGGGCGGGGCGATCGTCCGGGTCGGTGACCGGATGCTGGATGGCTCGCTGCGCCGGAAGCTCAAACAGCTCCGGAGGCAGCTGCTCAGCAAGTAAGCCTGGTCTCACTCGCCCTTCGGCTGCTCCGGCGTCGTTCCCGCCCCGCGGGGCGGCGTTTGCCCCTGCTGCAGCTTCTCGATCAGTCCCCGTCGCCACGCCTGGGTCTCCAGCCACTCGGGCCGCTGCTGGCGCCGGAGCTTCCGGCTGTAGGCGAGGACCGCGACGGCCGCCACCCCTGCGAGGACCACCAGAGCGATCCCATAGGGGACCAAACCCTCCGGGCGGCCTCCCCCCAACACTCCGGCGATCATCAGGATACCGGCCACGAAAACCGCTCCGCCGATCAGCAGCACGGCGAGGATCAGGGCATTCTCGGGCTGCCAAACAGGACGCTGGGTCATGGTGCCCTCATTTCGCGAGTGGGTCGGGCCGCAACTGGAACTTCATTACCTTGCTCGTGGTGCCCTTGCCGCCTTCCATGTGAAAGGGCGCGCGGGTGCTCACCGTCGCCCACAATCCTCTCCCTTTCCAACCGGCGCGCGAGTCGTCGATCCGGCCATCGAGCCACTTGGTGTAGAATCCCAGCGGATAGGGAACCCGCAGCACCACCCACTTCCCGTCCACCAGCGCCAGCA
>CAZYPO010000074.1:2097-12627 GCA_964649225.1 uncultured Gemmatimonas sp. | reverse complement strand
GCGCCCGGGTAGGCCAGCACGGTTGCCCACACCGAGCCGTCGGGCGCCGGAGCGACGCTGTAGAAGCCTGCCACGATGCGCTTGTCCTTGGTGGGATCGACCGGCTGGTTGGGCTCGACGTAGTCGTCCCGCCGGCCATTGCCGTTGCTGTCGAGGATCAGCGCGGTCCAGCCCTGCGACTTCTCCTCGTCGCCGGTTGCCTCGAACAGCCTGGTGTTCAGCCAGCCGACCACCTGACCGCCGCCGCTGGTCCAGAGCGTGTTATTGGCATCCTCGGCGAACATGAGGTGGTGGGTGCCGAAACAGGTACTGATGTGGGTCAGCTTCCCGGTCTTTGGATCGTACCTGGCCAGGTGGCGGCCGGCGCGCGTCAGCGGGAACAACCGCGCCGAAGGATGGCTGGATCCCTCCTTGCAGAAGGCCGGGTTGTCCGGCGGCCGCACGGTGGAAGTAATCCAGACCCGCCCGCGCTCATCCAACATCGGATTGTGCACGTTGTTCTTGCTGGTCCAGATCGGTTCGCTTCCCCAATACGGTGACGCCAGCGGCACGCTTGTCCCGGCGGCGATCTGGGTTGCGGAATCGCGGACCGTCAGCGGTACCCGGCGCGTCGAATGGTGCACCGGATCGAGGACGGGGAGGTAATCCGCGCTGAGCTCCAGCGACCCGTAGATCAAGCCGTTGGCGTTCACGCTGGGATTGCGGCGGTCGCTGGATACCTCGTCGTGGAGATACGCTTTCGGGTCGGCCCAATCCCACTCGGTGATCACGAGGTTCCGCTCCACGCCCTGCGGCCGCGGCGGTGCCGGCGGCGCTTCACCGGCGGCGATCCGGTCGGTCCAGTCCGAGAACATCGCCAGGGCGCGCTTGCGGCCGAGCTGCTCAAGGGAGCCGCTCATCTGGCCGCCGGCCTGTCCGGATTGGATCCGCCGGTCCCACGCGGCGGCCGAGGACGCGAAGCTACCGAGCGCCGCCGGAATCTCCCGGGTTCCCCTGCTCCCCAGCTGGTGACACGCGAGGCAGGTGCCCGACTTCAGGATGCGGAGAAACTGCGCCTGGGTTCGGAGTGCGGGAGGGATGCCGTTTCCCGTGGCTCCGGTGCCCGGGAACTCGCTCGCCTCCGGCACGTGGAGCAGGGAGAACCAGTAGCCGGCGGGGTAGTATTGCGCGGCGGCTTGCGGGTTAGGCGCTGGGACCGCGGTGAGGTTCTGCCTCCGGCCCGGGGTGGCCGGCTGCTTGGGCGAGTCCACCAGCCCGTACCCCCGGACCCAGACGCGGTAGTTCGCCTTCGGGAGGTCGGGCAGCAAGTAGCGGCCCCGCTCATCGGTGACGACGATCCGGGCGAACCCGGTGGGGAGGTCGCTGGTTTCCGCGATCACCCAGACTCCGGCCTCCGGTCCCGTGGGGCCGGTGACCACGCCGCCGATATCGTCAGCGTCCACCTGGACCGCCTGGCGGTCGAGCGAGCCGGCACTGCGTCGCGGCGAGAAGGCGGTCGCGAAGGTGCCCAAGCCGGCCGCGATCGCGGCGGCGAACCAGACCGGTTTCGTTCCCATGTTCTCCTCTCGATCCCGCGGTACGCCTCTTGCCTAACTCTTTGGCATGGCGAAAAATGTCTGTCTCTTATCGATCGCTATTCTCTGTTCCCACTTTGACTTGGCTACAGGACAGGAATTTGTTCGTGTCTCACAAATGCCAAATATTCGTACAGTCCCTAGCGATACGCTCTCCGATCTAGCGGTGGCTTTCGCGGATTCGGACGACCCTGTCGTCTACTACAACCCCCGGCTCATGGAACGCTACGGGCCGGAGATCTCGGCCTTCGTGCTGGCCCACGAACGCGCCCACATCCAGCTGGGCCACCGGCGTCCCGTGGCCAGCATGACCCGTCAGGCGCTCGAGCGGCTACTGCAGACCTGGGAGCTCGATGCTGACTGCCTGGCCGCGGCCTGGCTGGCCCGAGAGCGGCCCTCCGCCCTCCAGGCGGCGACCAGCCTCTTTGAGCAGCTGGGTCCGCGCCGACTCGACGGCGAACATCCCGTGGGGAGCGTCCGGGCCGCGCGGCTTATCGCCTGCGGTCGGGCGCCGAACGGGGACCCTCGCCCTGCGAGCGAAGGCCCCCGCGCTACCGCAACAGCGACTTCGTTCAAGTAACCCGCAGCTTCAGCATCCTCCGGGCGGTGACGTTCGCGCCATTGGCCAGATTCAAGTTCCGGTCGTTGACGATTTCGTCCCGAATCGAGCGCGCCTCCACCACATTGCCGAGCTTGAACTGACTGAGCGCGATCCCCGTC
Source organism: uncultured Gemmatimonas sp. (assembly GCA_964649225.1). Classification (GTDB taxonomy): domain Bacteria; phylum Gemmatimonadota; class Gemmatimonadetes; order Gemmatimonadales; family GWC2-71-9; genus JABFSM01. The sequence continues at coordinate 10,333 of CAZYPO010000074.1, read as the reverse complement.
CGGACGGTCGGGTTCTGCTGGTTGCCCTGCCGGAACTCGGTCACAGCGTCAGTGAACTTGCCTTCACTGTAGAGCACCCACCCGGTGAGCGCGTGCAGCTGCGCAGTGGCCACCGGGCTCGGGGTGGCGTTCGCCGCCTGGGTCAGGGAATCGAGGTAAGCCCTGGCGCTCACCGATTGACCCGCGATCGCGTAGGCGATCCCGTTGCCGGAGTACCTGGCCGCCGGGTTCAGCGGTGTCGCGCCCGGCGGGGGTGGCGGTATCGCGGCGATGTGCCCGATGTGGGCGGCGATAGCCTTGGCGTTGGTCTTGGGATCGCCGAAAGCCGCCTCGAGGTTTAAGAGCGCGACGTGTCCGGTGACCACGCCCCCCGTGATCTCGCCCTTCTGCGCCTCCTCGATCACCGTCCCGACCGTCGTCATCGCCGCCTTGATGTTGCCCTCGAGGACGTAGCTGTTGGCGATGCGGTTGAAGACCGTGACCCGCTGAGCCGGGGTCGTCGCGTTGGTCAGCGACGCGGTCAGGGCCTGGCGTGCCATGTCGCCCTTCCCTTGCAGCATGTACACCTCGGACAAACCATACGCGCCGCCGAGGAAGGTCGGGTCGACCTCGATGGCCTTGGTGTAATGAGCGACCGCGCCGGCATAGTTGCCGTCCCACTGCAGCAGCTCGGCGTAGGTATCGTGAGACTTGGGCTGCGCCGGGGCCTTCTGCATGTACGTCGTAGCGGTCTGCATGGCGTCGGCTTTCGCGCCGGCCTGCCACTGGGCGTAGGCCAGCGTGTTGTACGCGGGCGCGAAGTCGGGGAACCGTTCGATCACCTGCTTGAGCGCCGGGATCGCGTCGGTTGCGACGCCTCCGGGCACATTGGCGAGCAAGGTAGCGCGCTGGTAGGCGATCGTCGGCTCATCGGGCAGAATCGTTCCCGCCGAGAGCAGGATCGAACGCGCGCCCACGGCGTTCTGGCGGAAGTTTTCCCGATAGGCCATCGCCACCAGCAGCTCTCCGGGGGTGGCCTTGGCCGCGTCGGCGATGCCTCGATTGATCTCCTCGTTCCGCTGGGCGGTGGTCAGCCCCGCGGTCGTGATCCCGTTGATCACCCGGGCCAGCCCGAAGGTCGGGTCGAGGTCCACGGTGCGCTTGAGCTTCGCGGTGCCGCGGTTGAAAAAGCCGTTTGCGAGGTCGTCCATGCCGCTCACGAATGCGGTACGGGCCTCGCTGGATGTGGTGGTGACCTCGAGCCGGGCCGGCTTCGCCACGCCCGCGGCGACCTGCGCCGAGAGCGGCGTCGAGGTGGCCGGGCCGAGGAGCGCCAGTGCCGTGGCGAAGAGCGACCAGCGTGGGACACGCCTCGGTCCCAGGTTCAAAACGAATGCCATTGGAGTGATCTCCTTATTCTTGTTAGTGAGTGCGTGGCTGTCACGGAGTGGGCTTCTTCGGCGCCGCCGCGGGCTTCGGCGCCCAGAACGGATCGGACGCGTACTCCTTCGGAACCAGGCTCATCCGTGGATTCACCGTGAAGTAACGTGCGTTGGTGCTCGCCACCGCCTCCCGCGAGGCCTTCATAATCCCTTCGAGATCGGCTGGACTCGCGCCCATGAACGCTGCCATTGAGGCCTTGCGGTCCGCCTCGACCGCCTCCCAGGAAGGGAACGACGAAATCACCAGGTAGGTCCCGCCCGGTCCCCCGGCGATCACCTCGTAGGAGCGCCAGCCTGTCTGCACGCCCTTGGCCTGCATGATGCCGGCGTATTTCTTGGCGATCTCGACGAACATAGGCTCCATGCCGGGCCGCATCTGGACGGTCAGCACCGAGAACACCCGCATCTTGGATACGTCGGGAAAGGAGCCAGAGCTAGCCTCGGGCACGGCCTGCGCTTGGGTGAAGATCACGGTGTTGAGGTGCTCGCCGTCCTCCGCCGCGAGCTTACTCAACGCCTGCATGTAGGCCGGGTTGTCGCTACCGAAGGCGGCGGCCTTCCCGAACGAACCGAGGCCGTCGAACCCCGTCACCCACCAGACCTCCGGGACCCCGCTGTTGGCGACCAGCGCAATGTATCCGTAAGGAAAGTTGTGGCGTCGGCTGAGATCGGCCCAGCGGATTTCAACCGCCTCGTGGACCCCGAAGCGGCCCGGCTTCTCGATTTCCCGAGTGATACCGATGATCGCGGGTTGGCTGGTCGGCATTTCTTGGGCGGCCATTGGAACGGCCACTAGGGCGACAAGACCCGCGGCCATCGCGCTTCGACTGAACATAGGTAAGCTCCTTGAGAGGTGGGGTCCCGCGGCGGCCAGCGGCTCCGTGGGGCGGGAGAAGACGCGGCCGGGAAACGGGGACAGTCGGACCCGGCAGCTTGGGCGGCGCTGCTCGGGCCAGTTCACCGTAACACGGCGGCGGCCTTTCGAGGCCAAGCAGACCTCGCGAGACCGCCCCTAGGAGACCACCTGGATGCCGCATGAAGGGGACCCTCGCGCGAGGGCCGGAGTCGAACCTGAGGGATGTACTCCCGGTTCAGGTCGGCGTCAAGACCGCGATTATCGCCACCCCGGCCCGCGCACCACCTGCCCCGGCTTGGCTCCGGTGTGCACCCCGTTCTGCAGGACCGCGACCCCGTTTACCAGCACGTGCCGGATTCCCACCGAGAGCTGGTGCGGCTGCTCGAAGGTGGCCTTGTCGCTGATCGTGGCCGGATCGAACACCACGACATCCGCCTTCATCCCCTCCTTCAAGAAGCCGCGATCGGCCATGGCGAGCCGGGTCGCCACGGCTCCACTGGCCTTGCGCACCGCCTCCTCCAGCGGGATCACTTTCTCTTCTCGGACGTACTTGCCGAGCAGCCGCGGGTAATCTCCATAGGCGCGAGGATGGGTCATCCCCACGGCGGTAGCGGGATCCTGGGCATCCGCGTCGGTGCCCCATTTGATCCAGGGTTGGCGGATCTGGTTGCGGACATTGTCCTCGTTCATCAGGAAGAGGATCTCGCCCAGCCGCGCGGCCTCGGCGACGTTGAGATCGATGAGCACTTCGGCCCAGTCTTTCCCCCTCATCCGGGCGATCTCGCTCAGCCGCTTGCCTTCGTACTGTTTGAGCTCCGGCTTGCTGAACCCCACGACCATGACGCCTTCGGGCCCGGCGTTGAGACAGGAGTTGTCATAGGTCGGATCCAGGGCATGCAGCCCCGCGACGATCTGCGCCCGGAGGGCCGGATCGCGCAGGTTCTGGAGCAGCTTCCCGTCGGCGGCGTATTTGGGCGGAATGCAGGAAGCGAAACCGTTCATCCCCGCCACGTAGAGATACATGTCCGCCTGCACGTCCTGTCCCGCGGCGCGCGCCGAGTCGAGCTTCGCGATGGCGAGCGCCATCTTCGGCCAGTTGGCAACGCCGCTGGCCTTCAGGTGATAAATCTCCACCGCCACTCCCGCTTCCCGCCCGATCCGGAGCGCTTCATCGATCGCCTCGAGCAACCGGTCGCCCTCGGAGCGCATGTGCGTGATGTACACACCCCCGAGGGACGCCATGGCCTTGGCGGCCTCGATCAGGTCTTCGGTGGTGTTGTAGTTGTCGGGCGGGTATTGCAGCGCGCTGCCGATTCCCATGGCCCCGTCCTCCATGGCGCGGCGGACCATCGCCCGCACCGTGTCGCGCTCGGCGGCGCTGAACGGTCCCATCGCCTCGCCCTTGGCGTACATGCGCACGGTTCCCGAGCCCACGAACGAGCCGACGTTCTGCGAGATCCCGCGCCGCGCCATGTACTCGAGCCACTGGCCGAAGCCGTGGGGTCCCATGAACCGCGGGGCCAGGCGCCGCAGCGCGGTATCGGTGATGCCGGCGAGGATCTTGTCGTTGATCGGTGCCGGGGTTCCGCCCTCGCCGAGGATCGCCGTGGTGATGCCCTGGGTGATCATCGAGAGCGCGCGGCCGTCGCCCAGCATGAAATTCTCATACGATTGCGCTTGGATGTCGATGAAGCCGGGTGCCACGACGAGGCCGCGGGCGTCGAGGAAGCGCGTCGCGGGGGTGCCGGCGAGCAGGCCCCGCGGGGCAATGCGCACGATGCGGTCGCCGCGGATCGCGAGGTCGCCCCAGAACCAGGCGTTGCCGGTGCCGTCCACGATGCGGCCGTTGCCGATCACGAGGTCATAGGAGGCCGCGGCGGGCGAGGCTCCGGTGGAAACCGCCGCGTGGCAGGCGGCGAGCAACGAGAGGAGGCTTACGACTACGAGCTTTCGCATGGGGTCTGGGTCCGCGCGGGCGGGGTTGAGCGATTGACCGGGGGACAGCTGATGGCCTGAGACTTAGGGGGCGCTCCATCAACGCGCAAGGAGGGCCGGCGGGTTAGTGCCGTACCTGAGGCAGGTCGGCTCACCAGATAGCCTAGGGCTTCCGGGGCGGCTCTCCGATCCGCTGGCCGGTGGGCTCGCCGGTCAGGTCCTTGATTCGCCGCTTGGCCTCCTTGACGCGGGGCTGGAACTCCGGATCGGCTTCCCGCCACAGCTCGGTCAAACGGCCGTAGTAATCCACTGCCTTGGCCCGCTCCCCCTTGGCTTCGTACAGCTCGCCGAGCCGGAAGTAGGCGAGGGGGGCCCAGTGGAAGTAGACCCCGGCTTCCCAGAGGTTCTCGCCGACATCGGCCCAGTGCTGGTAATGGGCCAACGCGGAGTCGGGCAGGCCGGCGCGCTCGAACGCCAGGGCCATCGGGGGATCCACGCAGTAACTGCAGGTGGTGGCCGCCTTGCGGAACGCGACCAAGGCTTCGGGGAGCGACTCGTTGCGCAGGGAAAGCACCTCACCCCGCATGGACTGCCGCAGGAACTCCCAGACCCGGCCGGGAATGTTGCCCCGGTTGCGGCCGAACTCGTCGAGGAAGCGGGTGGCCAGCTCCCGGTCCCCCACGCTCACCGCGGCGCGGATCAGGGTGACCAGCGGGCGCTCCGGCGCCGCCATCCGTTCCGGCGGGTGGCTGCGCAAGGCGGCATCGAGCTCCCCCTTTGCGCTGCGCTGGTCTTCGCGGTAGAGCGCCACCGGAATAACCCGCAGGAGGTCCGCTTCCAGCGCGCCGCTGCTGTCGCCCCGCCCGGCGTGCAACTCGGCCAGCGTCCGCTGGATCCGCTCCGATTCGGCGAGCTTGCCCCGGATGGCCAGCACCCCCCCGAGACTGTTCAGGAAGACATCGTGCCAGGAGGCACTGGCCTGGTAGCGCGCCACCAGCGTGGTGAGCCGAGTTTCGGCGGCGGCGAAGTCGCGGCGGCCCAGCTCGAGCAGTGACTCGCGCATGTCCATCGCGGGCCCGGCCGGGAAGCGCGCTTTCATGAGCTGGAGGATTGCCGCGGCCGAGTCGAAGCGGCCGGCGCCGATCCGCAGGGTCAAGATGTTGCCCCACGCCAGGATATTCTCCGGCTCGAGCTCAGCCGCCCGGGTGTAAGCCCGCTCAGCCTCGGCCTTGTTCCCGGCGGTCTCGTGCATCACGCCGAGGTTGTTCCAGGCCCAGCTGTCGTTGGGATACTCCGCCAGCAGCGACTGCAGCGCCGCCACCCCGCTGTCGGCGGCCCCGCGGACATCGGAGTAGTAGGAGTTCTCGGTGAGCTTGCGCTCGCGGAAGGTGAGGCGATCGCGCAGCGCGAAGGCCCGGGTGACTGCCTCCTCGGCGCGCGCCGGCTTTTCCCCCTGGTTGATCAGCATGGTGCCGAGCTTGCGCCAGGCCATCGCGAAGCTGCTGTCCTGGGCCACCGCGTCCTCGAGCAGCGCGATGGCGCCCGGATTGTCGCCCTGGGATTGCACCCGGAGCGCCTGGGAGTACTTGCGCAGTGCCTCGAGCGATCCGGTGGTCACGTCCGCGAGGGGCGCGTTGGCGCGGATGCTCCGCAGCGACTCCCCGATGCGCGCACGCAGCTGCTTGGAGACGCGATCCACCGCGTCGAGGATACCCGTGGAGTCGCGCGCGGTCTCCCGCGCGGTCGCGAGCACCTCACCCGATTCGGCGTTGATCAGCTGGGCGGAGACCAGCAGGCTCGGCCCCACCTGCTGCAGCTCGCCCGCCACCACCGCCTTGAACCCCTCGCGCTGGGCGATCTCCCGCGCCACCGTCAGGCTCACGGGCACCGAATCGGGCCGTTGCATGCGCCGCAGCACCCGGCGGACGTAGTCGGCCTCCACCGGCGAGACCAGCTTCGACTGGCTGAAATCCACCCGGAAGGCCTGGGTGACGGCGGGGCCGAGCAGTGAATCGCGGGTCTGGTTGGCGAAGTCGGCGATGATGAGGCGTTCGCGCGCGTTGAGCTTGCCGCTGGCCACCAGGGAGCCCACCGGGCCGATGCCGAGCAGCCGCATCGCCATGTAGCCGCCGGTGACCAGCCCGAGCGCGCCGAAGGCGGCGATGCCACCTAACACGGCGCGCCGCAGCGTCAGACGATGGTGCACGGCTCCGGCGGCCGAGGCCGGGGTCGGGGCTCCCGCCGCCCGGCGATTGTGGGCAAAGGTCGCCAGTACCACCATCGGTAATCCCAGCGCGAGGAGAATCACCGCCGCGGGGAAAAACCAATCCGGGAGCCCGGCGAGGGTCCTGAGCGCCCAGGCGGCGCCGAGCACCGCCGCGCCGGTGAGCGCGAAGTAGCCCAGCACGTGGGGCAGGGGCCATTCCCGCTCCACCGCGACCGCGGGCCTCGCGGCGGTCCGAACCCCGGTCGACGCTGGAGTGGCAATCGTGTCGAGTGCCGCCAGCAGCTCTTCGGCACGCTGAAAGCGGTCGGCGGGGCGTTTCTCGAGACAGCGATGGATGGCGGCGGCCAGCTCCGGCGGCACCGCGGGACGCGTGTCCGTGAGCGGCGTCGCCGTCCGGGTCAACTGGGCCGCGATGAGCGCTTGGGCGGTGACACCGCGGAAGGGGGGCTCCCCCGCGATCATTTCGTAGGCCAGCGCGCCGAGGGAATAGAGGTCGGCGCGGTGGTCGACCTGGGCCTCGCCGGTCGCCTGCTCCGGGGCCATGTAGGCCGGGGTGCCGATGGCCACTCCGGTCGCGGTGAGGGTCCCCGTGTCGCCGGCCGCGGTGAGCGCCTTGGCGATGCCGAAGTCGGTGACGACGGCGTGGTGGTGAGAGAGCAGGATGTTGTCGGGCTTGATGTCGCGATGGACGATGCCCTGCCGGTGGGCATAGGCCAGCGCGTCCGTCACCTCCCGCAGCAGCCGCACTGCCTCCGGTACCGGCAACTCTCCTTCGCGGGAGAGCCGGGTGCGGAGGGATTCCCCCTCGACGAAGGGCATGGTGTAGTAGAGGATCTCGCCAGCCTGGCCGGCCGCGAGGAGCGGGACGATGTGGGGATGCTGCAAGGCCGCGGCGAGGCGGACCTCGCGCTGAAAGCGATCCGAGCTCACCACGGCAGCGAGCTCCGGCGGGAGGACTTTCAGCACCACTCTGCGTCCGAGCGCCGTTTCTTCGGCGACGAAGACCCGGCTCATCCCGCCGCCGCCGAGCTCGCGCTCGAGCCGGTACTGGGAGGCCAGACTGGTTTGCAGCCGGTCGAAAAGCTCGGACACGGGATCGCCGCGAATGGGGGAGTCGAGGGAAATAGTAGGTGCTATGCGGACCAGCGAAAGGCCCCGGCAATTGCCGGGGCCTTTCGCTGGAGCTCGAGATCGGCCTCGCGCCCCCATGACCTCTGGGCCGGCGGGACCGAGCACTCGGAGCGCCGGTCAGGCTGCGCCTAGTCCCAGTCGGGTGACGCCGGGTACCCGTGGCTCAGGAGATGGCCAGCAGAAGCAGGAGGAGCAGGGCGATGCGGCGGACGTCGGAAGTCGCGTCGTCGCTCGAGGCGAGACGGTGGGAGAGATGGTAGGTGTACGTCACGAGAGGAGTGATTGCAATTGACGGTCCAGCTTCGCCGCACTCCCTGAATGCAAGGAAGCGAGCTTCCTTCGTTCGAGAATTTGACGAAATACAGGCTGTTTTCGCTGGCGGCGGCGGCTACGTCGGACTCCCTGACACCGTCACTATCTCCGACACTCTGGGGAAACGCGGGTCGGGGCTGCGGAAAAGCAGCGCGCCCCGACCGAGGCCGGGGCGCGCGCTGGAACGGAGAGAGAGGAGGGCCTCCGCTCGGATCAGACCTTGCGACGCCGCCGGATAAAGCCGACTGCGCCCATGGCCACCAGGCCGGTGGCGAGCAGCATCATGGTGGCGGGCTCGGGGACGGTCGAGGTTTCGCACAAGGGGCTGGACCCATCCGGGCCGTTGGCCGCGTA
>CAZYPO010000074.1:0-1997 GCA_964649225.1 uncultured Gemmatimonas sp. | reverse complement strand
GCCGGCCACCATCGTCGCGAGGGCCAGGCTCGCCAAGGTTACCCGTCGATCAAACCTCATTGTCCTGCTCTCCTCTCGGAATTCTTCCAGCTACTTTCGATTTCCTATCCGTGCGAACGCGATCAGGGCAACGGGATACAGCACCGCCTGCGCGCTCACTTTCATAATCGACTTCAGGATCCCTAAGCGGATTGGTCCTTCCTTCACCGCGTTGAGCGCCAGCGGGACGTCCAGCCCATAGAGCACGGCGGCCAACACCACCAGCACCGCAACCACGACCGCAATCACCATCGCTGCCTTTGCACTGGTCGGGCGCCCTGAAGCGCGGCTCGCTGCCAGCGCGAAGGCCAGCCCCATCGTAGGGAGCGGCAGGCTATCCAGCGAAGCCGCCACCGATGCGAACTCGTATTCCGGGTTGCCCATCTGAAGCGGCCACCACAGCAAGACGATATTCAACAACCCTACGATGACAAAGAGCCAACCCATCACCAAGAGCAGGCTCCACCCGAGGGTGGCGCCCTGAACTGGCCTCTTCGGCTCGGCGGGTGGGTCGTTGATCAGGATGGCTTTCACACCGATCACCGCTCCCCGCCTGAATTTAGGTCCTTCAGTATCAACTTTCTGAGCATGAATTGAGCCTTGACAGTTCCGGGTGAAGTCCAAACGTAATCCATTTACGCCCAAGGGCTTAGGTTTCTAGTGGCGGTTCCGCTCGCAAGGAATTGATGCTTCTTCGCAACAGCGCCTCTGCTACAATCGGTGAGTCGCGGATTCGATGTCTATCGCTCAGGCCAAGACGGGAGTTACCGCGGGCTGGGCTCGGGCGCAATCCCCGGATTTTTCGGGGTCCGCCTCCGCAGTGTCGGCGGCCTATTGCGCTTGTGCTGCAGCCACTTGCAGGACTGTCGCGGCATTCGGCTGGTTCGCAAGTTGCGACTTCGGCCGGGCGGGGTTCGGATGACTCGCTCCATCAAATACATCGGCTTGCCATACGGCACCACACTTGCTGAACTTGGTGTCAATGCCGAATACAGCTCCTCGCCCCCGGAGGCGATCGACCGGCGGGTTTTCGCTGATCGAAGCGCTGATCGTGGTCGTGATCATGGGGATTCTCACCCTCATGATCGCGCCGCGCATCGAGCCCTTGGTGGCCGGACGCGGGGTGAGCGGCGCGCGCGCCGGATTCACGAACCTCTACAACCTGGCGCGGATGTCTGCCGTCCAGTCGCGTGGCACCGCGAAGGTCACGGTGAGGAGCGGAATCGCGGTGGCCACCATCACCTCCGGTGGAACGACCCGGTCGATCGGGTCCGCGATCGTCTTCGACTCACTTTTCCGGGTGCGCGCGGTCGCCGCTCCGGACTCGGTATTGATCCAGCCCAGCGGACTGGTGACCACGGGCTTGCCATTCGAGCTGGTCCTGGTACGATCTGGGGTGGTCGATACCGTGCGGATCAGCGGCTTCGGGAGGGTTGAATGAAGCAGTCGGAACGGGGTCTCAGCGTCGTCGAAATCCTGGTTGCGATCGTCATCCTCGGCATCGGGCTGCTGGTGCTGGCCGGCGGCTCTCTGGTGGTGACGCGAGATCTGACCCGGAGCGGGATGGCCACGGTGGCCAACGCGCGGGCCCAGGCCAAGCTGGATGAGCTCATGAGCACCGCGGCTTCGACCTCGCCCAAGTGCGGCTCGGCCAGCTTCACGAGCTCCGTTTCGGCGATGACGATGAACAAGATGACGCTGAGCTGGAAGGTCACCCCCGCTAGCGGGGCGCAGCGGACCATCGAGGTCATCACCGGGTATGCGCTGCCGGGAAACCGGTCGCACAGGGACACCTTGCGGGCACTGATCGGATGCTGAAACGCCGCGGCTTTACCCTGGTCGAGCTCCTGGTGAGCATCGTCCTGCTCGGCATCGTCGGGCTGGCCATGGCGCGGCTGATGACCGCCATGCTGCGGGTGACCACCGCGCAGGTGCAGCTGGCCAGTGCGCAGGGCACC
>CAZYPO010000073.1:1876-14659 GCA_964649225.1 uncultured Gemmatimonas sp. | reverse complement strand
TGCTCCAGCCACGGCTTGGGGTCTTCCCAGAACGGCTTCTCGAAGAAGTTGTAGGTGAACAGCGGGATGTCGGTCTGGCCGGCAAAGCTGAGCCAGTCGATCACCGGACAGCGCACCGCCGCGGCGGCAAAGCGATCGGTGTGGCCGATCACCCAGCTCGATAGCACGCCGCCGCCAGAGCAGCCGCCCACGTACATCCGTTTGGTATCGATGTAGCCGCGGCCGATCACGGTATCCACGCCGGCCATCAAGTCATCGTAGTCCACACTGGGATACGCGTGCATTATGGCGTTACCGAAGGCGCTCCCGTATCCGGTGCTGCCGCGCGGGTTGGTGTAGAGCACCACGAAACCGTTGGCGGCGAAGTTCTGGAAGGAATAGTTGAACCCCGAGGTGTAGGTCCCGTGGGGCCCGCCGTGGATCTCCAGGATGAGCGGATATTTCCGGGAGGGATCGAAGGAGGGCGGCTTGACCACCCACCCCTGCACCTTGGCGCCGCTGCTCGAGGTATACCAGAGCTCTTCGACCTCACCCACGCGAGTGCCCGTCAGCAGGTCCGCATTGACATCGGTCAACTGGTCCAGGCGGGCCGGCTTCTTGACGTCGAAACGCACGATGTCGGCCGGGCGCGACGCGTTGCTGCGCACCGCGAAGACGATGCCGTTCGGGGTGACCGCCGCGTTGCTGATGAGGTGGGTTCCGGTAGTCACCTGGCGCGCCGCCGAGCCGAGGCCCAGGTACCAGAGGTTGCTGGTGCCCCGGTCCGAGACGGTGAAGTAGAGGCCCTTCGCATCGGGCGTCCAGTCGACCCCGGCGGGATCGCGGTCGAGCCCCGTGCTCCGAAGCGTCATCCCGCTTCCATCCGACCCGATGGTATAGAGGTCGGAGACGTGATAGCTCACGGGCCCGGTTGCCGGATACCCCAGCAACGCGATGGTCTTTCCATCGGCCGAGACGTGGGGATCTCCCCAGGCTCCCTCCTGCGTCGTGAGCTTCCGTTTGGCGCCGCTCGCGACGTCGACGGCGTAAATGGCCGAGCGCTGATACATCCGTTCCGCATCGGAGGAGTCATTACCGGCAATCACGATTGTCTTGCCGTCGGGCATCCAGTCCCAGCCAGCCCCGCCAACTCCACCGCCGCGCGGCCCGGCGTTCCAGTCACCCTTGGTGATCTGCCGCGGCGTGCCCCCGGTGGCCGGAACCACGAACAGATGGGAATACCCCATGTCGAGATACCCGGTGCGGTCGGCGCGATAGAGCAGGTTGTCGACGATGCGGGGGGCCTTGGTCCAGGTAGCACCGGTGGGGGCCGCGGGCAAGTCGATCTTCCAATTCACTTCCTTCGGGACCAGCATGGTGAAGCCGATCCACTTGGCGTCGGGGGACCAGCGCGGTCCGCCCGGGCTCTTGAGCACCCGGGTCACCTGGGTCACCGCGCCCTCGGCGTCCATGTACCTCACGAAGATCTGCTGCCCGGTGGGCTCCCCGTCGGCGAGGTAGGCGATCCGGGTCCCGTCGGGGGACCAGACCGGATTCGACCCTTTGGCCAGGAAGCGGAGCTTCGAGCCGTCCGGATTCATGATCCAGAGCGCGGTCTCGAACTGGTCCTTCAGCTTATCGACGAAGCGGCGGGTGAAGATCACCCGCGATCCGTCGGGGGAAGGCCGCGGATCGCTGACCGTCTCGAAGTCGAGATAGCGGCCCACGGTGAGCAGCGTGTCGGATGGCTTCTCCTGCGCCAGGACGGTAGTGGCGATGCCGCCGGAGAGGAGCATCAGGAAGCAGCGACGCATCAGGGACCTCCTTAGGGTGTGGTCCGCAGCATTCGGTTCCGCAGCCAGCCGATCACCAGCCCCATGAGGAACCAGCCGACCACGAAACCGGCCAGCTCGGCGAGCTGGGTGGAGATGGGAAATCCGTACCAGTTGACTTCGGGAAGCAGAATCTCGAGGCCGGCGGCCGCCCCCACCGCGGCAAAGAGGCTTCCGGTTCCCGTGGCCGGCCACACCGGCAGGCGCAGCAGCACCCAAGCGAGCAGAAAGGCCACCGCGATTTCGATGAGGAGCTGACGGAGCATCGGGCCGACCTGGGATGCGAACTTCTGGCTCAGGTCGGGCCGGAAGGAGACCGCCGCGAAGAGGCCGTGGCCGTCGAAGTAGATGCCGTTCTGGGGCGCGTTGGCCTTGACGGTCTGCAGCACCGCCGTCGAGTCGGTGAACGCCTTGGGCTCGAGGCTCGGCAGCAGGTTCGACAGGTGCGAGGCGGCCCCCCAGGCAAACGAGACCAGGCCGCCCAGCAGCGCGGCCGCGAGCAGGTAGCGGAGCTTCATGGCGCCTCTCCTTTAGTGTTCTTCGCCCGTGGTGTCCTTCTTGTGCTCGGCGGCCACCTTGGCCGCAACATCGCCCGGCACTTCGGCATAGCCATGAACGTGCTCGCGGTGGGTGCCGCGGCCGTGGGTGATCGAGTGCAGCGCCGCGGAGTAGCGATACAGCTCGGCCTGGGGCACGAGGGCATTCACCAGCGTGTTACGCCCGTCGGATTCGGTGGAGAGAATCTGGGCCCGGCGGGGCGAGAGATCGGCCAGCACATCGCCCAAACGGTCTGAAGGTACCCGGACCTTGACCGAGGTGATGGGCTCCAGCAGCACCGGCCGCGCCTTGGGGGTCACGTTCCGGAAGGCCAGGATGCCCGCCATCTTGAAGGCCTGCTCGCTGGAATCCACGTCGTGGTAGGACCCGAAGTAGCACTCGCAGCGGAAATCGACGCAGGGATACCCGGCGATCGGCCCGCGCTGCCTGGCTTCCTGGACGCCCTTGTCCACCGCGGGGATGAACTTGTTGGGAATCACTCCGCCCACGATGCTGTCCACGAATTCGTAGCCTGAGCCCCGCGCGAGGGGTGAGATACGGATCCAGCAGTCGCCGTACTGCCCGCGGCCGCCGCTCTGCTTCTTGTGCTTGCCCTGGCCCTCGGCGATCCCCTTGAAGGTCTCGCGGTAGGCCACCCGGGGCCGCGCGAGCTCGGCATGAACCCCATACTTCCGCACCAGGCGCCCCAGCAGGATCTCGAAGTGGCGCTCCCCCATCCCGCGGATCAGGGTCTGCCCCAGCTCGGAGTTGTACTCGAAGTGGAAGGTCGGATCCTCCTCGTGCAGCTTGTGCAGGCCGGCAGCGAGCTTGTCTTCTTCGCCGCGCTGCTTCACCACGACCGCCGAGGTGGCCTCGGGCTCGGGAAACTCCATCGGCGGCAAGCGGACCGGATGGCCCTTGCTGCAGAAGGTGTCGTTGGTATGGGTGTCCTTGAGCTTGGCGACGGAACCGATGTCTCCCGCGTGCAGCTCGCTCACCTCCTGGCGCTCTTTGCCCTGCTGGACCGAGAGGTGGTTCAGCTTTTCGATGACATTGTGCTCCGCATTCCAGACTTCGTCGCCGTTCTTGAGGGTGCCGGTGTACAACCGGAAGAGCGAGACGTCGCCCACGTGGGGCTCGGAGACGGTCTTGAAGACGCGGCCGACCAGGGGTGCATCCACCGGCGGCTTGAGCTCGGCGGGTGAGGGAAGAAGCTCCACCAGCTCCGTGAGCAGCGGCCGCACGCCGTGCTGCAACTCCCCGCTGCCGCAGAAGAGCGGGACGATCTCGCCCGCCAGCATGGCTCTCTTCATCGCCGGGACAACTTCTTCGCGGGGGATGCTCTCGCCGGAGAGGTACTTCTCGAGCAACGCATCGTCGGTGGCGGCCACCGCCTCGGTCAGCTGCTCGGCGTAGCGCGCGAAGGCGTCCTGGTACTCGGCGGGAACCGGCACCTCCTCGTACTCGCCGGCCTTGGAACCGGGCTTGAAGAGCTGGCACGTCTGGGTGAAGAGGTTGATGATGCCGCGGAACTGGAAGCCGTCGCCCACCGGAATCTCGACCGGAAGGACCTTGGGGGTGAGGCGCTCCTTGACGTCCTCGAACACCCGCTCAAAGTTAGCGTGCTCCTTGTCCATGCCGGACACGAAGAGGATGCGCGGCAAGTGGAGTTGATCGCAGGCCTGCCAACATTTTTCGGTGCCGACCTCAACGCCGCTTACCCCGGATACCACGACCACCGCGGCGTCCGCTACCGACAGACCGCAGATCACCTCGCCGAAGAAGTCGAGGTACCCGGGTGCATCGAGCAGATTGAGCTTCACGTTCATCCACTCGGCGAAGCACACGCCCAACGAGATGGAGTGCTTGCGGTCTACTTCGTCTGGCGAGGTGTCGGTGAGGGTGCTGCCGTCCCTGATGGTTCCGTGCCGCCGGCTGGAGCCGGAGACGAAGGCGAGGGCATCGACCAGCGTCGTCTTTCCGCTGGCGCCGTGGCCCACGAAAGCGACGTTCCTGATGGCGTCAGGGCCGTAGATCTTCACGGCGCCTCCTTCGGACTTTTTGGGGTTCCCGATTCTGGCGCCCCAGGAGGGGTTTGTCAAAGCTGAGGGGTCGGGCCAGTCGGAAATACAGAGACTGACGGCGGGAAGCTAACAGCTTACTATTCCCTGACCGTTTCGCAGCATCCCGCGGCTCCGCGCCCGCCCCAAAACAGACCGGGGAATGTCTCCGATGACGCATGTGACAGTACCGCTCACCCGGCGCCGATTTCTGGAGACCGCGCGGCGGGACGCGTGGTGGCTGCAGCCGCTGGTGGTCTTTCTTATCCTGGGCGGATTCCTGGTTTACGCCACGTGGGCCGCCTACCAGAATGCGCACTACACCTACGGACCCTATCTCTCGCCCTTTTACAGCCCGGAGCTGTTCGGCGACTCGCCCCACGCGATCTTCGGCGCGAAGCCAGGCTGGTGGCCCGGCTGGCTGCGCTTCAGCCCCGCGCTGTTGATCCTGCCCTTCCCCGCCTTCTTCCGGTTTACCTGCTACTACTATCGCGGCTCCTACTACAAGGCCTTCTGGGCCGATCCGCCCGCGTGTAGCGTGGGCGAGCCCCGCAAGAAGTACCTCGGCGAGGGCTCTTTCCCGCTGATCCTCCAGAATGTCCACCGCTACTTCATGTTCATTGCGGTGATCTTCCTGTTCATCCTTTCCTATGATGTGTGGAAGGCGCTCTGGTGGCCCGATCCGGCCACGGGCGGGGCACACTTTGGCATCGGGCTCGGTACGCTGATCCTGGCGGCCAACGTGGTGTGCCTGAGCGGCTACACCCTCGGCTGCCACTCGCTGCGCCACATTTTGGGCGGATTCCGCGACCAGTTCTCCAAACGGCCCCGCCTCGGCACCCCGTATCGCTGCGTGACCTGCCTCAACAACGTGCACCACCGCTGGGCCTGGGTCTCCCTTTTCATGGTGGCCTTCAGTGACGTCTACGTCAGGCTGTGCTCGATGGGTGTCTGGCACGACCTGAGGATTCTCTGATGGCCGAAGTCCAGAACTTCGATCACGACGTCCTGATCATCGGCGCCGGCGGTGCCGGCCTCCGCGCGGCGATCGAGGCCGCAGCCCAGGGGGTCTCGGTCGGGCTGGTGTGCAAGTCGCTGCTCGGCAAGGCGCACACGGTCATGGCGGAAGGCGGCGTGGCCGCGGCGCTGGCCAACGTGGACGACCGCGACAACTGGCGGGTGCACTTTGCCGACACCATGCGGGGCGGCCAATACCTCAACAACTGGCGGATGGCCGAGCTGCACGCGAAGGAAGCGCCCGATCGGGTGCGCGAGCTGGAGGCCTGGGGCTCCCTCTTCGACCGCACCGCGGACGGCAAGATCCTGCAGCGCAATTTCGGAGGGCACCGCTATCCACGCCTGGCCCATGTGGGCGACCGCACCGGGCTGGAAATGATCCGCACCCTGCAGGACCATGGCATCCATCAGGGCATCGACGTGCACATGGAGGTCACGGTCGTCCAGCTCTTCGTGCGCGGGGGCCGGGTGGCGGGCGCGCTGGCGTATGACCGGGAGCGGGGCCGCTTCCGGCTCTTTCGCGCCAAGGCGGTGGTGCTGGCCACCGGCGGGATCGGGCGGGCCTTCAAGATCACCAGCAACAGCTGGGAGTACACCGGCGACGGGCAGTCGCTGGCGTACCAGGCGGGCGCCGCCCTGCAGGACATGGAGTTCGTGCAGTTCCATCCCACCGGGATGATCTGGCCGCCCAGTGTGCGGGGGCTGCTGGTGACGGAGGCGGTGCGCGGTGAAGGCGGCATCCTGCTCAACAACGAAGGCCGCCGCTTCATGTTCGACGACATCCCGGAGAACTACCGGGCGCAGACGGCGGATACACCCGATGAGGGATGGCGCTACGTGATGGGCGACAAGAACGCGCGCCGCCCGCCGGAGCTGCTCACGCGCGACCACGTGGCCCGCTGCATCATGCGGGAGGTGCGGCAGGGTCGTGGCAGTCCGCACGGCGGGGTGTTCCTCGACATCGCCTGGATCAAGGAGAAGGTCCCCGGTGCCGCCGAACACATCAAGAAGAAGCTGCCGAGCATGTATCACCAGTTCAAACAGCTGGCCGACATCGACATCACCACCACCCCGATGGAGATCGGGCCCACCACCCATTACGTGATGGGCGGCGTGCGGGTGGACAGCGACTCCCAGATGAGCACGGTCCCCGGGCTCTTTGCCGCAGGGGAAGCCGCCGCGGGTTTGCACGGCGCCAACCGCCTCGGGGGTAACTCGCTCTCGGATCTGCTGGTGTTCGGCAAACGGGCCGGTGAGTACGCCGCGCGCTACGCCCGAGAGAATGCGACGAATCCCCCCGATCCGAGCGAGGTGAACGAGGCGGTGGCGGACGCGCTGGCACCATTCGAGCGGACGGGCGGCGAGAACCCCTACGGCGTGCAGCACGACCTGCAGGACCTGATGCAGGACCTGGTGGGGATCGTTCGGCGGGAGGACGAGATGCGGCGCGCCACCGAGGCACTCGGCAAACTCAAGGCGCGCGCCGCGCGGGTGGCCGTCAGCGGCAACCGGGAGTACAACCCGGGCTGGCACACCGCGCTGGACCTCCGTCATCTGCTCACCGTTTCCGAGGCGATCGTCCGCTCGGCCCTGGCGCGCAAGGAAAGCCGGGGCGGGCACTTCCGGGACGATTTTCCCGAGAAGGTGGCGGAGCTCGGAAAAGTGAACTTCGTGCTGCAGAAGGATCAGGACGGTGGGATGGGGCTCAGCAGCATCGCGATCCCGGAAATGCCGGCGGAGCTGAAGCAGGTGGTGGAGGAGAACAAATAGTCATGGCACAAGCAACGTTCCGTATCTGGCGTGGGGAGGCCGGCAAGGGTCAATTCGTCGACTACCCCACCGAGACCACCGAAGGCATGGTGGTGCTCGACGCCGTGCACCAGATCCAGGCCGAGCAGGCCGGGGATCTCGCGGTGCGCTGGAACTGCAAGGCGGGGAAATGCGGCTCCTGCTCGGCGGAGATCAACGGAAAACCCAAGCTGATGTGCATGTGCCGGCTGAGCGAACTCGACCTGAGTCAGCCGGTCACGGTCGAGCCGATGCGCGCCTTCCCGCATCACCGCGACCTGGTAACGGACGTGAGCTGGAATTTCCGGGTCAAGCCAAAGATCCGCCCCTTCACCCCGCGTCCGGCCGACGCGCCCGACGGCACCTGGCGGATGCAGCAGGAAGACGTCGATCGGGTTCAAGAATTCCGCAAGTGCATCGAGTGCTTTCTTTGCCAGGATGTCTGTCACGTGCTGCGCGACCATCAGCTCCACGACGAGTTCATCGGGCCGCGCTTCCTGGTCCACGTGGCCGCGCTGGAAATGCATCCACTCGACGTGCTGGACCGCCGGGAGGAATTGCGCACGGCGCACGGCATCGGCTACTGCAATATCACCAAGTGCTGTACCACGGTGTGTCCCGAGAACATCCACATCACGGACAATGCGATCATTCCGCTCAAAGAGCGGGTGGTCGACCAGGCGTTCGACCCCCTGGTGAAACTGGTCGGCCTGTTCAAGGGCAAAGGCGCGAAGTCCTCCTGAGCGGTTAGGAGCGGATGGTCTTCAACTCGCTCACCTTCCTGGTCTTCTTCGCGATCGTGATGCTCGTCTATCACGGCCCGTTGAGCTGGACCCAGCGCAAGCTCTTCCTGCTGGTCGCCAGCTACCTGTTCTACGCGGCCTGGAATCCTCCCTTCGTGCTCCTGCTCATGGGCTCGACGGTGATCGACTGGCTGGTGGCCAAGCGGCTCGCCGCCACCGAGCGGCCGGCCGCGCGCAAGGCGCTGCTCCTGATCAGCCTCGGGTACAACCTCGGGGTGCTCGGCTTCTTCAAGTACGGCGGGTTCTTGCTCGACAACTTCACCCGGCTGATGGCGCAGATCGGCGTGCACTACCAGCCGCCGCACTGGAACATCATCCTGCCGATCGGCATTTCGTTCTATACCTTCCTGACCCTGTCCTACACGCTGGATGTCTACCGGCGTCAATTACAGCCCGGCAACTCCTTTCTCGACTTTGCCTTCTTCGTCACCTTCTTCCCGCACCTGGTGGCGGGGCCGATTCTTCGCGCGGCCGATTTCCTGCCGCAATGCGTCGAGCCCCGCAAGGCCACAAGGGATCAGATGGGATGGGGCCTGGCGCTGATGGTCATCGGGCTCTTCGAGAAGGTCGTCCTGGCCGATGCGCTGATGGCGCCGGTGGCCGACCATGTCTACGACGCGGTGAGCCGGGCCGGCTTCCTCGACGCATGGGTCGGCACCCTGGCCTTCTCGGGACAGATTTTCCTGGACTTTGCCGGCTACTCGACCTGCGCCATCGGGGCGGCGCTCTGCCTCGGGTTCGTGTTCCCCGACAATTTCCGCTTCCCCTACGCCGCGATCGGGTTCTCGGACTTCTGGCGACGCTGGCACGTCTCCCTCTCGACCTGGCTGCGCGACTACCTCTACATCCCGCTGGGTGGCAATCGCGGCGGCGAGTCGAGGGCTCGCCGCAACCTGATGATCACGATGCTGCTCGGCGGGCTTTGGCATGGAGCTTCCTGGCGGTTTGTGGCCTGGGGTGGCCTGCACGGCAGCTATCTTGTCCTGGAACGGATGGCCCGCGCGCTCTGGGGCGGGGCGGCGTGGCTCTCGCTCGGGTCGGTCCGGCTCGGATTGGGCCTGCTGACGTTCGGGATGGTGTGCCTCACTTGGGTGTTTTTCCGCGCCCACAGCTTCGGCGACGCGAGGCGCCTGCTGACCACGATGCTCTCAGGTGGCGGCAGCGATCAGCTGGTGCTGGGCACTGGAAACGTGCTCGGCGTCGCGGCCGTCACGGTTTTTCTGCTGGGCGGGCACTGGTGGATGCGCGATACCAGTCTCGAGGCGAGGTGGCAGGCAATTCCCTGGTGGGGCCGGTCGCTGGTGCTCGCCTCGCTCCTGCTCGCGATGATCCTGGTACCCGGTGACGACCGTGCGTTCATCTATTTCCAATTCTGACAGCCGCAAGCCCACCGGGCACTGGCTTCGCGCCTGGGTCCTGGCCGCGAGCATCGTCGCGGTCCTGCTGGGAAGCTGGGAGGCCTACTGGAGAAGGCGCGGTTGGGTCCCGATGATCGAAGCAGACCGCGAGGCGTGGGTACTGGCCCGCCTCCGGGTGCGGCCCACCTCCACCGTGCTGGTGGGCAGCTCCAGGACAGGCGCGGCGCTCGATCCCCAGGTGTGGGCCGCCGCGCTCGGCTCCGAGCCGCCGGTGATGCTGGCGGTGGAGGGCGAATCGTCATTGCCCGTCCTGGCGGATCTGGCTGCTGATACGACCTTCCATGGGTTCGTCGCCGCCGAGATGTTGCCACTCGCGACGTTCATGCAGGCCGAGCCAGTGGGGCCCTATGTCAAGGCCGCCCGGGAAGCGCGCCAGAGTCCCGCCAAGCGATGGGAAGCGGTGCTCCGACTCAACGGGCCGAGTCATCTGGTGTTCAGACGCCCGGAGCTGCAAGTCGACCGGCTGATCACCATGGCGCTCCTGGGCGGAACGCTGCACCCGGTGCACTACCGCCTGAGGAAAGACCTGTTTCGTCCCATCAACTTTGCCATCGAGCGGAAGACTCCGAACCAGCCCGCAGTGTTTGACACAATGACGTTTGTCAGCATGCGCCGCTGGGGCGTCCCGCTGGTGGGGCCGGCGCTGGACCAACGGATCGCGCGCATTGCAGCGGATGTGAAGCGGATTCAGCAGCGCGGAGGAAAGGTGGTCTTTCTGCTCCTGTCAGGATGCGGTGGTCGGAAGGCGATGGAGGAAATCCTCTATCCGAGGCCGCTCTACTGGGATCGCCTCGCGGAGGTTCCTGGCGTCCGGATGATCGACGCCGACGCGTACCCCGAGATCGGCGGACTGCCTTGCTACGATGGATCGCACATCGACATGCACGATGCGCCCGCGGTCACGCGGC
Source organism: uncultured Gemmatimonas sp. (assembly GCA_964649225.1). GTDB lineage: Bacteria > Gemmatimonadota > Gemmatimonadetes > Gemmatimonadales > GWC2-71-9 > JABFSM01. The sequence continues at coordinate 4,317 of CAZYPO010000073.1, read as the reverse complement.
GGATCGCGCACCTGGTCACGGAACAACCCTAGGGTGCCCTCCGTCAGCCGGACCTTCAGCGTCCTCGCCCTGGGCGAGGCCCTGGCCCGGCTGGTGGCATTTGCCGCCACGGTTCTGATCGCGCGCCGGCTCGGCGCGGCCGCTTTCGGCATCATCAGCGTGGCGGCCGCGGTGCGGCTCTATCTCGTCTGCATGGTCGAAGGCGGGATCGACTCCATCGGGCTGCGCGAGGCGGCTGCCCAAAGCGGCTTTGCGCAGCGGATCGCCCCAGCGCTGGTGGTGATTCGGGTCGGCATCGCCGCCCTGTTGGTTCTGCTCGTCGCGGTGATCGGCTTCCTGTTCCTGCCGCAGCCCGACGGCGTGCTCATCGCCCTCTACAGCCTGACGCTGTTGCCGCTGGCCGCCAATCTTCGCTGGCTCCATCTCGGGCTGAGCTCGTCCGTCGGACCCGCGCTGACCCGGCTGGCCAGCGAAAGCCTGATGCTGCTGGTGGTGGCCCTCGCGCTGCACCAGCCCAGCGACCTGGTGCGGGTGCCGCTGGCGCAGTTCCTGGGCGATGCGACCGGTGCCCTGCTGCTTGCCCTCCTGGTCGGGCGAGTGATCGGTCCGCTGCCGATCGGGTCGGCGTGGCGGACCGCACGTCCCGTGCTCGCCGAGTCCTGGCCGCTCGTGCTGCACGCGTTGCTCGGTCTCGTGATGTTCAACGCCGACCTGCTCATGCTGCGGCTGTTTCGCGGCCCCGCCGAAGTGGGTCAGTACGCCGCCGCGTATACCATCATCGGCTTCCTGGTGTATCTCGGCGTGGTCTACTATCAGAGTCTGCTCCCCGCGCTGAGCCGGGACAGGCAGGACTCCGCTGCCGGTGTCAGGACCTACGCGCTCTCGCTGCAGCAGGTACTCCTCGCTGGCGCGCCGGTTGCCGTCGGCGGAGTGCTGGTGTCCGGGGGTTTGATCCCATTCGTGTTCGGGGGGGGCTATCGGGAGGCGGCCCTGCCGTTCGCGCTCCTGGCGGCGTCGGTGCCGGCCTCGTGGCTCCGCAATGTGGCGCAAGCCGGTCAGGTGGCGCAGCGGCGGTCGGAGCTTCTGTTGCGAACCTCCGTCGTCGCGGTCAGCGTGAACCTGGCGCTGAATCTGTTGCTCATCCCACGCTATGGACCCGTCGGTGCCGCCACGGCCACCCTGGCAACCGAGACGATTCGCACAATCATCGCGTTGAGCTACAGCCGGGGGCTGGGCTATCCGCTGCCGAGTGTCCGGATGGGCTGGCGTCCGCTCCTCGGAGTGATTCTGATGGCGCTCGGGTTGCTGGGATTCCGGCCGCTACCGGTCTGGGTGGCAATTCCCTTCGGGGTGATTCTCTACGGCGCCGTGGTCTTGCCGGCCGGAGGCCATCGGATTCTCCGCGGGCTTGCACAAACCGGCTCCCACGGAGCGGGCTGACTTCACGCCACCGGCGCACCGCCACCGGGCGTCGACACGCTTCGAATCCAGATCGCCCGACCTCCATACTCAAAAAACGGTTCCGCTCTCCCGAAGGTCTGCAGCGGTCTGGTGGCGGCGTTGCGACGCAGTGCGCGCTTGAGCGCGGCGGGAAGCACGCGCACCAGCAACGGCCGCAATTGCGGCAGCTTGAACCGCCAGCCGGGAATCTCCTGATACTCGGGACCCGCGGGGGCGCAGAAGAGCAGGTCGAGGCCAGCCCGTTTCAAGGTCACGTCGAACGTAGACAGGGAGAAAAACGTGAGGTGGGGCTCGTCGAACCGAGGCGCCCAGGCGTGATCGAGATGGCGGTCCAGCGAATCGGCCGGGATGTTCGGGACCTCGACGAACAACAGCCCGTTCGGGCTCAAGCGGGAGCGGAGCCCCGCGAGCACCTCGACCGGCTGGCGAAGGTGCTCCAGGACATGCGACAGCAAAATGACGTCGAACTCGGCTTCGCTCCGCGCGAGCCACGCTTCGATCGGCTCCCGGATAACCCGGATCCCCAGGGCCTCGAGGTGGGGGAAGCAGGTCTCGGAGAGCTCGAGAGCGGTTCGGGACGCACGAGGGAAACGCTCACCGAATGCATGCAGCAGATGGCCGAAGCCCGCCCCGATATCGAGCACTCGAGGGGTTCCGCCGAAGTCACGGGCCCGCAGGTGGGGTTCGAGCAGCGCGGCGATCGACTGGCCGCGGTGGTAATAGAAGAGATTGTCCCGGGGAAAATCCCTGACGATGGCGGCCTCGGCCCCGTGCCGGCCGCCCGTGCGATAGGTCCTCGCGTAGTAAGAGGCGAGCCCTTCCGCGCCGGGCAGCGGCTTGGCTTGCACCAGGCCGCAGTCGCGGCAGCGGTAAAGCCAGGCACCTCCGAAGAGCGTCCGTCCGCGCCCGGAGTCCAGCCGATACGGGCGGACCCTTTCCAGGCTGGTGAGTCGACACCCGACACAGCTCATGCAGCCGGG
>CAZYPO010000073.1:0-1776 GCA_964649225.1 uncultured Gemmatimonas sp. | reverse complement strand
TGGCGCGCGGGGGCAAGCGCTCCGCGTCGCGCCGCGAGCTTCCGGGTGAGGGTTTCGGGCAAGAGGCCGCCGGCCCAGATGCCGAGATGGGGATCCGGGCCGAGACTCCACCGGTTGGGCGTCGAGGTCCACAACTCGCCGCCAGGTGCGAGAACGCGAGCCGCCTCCCGGACGGCCGCGACACCGTCGTGAAAGTGCTCGAGGGCAGAATCGAACGCGACGCGCTCGGCGCTGCCGCTCGCGAGCGGGAGCGCTTCCGCGTTGGCGCAGAGGAGCTGCACCGGCGTGCCAGCCGTCTCCAGTCTTCGTCGGGCGATGACGAGCCAGCGCAGGGACACGTCGACCCCAAGCGCCTGGCTGCCGAGCCGGACCACATTCGCAAGTAGAGCACCGGTGCCACAACCGACTTCGAGGAAACGGGTACCCGGAGCGAGCGGATGACCGGCCAGCGCCGTCCATGACGTCAGCGTCTCGGTCGCCCGCGCTTCCGCGCTCAGCAGCGCGTGGGTAAAACGCCGGGCGTCGTCGGGCGGAACCTCCGGAGTGAGCCGGTAGTACAACGCGAGGAGGTCCGCAAAACTGCTCCGCGGATACTCCGCGGCAATCCGACGGGCCTTGGTCCAGTCATCCGCGTTGCTGAGGTAGGGTCCGTCCGATACGCGAAGGTCCGGGATCCCCAGCAGGACGGGGAAAACTCTCTGGCAGCCTCCACAGACGAGCTGGTCTCCCGTTCCGGCATCCAGGGGGTGATGGCAGTGAGGACAACGAAGCGATGTCATTTAGGAATGCCGGGTGCCGGATGCCCCAATATATTGGTGCTGACCACCTCATCCGAGGCTGGGCAGGATACGTATTCCGGCGCTCGTCGCCATCGCACTTCCGTTGCTCTCCCTTGCCCTTTGGGCTGGCCTGAGAGGCTCAGTCATGCTCCGAAAGCGGGGGTGATTCCAACTCCCTGCGGGCGTCGAGTAAAGCTTCGATTCGCTCGGTAACACGGCGGGCGGCGTCGAGATCCGCGGTGAGCTCGCCCTCACTGCCGGTGCCGGCCCGCAAGCGCAGCAAATCCAGGCGAACATGTTCCAACGCGGCGAGCGTGGAGGCAAGCCGCTCGCTGCCACCCGGGCCGCGCTTCTCCCGCAGCCAGCCGGCCTGGGCCTCGAGCCGCTCCAGCACACGAGGAACCTCGGCAAAGCGCCCCTGCAGCTCCCGCGGCATGGCTTCGAACAATTTCCGCGCTCCGCCGCCGAGCGCGATCTCGGTCGGCTCCGAAGCGGAAATGGCCGCGGGGCCGGTTCCAATCCGGGCGACCTTGAAGACCTTCCACTCCATCACCTTCCACCAGAGTCGCGACCACCAACTGTGCTTTCCCGGCCGCAGCATCCGCGCGAACAGCGTGCGCAGCAACACGAGGGGAACCAGAGTGAGTACCGCAAACAGCAGTCCGTCCGCAATAGCGCCACGCGAGGCGTGGGCCCACCAGCGCCACCCGGCCACCCAGAGTCCGGCGCCGACCACGCCCTCCGTCGCGAGCACCCAGCGCGGAAACCAACGTCGTGCCTTGGCGGGCAATCCGCTCACCACTTGGAACCGCAAGGCGTAGCTTTCTTTCGGCCGGTCAAGCGCGGTGCGGACGTCCGCGACCGAGTAGCCCTGCTCCAGCAAATGTCGGGCACGCTCGACCAGCTGCATGAAGCGCAACGAACCCAACCCCATGACCACGAACAGCGCGTAGATCAGCACGGTGGGAAAGAGGGGGTTGCCCCAGCTCGCCAGCGC
>CAZYPO010000072.1:4067-14820 GCA_964649225.1 uncultured Gemmatimonas sp. | reverse complement strand
TACTACGAAGCAACCACTAACTGATTGTCCTGCAGGTTGATGCGAACGGCGGGATTTGAACCCGCACCCCTTACGGGACAGGATCCTAAGTCCTGCGCGTCTGCCAGTTCCGCCACGCTCGCGGCACAACCAATATCCTAATAACCCGCGGCAATTGCCACAACGTTTCCTATGGAAACAGCGCCCCGGCGCGCTTAGATTGGACCCCATCCACTCTTCCCACATGGAGACAGCCGTGGCCAGACCGCGTGGAATCGCTCATGTCCTGCTGCTCGGCACCGTTCTCGCGGCGTGCCGCTCCGATAGCCGTTTCGAGAAGCTCACCGTCGGGATCCCGAAAGACAGCGCGCTTGCGCTCTTCGGCGTCGAGAAGCCGGCCAGGACCGATCCCTACCTCGTTGGGGGGCACTACATCGAGGCGCTCTACTACGCCAAGCCCGGTGCCGACTCCGGCAGCGTTTCCGACCGGGAGCTCTCCCCCGTTATCGTGGTGGACGGCATGCTCGCAGCTTGGGGGTGGAAGCAGTGGGATTCGATCGCGGCGGCCAACAAGATCATCGTAGCGAAGTAACTCGGGGTCAGTGATTGGGGCGGATGCTGAAGGGGCCCGGAGAATCCTCTCCAGGCCCCTTCGTGCCTCCCCCACGCCTAATCGCTGATCGCTAATTCCCCAGCCGCACTCGCTCCACGCGCTGCCCGCCACGGCTGTTATACACGATCAGGGTGACGATGCCTCCGGGTCCCGCACGCCGGAGTGCTCCGCGCAGATCACCCTCGGAACGCACCGGGACGTCTTCGACCGAGATGATCACATCCGGCGTCTCGCTGTTGTTGGTGCCCACCAGGTCTTCGGCCGCGGGACCTTCGGGGTCCACAGTCTGAACCAGCAGGCCGTGGACGGTCGCCGGTAAACTGAGCTCGCCGGCCATCGCCGCGGTGAGCGGAGTCACCGTGACGCCAAGAGGACGGATGGTCGCCCCGGCCGGTGCTGCTCCGCTCTTGTCGGCCGAGTCGCCCTGGTTGGCGTTGTCCTGCTCGGCGGTCTGATTGGTGATTGCCTGGGCAGAGATCAGGCGCACGGTGAGGGTGCGGCGCTCGCCGCCTTTACGGGCCACTTCGACCTTCACGGTCTCGCCCGGGTGCTTGAAGCCCACGATCTGCTGAAGCTGGGAGACGTAGTCGACCTCGCGGCCGTCGATCGTGATGATGACGTCACCCGGCACCAGTCCAGCCTGCTTGGCCGGAGAGTTGTCATTGGAGTAGGAGCGAATTCGCACTCCGCGGACCTCCGGCAGGCCCAGGTACTGCGCGTCGGTCGCCGAAACCTCCTCGACAAACACCCCGAGCGCCGCCCGCTCCACCTTGCCGTTCTTGATCAGCTGGTCCATCACCTGCTTGGCCAAGTCGATCGGAATCGCGAACCCGTAGCCCACGTTGTAACCCGTCTCGCTGGCGATGGCGGAATTGATGCCGATGACCTCGCCACGGACGTTGACCAGCGGCCCGCCCGAATTGCCCGGGTTGATGGCGGCGTCGGTCTGGATGAAGTCCTGAATGCTCCGGTCGGTGGCCCCGGGCAGCTGCAGCCGGCCGCGGCCCTTGGCGCTGACGATGCCGGAGGTGACGGTAAAGGTGAGGTTATCACCCAGCGGATTGCCCACCGCCAGGACCCATTCCCCGATGCGGGTGCTGGCACTCGATCCCAGAGCGGCGGGCTCGAGCCCGCGCGCGTCGATCTTGATCACCGCCACGTCGGTGTTGGGGTCGGTACCGACGACCTTGGCCGGGAACGAGCGACGGTCCAGCAGTTGGACCGTGACCTTCTGGGCGCCGTCCACCACATGGTTATTGGTGAGGATGTAGCCATCCTCCGACACCACGAAGCCCGAGCCGGAGCCACGCTCGATCCTGGGCTGCCCCGGCTGCTGCTGCGGGAAATTGAAGAATGGTTCGAAGCCGCGCGGCACCTGCATCTGTGCCACCCGCTCTTTGCGTTGCGACTTGATGAACACGACGCTGGGCCGGACGTGCTCGGCCACGGCGGCAAAAGCATCGCTCAGCTCCACCAGCGGGCGAGCCGCCGGGAGCGGAGCTGCCGCTGGTTTCTTGAGCTCGGATGACTGCGTGGCGGTCAGCCTGGTACCCCCGCCCTGCGCCAGCGAGTTCTTGGGAAGATTGAGCAGCCCGGCAAAGAGGAGCCCGAGCACAAAGGCCAGCCCCACGAGGCCGCCGAATTTGAGCCAGTTCAGCTTACGGACAGACATGTTGGTGATACACCTCTCGATGAAACGTGGTACGTAGTACGGTTCTCTAAGTATAGCAGGGATGCCTGCGGCGCGATCCGCGTCGCATCCCTACTTCTTATCGTCATCAACGATTTCGTAATCGGCCTCCACCACATCTTCCTTTGGCTTCTCCTCCGCTCCGGGTGCGCCGTCGGCCTGAGGCTGCGCGCCGCTGGTGGAGGAGGCTTGCTGGTAGAGTGAGGCGCCGGCCGCTGAGTAGGCGGCGTTGAGCTCGTTGAGTGCGGTCTTGATCCCGGCCGGGTCGCCGGCCCGCAGCGCCTGGCGGCCCGATTCCACCGCCGCGTCCAGCCGGCTCTTCGTGTCGGCCGGCAGCCGGTCCACCCAATCCTTGCTGTCCTTCTCGACCTTGTAGACCAGGCCGTCGAGCTGGTTGCGTGCCTCGATCTGCTCCCGGCGCTCCTGGTCTTCCTTAGCGTGCAGCTCGGCCGCCTTGACCATCTTGTCGATCTCGGCGTCGGACAGACCGCTCGAGGCCTCGATCCGGATCTTCTGCTCCTTGCCCGTGGTCTTGTCCTTGGCCGAGACGTGCAGGATGCCGTTGGCGTCGATGTCGAACGTCACTTCGACCTGCGGCATCCCGCGCGGAGCCGGCGGAATCCCGGTGAGCTGGAACTTGCCGATGGTCCGGTTGTCGATCGCCATCTGGCGCTCGCCCTGGAGCACGTGGATCTCCACCGTCGTCTGGTTGTCCTCCGCGGTGGAGAACACCTCCGACTTGCGGGTGGGGATCGTGGTGTTGCGCGGGATGAGCACGGTGGTGACGCCGCCCAGCGTCTCGATACCGAGCGAAAGCGGGGTGACGTCGAGCAGCAGGACATCCTTTACCTCGCCGGCCAGCACCCCGCCCTGGATCGCGGCGCCGATGGCCACGACCTCATCGGGGTTGACCGACTTGTTGGGCTCCTTCCCGAAGTAATCCTTCACGATCTGCTGGACCTTCGGGATCCGGGTTGAGCCGCCGACCAGGATCACTTCGTCGATTTGTTTGGGATCGAGCCCGGCATCCTTGAGGGCCTGCTGCATGGGCGGGATGGTCCGCTGGATGAGGTCGTCCACCAGCGACTCGAACTTGGCCCTCGTCAGGCTCATGTTGAGGTGCTTGGGCCCGGACTGGTCTGCCGTGATGAACGGCAGGTTGATGTCGGTCTGCGCCGTGCTCGACAGCTCCATTTTGGCCTTCTCCGCGGCCTCCTTGAGGCGCTGTAGCGCCATCGGGTCCTTGGAGAGGTCAATACCCTGGTCCTTCTTGAACTCCGTCACCAGCCAGTCGATCAGCCGCTGGTCGAAATCGTCGCCGCCCAGGTGGGTGTCGCCGTTGGTGCTCTTGACCTCGAAGACCCCTTCCGCGAGCTCGAGCACCGAGATGTCGTAGGTGCCGCCGCCCAGGTCGAAGACCGCGATCTTCTCTTCCTTCTTCTTGTCGAGGCCATAGGCCAGCGCGGAGGCAGTCGGCTCGTTGATGATGCGCACCACCTCGAGCCCGGCGATCTTGCCCGCGTCCTTGGTGGCCTGCCGCTGGGAATCGTTGAAGTAAGCGGGCACCGTAATGACCGCCTTCTCGACCGTGTAGCCGAGGTAGTCTTCCGCGGTCTGCTTCATCTTCTGGAGGATCATGGCGGAGATCTCGGGTGGCGTGTACTTCTTACCCGCGATTTCGACCGCCGCGAGGCCATTGGGGCCGGCCTCGACCTTGTAGGGCACCCGCTTCACCTCCTCGGTGATCTCCGCCATCCGGCGCCCCATGAACCGCTTGATCGAGAAGACCGTCTGCCTCGGGTTGGTGACCGCCTGCCGCTTGGCCACCTGACCGACCAGGCGCTCACCATCCTTCGTGAATGCCACGACGGAGGGGGTGGTGCGCCCGCCTTCGGCGTTGGGGATGACGACGGGGTCACCGCCTTCCATCACGGCGACGACGGAATTGGTCGTGCCGAGGTCAATGCCAATGATTTTCGAGGCCATCTGTTTGCCCTTCGGTAGGGGTCGTAGGTCGTACAGGTCGAGACGTCGAGGAGCAATGGGTATACCGGGGTTTTCTGCCAAAACGGCACGATTTGGCGGATTCCAGGGCGGGCTACCCCTTAGGGCGCTTGCCTGGGCAACTTACCGGCGGCCCGGCCGGCGTGCCAGCGCGCGGGAGGCCGCTTGCGACTCCCGTGAGGGGGGGTAACTTCGCTGCTTGATGCCCTCGACTCCGATTCCTGCCGCCCCACCCACCGGAACCACCGGCGCGACCAAGCCACGCGACGAGGATCTCGACTTCTTCGGGATTACCGATCGAGGCCTGGTTCGCAAGGACAATCAGGATCACTTCCTGGTCACGACCCTGCACAAGACGATGCGGGTCCACGTCACCAGTCTGCCGAATCCCGAGTTGATCGAGATCCCGAGCCAGCGCATCGCCTCGGTCGGAATGGTCTGCGACGGGGTCGGCGGGCACTCCGGTGGCGAGACGGCGAGCCGCTCGGCGGTGGAGGCGATCGCGGGGTACGTCACCCATACGATGCAATGCTGCTTCGCCGGCGAGCAGGCCGATTCGGAGGATTTCCTGGGCTCCCTGCGGGACGCGGCCCAGCGCAGCCACGAGCTGATCGCGCGGCACGCAAAGGAGAGCGGCGATCGCAAGGGGATGGCCACGACCCTCACCATGTTCGTCGCGGTGTGGCCGACCCTCTATCTGCTGCAGGTGGGTGACAGTCGCTGCTACCTCTTCCGGGAAGGCGCGCTGACGCAGCTGACGCGGGATCAGACGATGGCGCAGGACCTGCTCGATTCGGGTGTGCTCAGCCCCGAGCAAGCCGCGCGCAGCCCTTACGCCAACGTCCTCTCGAGCTCGCTGGGAGGGGCTTCCTGGGTGCCGGAGGTGTCCCGGACCGACCTCAAGCTCGGCGACATGCTGATGCTCTGTACCGACGGGCTCACCAAGCACGTGTCCGATGAGCAGATCGCGCGCCGGCTGGCCGAGCTGACATCCTCGGAGCAGGCGGCGCGCGCCCTGCTTCAGGATGCGCTCGACGCCGGGGGCAGTGACAACGTCACGGTGCTGGTGCTCCGGACGGTGGTGCGGGAGTAGGGCGTTCGACTCGCTGGGCCCGGCGCCGCTAGCTCGCCCAGCGGCCGATCTCTTCCCAGATCTCGCGGGTGAGGCGGGTGCCTTCGGGGAAGTGCTGCGTGTAATCCTCACGGAGCGACGGGGCGTGCCGCTCGAGATAGCGCTCCAGCTCCGCGAGGTTGTCCGCCAGGTAACGCTGGCGGAAACGGGTCTCGGTGGCCCGATTGAATTCCGCGTGTGAGAAGCAGCCGGTGGCCAGAATCTTGGGAATGTGTCGGGCACGCATGAACTCCATGTAGCGCTCGACCAGTCCTTCGTCGACCTCGACCGTCACCTCGTAGGCAATCACTCAGCGCACCACGATCCGCTGGATGAACGCCGGCTCGTCCCGGTCGCCCAGCGCCAGGGTGTACTCCCCCGGGCGCGGGATCCACTCGAAATCCCAGGTCTCTCCCACCTCAATGCGGAATCGGGCCGGACTGAGAACGGCCCGCCCAGCGGGCAGCTCGGCACCGTCCTTCGCGACATTGCGCCAGCTCATCAGCGTGGTGTCCTGCCGCAGCGTGGGCCAGTAGCCTGCCGCCGGGCCGATGTTGATGAAGCGGAAGCGGTGCGCCACGCCGGCTGTGAGCTCGAGCGGTGACCGGGGAATTGAGTCTCCATTGATCAGAAGGTCTTCATCGCGGCCGTCCCAGCCCCCGATGAACACGTGGTCGCGCGCGGGATCGAAACGCTCTCCCGGCTCCAGCACCACGATGGGGCCGTACAGCCCCGAGGTGAGCTGCTCGATGTCGTTCATGTGGGTGTGGTACATGAAGGTGCCCGCGCGCGGCAGGGTGAGCCGCGCCACGAAGGAGTCGCCCGGCTGCACGGAGGGGGCGAGCCTCCTCACGGCCCCGCTCCAGCCGGCCACGCCGTCGGAATAACTCTCCAGCTCGATGCCGTGCCAGTGGATTGCCGTGGGCTCGCGCAACCGGTTGAGGACGCTGATGTCGGTCGGTTCCCCGCGGGTGAGCACCAGCATGGCGCCGGGAATCGCGACGGAATCGGGGGCCGGGGGAGTGGCTCCGCGTTGTAAAACGAAGCCGAGCGCCCGGGGCGAGCGTCCCCGCCTGGCGCCCTCCTGCACGAACAGCCGCAGCCGCCGGGGACTGGTTCGCTCGGGATCTTTCCACCCAGGGGGCGCCGCCACGGAGATCCCCAGGATCAAGCCGGCCATGTGGCGCGCCGGGTTGTCCGACATCCGCTGATGTGCCGTGGTGTCGGCAGGATCGAGAGTGGCGGAGCCAGGAAGCACGTGAAACGCGATGTGGCAGTGATAGAGCCAGTTGCCCGGGCGCTCCGGTACCCAGCTCATGGCGAAGGTCTCCAGGGGCCGGGTGTCGTGGGTTACCAGCAGTCGGCGATCGTTTTGCGCGAAGGTGGAGTCTCTGAAAGAGTTGCCGACAGCCATGAGGGTGAAGTAGAACCCATGGAGATGCATAGGGTGGTTCCGGACGCTCGCATTGACCCAGCGCCAGCGCAGCGTGTCACCCACCTCCGCCGCGATTCGCTCGGTCCAGGGCCAGGAGCGGCCATTGATCGCCACAGCATTGGGATAGGTGACCGAGTCCACCTGCGTGCCCCAGATGTTGATGACGAACACCCGGTCCGGCGGGGAGCCGCCGGGTGGGTCGATCACGAACGCGCCGCCGGTGGTTTCCCTTTCATCGTCCTTGTCGGGATTGTGCGTCCCGGCCACGGCTGCGTAGAGGTAAGTGCCCGGCGCCCCCGCGGCAAAGCGCACCTGGCGGGACTCCCCCGGCCGGAGCATCACGGTGTCACGCTCCGCCGCCGGGTGCGCCGCCATACCATAGAGCGTGATGGTGGAATCGGTCAGCGCGTTCCGAATCGTGGCAGTGATCTGAGTGCCCGCGGGGACCCGGATCAGCGGGGCGGGGATTTGCGGCGCCTTGCCGGGCTCGGCAAAGGCCGCCACCGCAATGCCGCTATCCCCCGGAGACTCCGGGCGCCAGCGCGCCAGCCGGACTTCCAATTCGAGGGTCAGCGTGTCGTGATGGAGCCGGCCGGCGGGAACGCGGTTTTCGTTGGCAACGACGCCCGGCAACGGCGGGTTGGAACGCGGCAGGCCACCCAGCCCTCCGGCCGTGAGTAGAACCGCGACCAGCGGCAGGCCCGACCGTTCAGTCATGGCTCGACACGCTCACCCTGGGCCCCGCGGGCAAATGCTCCAGCAGGTAACGGGTCAGCAGCGAGTAGATGTGCAGGGTGGTACCGGCTCCCTCGCAGATGCAGTGGCTGCGATTGGGGTAGGTCATGAAGTCGAAGCTCTTGCCGAGCCGGACCAGCCGATTCACCAGGCGCTCGGAGCCCTGGTAGTGAACGTTGTCATCCCCCGACCCGTGCACGATCAGGAGCTTGCCGCGCAGACCCTCCGCGACATTGATCGCGGAGGCACGCCGGTAGGCCTCGGCGTTGGGGCCGGGAAGGCCCATGTAGCGCTCCTGATAGATGGTGTCGTAGAGGCTCTCGTCCGGGACCGGTGCGACGGACATACCCACCTGATACACATCGGGATAGCGGAACATCGCCTGCAGGGTACTGGAGCCGCCGCCGCTCCAGCCCCAGATGGCCACGCGAGTGGAGTCGAGATACGGCCGGGCCCGCGTCAGCGCGCGGATCGCTTCGGCCTGCTCGCGGCTCGAGATGAGCCCGATGGCGCGATAGACCACCTTGCGCCAGGCGCGCCCGCGCGGCGCCGGCGTGCCGCGATTGTCGAAGCTGACCACGACGTACCCCTGATCGGCCAGCAGCTGGTGCCAGAGCCTTCCGTTGCCGGTCCACGCATCGGCCACGGTCTGCCCCGCGGGCTCGCCGTAGACATGGACCAGCACCGGATAGGTTTTGGTCGAATCGAAGGCGCGCGGCCGGATCATCCAGCCGTCCAGCGTCACCCCTTCACCCACTGAGACTTTGAAGAACTCGGTGGGATGGGTGATCACGCCGGCCACCGCGGCGAGCTGGGCCGGGTCGTTGAGCAACGTGCGGACCACCTGGTGGGAGGGAAGCCGGATTAGTTCGGTGATCGCGGGCCGGTCGAAGCGGGAATAAGTGTGAAAGGCCCACTCCGCGTCGGGCGAAATCTGATAGCGATGGGTGCCGGGCGCATCGGACGGGGAAAGGCGTTGCGCGGCGCCTTTGCCGTCGAGTCGGCTGCGATACAAGTAACGCTGGGTCGCGTTGTCGGGCGAGGCGATGTAGTAGAGCCAGCCTCCGTGCTCGTCCACGCCCGTCACTGAGACCAGGTCGAATGCGCCCGGGGTGATGAGGCTGACCTTGGCGCCATCGCGGGAAACCCGGTACAGGTGCCGCCAGCCATCGCGCTCGCTCGGCCACAGGAACTCTGCGCCCCCGGCCAGCCAGGTCTGATCGTCCACCACGTCCACCCAGGCGCTGTCGCGCTCAGTGAGGATGGTGCGCGCCACACCGGTCGCGGCATCCGCCAAGACGACGCGGTTGGTGTTCTGCAGCCGGTTCATCCGCTGCAGGACGAGCTCTCCCGCGCCCACCCATTCCATGCGGGGCAGATAATTCTCGCGGAGATCATCCCCCAGCTCGATCCAGCGCGTGGGTCCGCCCTCGGCGCTCACCACGCCGGCGCGGACCGCCGAGTTGGGCGTGCCGGCCTTGGGATACTGAATCGGGATGACTTTGGGATAGAGCGAATCGGTGTCGTTGATCAGCCGGAAGGTGCCGACGCCGGTCATGTCGAACTGCCAGTACGCCAGCCTGGTCCCGTCCGGCGACCAGCGGAATCCATCGCGCAGATCGAACTCTTCTTCGTAGACCCAATCCGACATGCCGTTGACGTGCAGCGAATCGGCTCCCGAGGTAAGCCGGGTGATCCGGCCGTCGACGAGCTGCTCGACGTACAGCTCACCCTGCCGCACGTACGCCACGCGGTCGCCGGCTGGGGAGAACTTCGCGTACATCAGGGAGGATGCGGGCGCCTCCGGTCCACCCAGCTTGCGTAATCGCCCGCCGGCCCGATCGAGCACCCAGTAATCGCCCCGGGTGTTCTGGCGCCAGACGCGCTGGCTGTTGCTGAAGAGCAGCAGCCGGGCGCCGTCGGCCGACCAGCTGTAATCGTCGATCTCGAGCGGGGCGGCGGCCCCGGGCGGAACCAGCTGGCTGGCGGCGACCATGATGATCCGCGCCCCCGTGGCCGACTGGTAGCGCACGATATCGCGCGCCCCGCGGACCGCCGTTGAGGGCTCGACGGTAAGGTACGCCGTGCCATTCTCGATCCAGCGCGCCGGGCCGAAGCGTTGGTTGGGCGAGAACTCAGCCGACGCGAAGATGCGCCGCAGTTGCTCGGACGCCTCTGCGGACTGGGCGAGGAGTACGGCGGGAGCAGCCAGCAGCCAGAGCGCAAGCCCGCCCACCCGTAGGCGCATCATCATCTGTCGAACACATCGAGGAGAATGTCGGAAACCATGCCCACATCATCCACGATCACCACCCGGTCTCCCACGATGAAGTATTGGTAGCCGGTCGGGGGTGGCGCGAGCAGCACGACGAGATCCCGCGGCATCGGTGTCCGCACCACCGTCACCGGGAGTGGTTTGCCGATCACCACGAGGCGTGCCACTTCCACCCTGAGGGGAACGAACACGATGCGGTGCGTGTGGAAGTAGTTTCGGAAGATGACGCGGTCGTTGGTTCTCCACACGACCCGTGTTCTCGGATGTACCACGTGGACCTTGCCCTTCGGTCCCTTGACGACCGTCGTCCGGCGCTGGGCGCAGAGCGGGGTGGTCGCGACAACGAGCAGTGCGGCGACGCAGGCGAGTCGAATCGGGAGTGACATGGGACAGCTCCTGTATGAGGGTGAAAGCTCACCCAAGGTCCGAAAGTTAGCTCAGTTCCAGCACGCCGAGCTGAGCGGAATCCTGCCGGTCGCCACGCAGGTAGATCCAGCCGCCGGCACCGCTCCAGACCAGCTGTCCGGCTCGGCGGAGCCGACCGGGCTGCATCTCGTTGACCAGGAGATCGAAGCCGAGCGTCGCGCCGGGCCCGAGCTGCCGGACGCTGGCGAGATCGAGGCGCGCGGTGACGAGGTAGCCCTGCTCGGTGCGGGCCCAGCGTCCACTCGCTGAGACCGTGGTTCGTCCGCCAGCTCCGATGCGACGTACGAGGAGCTGCCCGTCGCTCGCCGGATTGAGCAGCACGCCATGCTCCCCGTCCCCGTCGCGCAGGTAAAGCTGAATTCCGTCGGAGTTGATGTCCTCGGGCTCGTTGTCGAGCAGGAGCGGCGGAGCGTCCGGCGAGCGGAAGCAGAGCTCCGGCTTGCTGACGGCCACGGCGAGGTAGAGCGCCTCGCCGTCCCAATTGA
>CAZYPO010000072.1:0-3967 GCA_964649225.1 uncultured Gemmatimonas sp. | reverse complement strand
GGCAAGGTCCAGGATCGTGACCCAGCGGGTCTTGGCTGCCCGTCCGCGCAGCAGCAGAAACGGCCTGAGCTCCGGATTGACGGGCAGGCCCGGCGCGACCGCGCGGATGAGCTCCGCTCCCGGCGCGAGGAAGCGCACCCGGATCCGCTGCCCTTGCCCGGGATGCCGCAGCAACACCGCGATCGCGCCCTCCGCCTCGGGGACCAGGCGCTCCAGGTTCGAAACGAAGGGATGCTCGAGGATCGCCGGTTCCCAATGGCCGGCGGATTCCAGCTCCAGCTCGCCTTGGAAGTGCCACGGCAGCAAGACCTCCCGCTCTGAATCCGCCTCGATCTCGAGAATATCCAGCAGTTGCGTTGTGGTGGCGACGAGGGTGCGGCGGGCCGGGCCCGCATGGCCCCGGGTCCAGGCCCATTCGCCGGTCTCGGCGAAAGCTTCGCACCAGGCATCCTCTCCGCCGGGGTTGACGCCATCCAGAATGGGCGCGTTGTGCGCCAGCGCCGAGCGATACCAGGCCAGCGAGGGCTGCACGTAGGAACCGGTGCCCTGATCGGGAAGCCAGTGCACTCCCCCGGCGTGGAGCGTCAGATGAAGACGGTCGGGATGGCCATGACCGCCGATTTCGCGGCCGCATTCGAGGCTGGCGTAATGTCCGCCCTGTCGGAGCACGGCGAGGCCCTGGCTTGCGAGTAACGCGCTACCCGGAAGCCCCTCGACGATTACCTCCTGCCCCGGTTCGATCGCATCCGGGACGGCACTCGGCGCCGGTTGCATGGCGGTGAGCGCCCACCAGGAAAGCTCGCCGCGGGCATAACGCGCCGGGGCGGTGCGTCCCGCGTCGTGCAGCCAGGCGTCGTAGTGCTCGGCGGGCGGCAGGGGGTGCGGATCGGCGTAGAGCGCGCCGAGCCAGGCGTTGAGCTGGTCGTCGCCCCCAAGCCAGGCGCGGCCGATCTCCCATAACTCGAGCGAGGCGGGCTGCGCGAGCGAGACTCCGTAGCGGGAGTCGCGCCGCGCGGGGTAGGTGAAGTCCGGGAGCGCGGACTGCGCCGGTCCCAGCAGCGCCGCGCGGAAATGCCGGCCCAGCTCCGGATCGTCGAGCAGGTCGAACCCCATCGCCCGGGCCCAATGCATTCCTTGCATGAGACCCCGCAGTGCGAAGAGGTGATAGTTCTCGCCCTCCCACCACAGCCCATCCTCGCCGAATCCGTCGGCAAGGTGACCCAGCAGGCCGGTCCGCGATTCGACCGCGGTGCGGGCGAGCTCCTCGTCGCCGAACCAGGCCGCGATCGCAGTGAGCGCCGCCGCGTGCCAGGTCTGCCGGTTGGACAACCCTTCGTTGAAGTCGCCGATCAGGCCAGCGGCTGCCTCGGCTACCTGGTTGACCGCCGCGACCCCGTTCTCGCTGAGCAGGCCGGCCCCTCGCAGCAGGAACGCGCCGGCGAGGTACGAGGTGAGCCACAAGGACTCGAGGTAGGTCGAAAAGAAGAGGTGCGAGGGCCCCAGCACGTTGTCGCGGTTGGGAAGCCGGAGATACAGCTCGCCGTAGGTCTCGAGGAGCTCACCGGCCCGCGCCGCGGCCCGGCCGTCTTCCGTCACCCCCGCCAGGAGCGAAAGTTCCGCGATGCGCTCGGCCAGCCAGAGGTGCTGGGCGCGGGCCCAGTTGCGGTGGTGCCGCTCGCCGGAGAATGCCTGGCCGCAGCGAGGGCAGCGGTGCTGGTCGGGACTGCGCGGATCGAACCGAAGGGTGGCGCCATCGTTGGGGCAGAAGCCGCCGTTCCGGGAAAGCAGCGCCTTGACCTGGGGCACGACGGGAGGGGATTCGAGCAACGGCCCCGCCCGGTCCCGCAGGGTCTGCAACAGCCGAGCAAGGTCCGGATCGGCCGGGATGGCGGTGCGCAGCGCTTCCAGCTCCTCCGAGGTCAGCATTCCGCGATTATAGTAAGCGGAGCCGTGCCAATTCCTACTGTCGTGCCCGATGAGGCGGCGCTCGAGGAGCTGCTCTGTGAGCCCAGGGACGCCGAGCGCCAGGTGATGCGGGTGCTCGACGGCGACCTGCTCATTCTGGGAGCCGGCGGCAAGATGGGGCCAAGCCTGGCGCGACTGGCGCAGCGGGCGGCGCTCGCGGCGGGAACGCCGCGCAGGGTGATTGCCGTAGCGAGGTTCTCGAACCCCGGCCTGCGGCAGTCACTGGAACGGGATGGGGTCGAGACTCTGCAGTGCGATCTGTTTGACCGCGATGGGTTGGCCCGGCTTCCCGACGCGCCGAATCTGATCTATATGGTCGGCCAGAAGTTTGGGACCACGGGGGAGGAGGCCCGTACCTGGGCGATCAATGCGTTCCTCCCCGGAGTGGTGGCCGGGCGGTTTCCGCGGGCCCGCATCGTCGCGTTCTCCACGGGCAACGTATATCCGCTCGCTTCGGTGGACGGACCGGGGCCGAGTGAGTCCGATCCCACCGGCCCGGTCGGTGAGTACGCCGAGTCTGCCCTGGCCCGCGAGCGGGTGCTGGAGTTTTTCTCCAGGCAGAATTCTACGCCGATGGCGATCCTTCGGCTCAACTACGCCATCGAGCCCCGCTACGGTGTCCTGCGCGACATCGCCGACCGGGTATGGGCCGGCCGGCCGGTGGATCTGGCGATGGGGAGGGTGAACGTGATCTGGCAGCGGGATGCCAACGCCATCGCGTTGCGCGCGCTGGCCCATTGCACGGTGCCCCCGCTGGTGCTCAACGTCACCGGGCGTCCGGCGCATTCGGTCCGTTGGCTGGCCGCGCAATTCGGACGGCGCTGGGACCGGGAGCCGGAGTTCACCGGCACCGAGGGCACTGCCGCGCTGCTCAGCGACGCGGCGCGCATGGAGCAGTTGTTCGGGGTTCCCAGCGTTTCGATCGAGCAGATGATCGAGCAGGTGGCGCGATGGGTAGAGCAGGGCGGGCGGTCACTGGGCAAGCCGACTCATTTCGAGAATCGGGAGGGGACATTCTGAGCTGGCGCCCGGTGTTGCGCCGCGGCGTGGTGATCCCCGCGCATCCGCTCGCGCTGACCGCGGGGCGGAAGCTCGACGAGCGCCGCCAACGCGCCTTGACCCGCTACTACCTCGACGCCGGCGCGGGCGGACTCGCGCTGGGTGTGCACACCACGCAATTCGCCATCCGGGATCCCAAGTTCGCGCTCTACCGCCCGGTGCTCGAGCTCGCGGCGGAGACGATTGCGGAATGGGAGCAGCGCCGCAAGCGACCAATCGTGCGCGTAGCGGGTGTGATCGGTGCAACCCGCCAGGCGGTTGCGGAAGCGCGTACCGCGCGTGAGCTGGGCTATCACCTCGGGCTGCTGGGCCTCGGCGCGCTCGCGCGGGCGTCGGATCGTCAGCTCATCGCTCACGCACGGGCCGTGGGGGAGGAAATACCCCTCATGGGATTCTATCTGCAGCCCGCCGCCGGTGGGCGCAAGCTGTCGTACGCCTTCTGGCGTCGGTTTGTCGAGATCGAGAGCGTGGTGGCGATCAAGATCGCGCCCTTCAATCGCTACGATACCTGGGACGTGGTGCGCGCGGTCGCGGCGGCGGGCCGGCAGCGCGACATCGCGCTGTACACCGGGAATGACGACAACATCCTGATCGACCTGCTCACGCGCTATCCGGTCGGCAGCCATCGCAGCGCGAGCCAGGTGCGGATGGTGGGCGGGCTGCTCGGGCATTGGGCGTTCTGGACCAGCAAGGCGGTCGCGCTGCTCGAGCGCTGCCACACCCTGGTGAAAAGCCGCCGCCGGACCGGGCCGGAGATTCCAGCCGGGCTGTTGAGCCTGGGCGCCCAGATCACCGATGCGAACGGCGCGATCTTCGATGCGGCCAACGCCTTCCACGGTTGTATCCCGGGGATCCACGAAGTGCTGAGGCGACAGGGACTCTTGCGCGGACGCTGGTGCCTGGATCCGGGCGAGGAGCTCTCAGCGGGGCAGCAGAAGGAGAT
>CAZYPO010000071.1:0-15707 GCA_964649225.1 uncultured Gemmatimonas sp. | reverse complement strand
CCGATCAAGGAACTGCTCGACAATGCGGTTCGCTTCGACACCAGGACGGTTCGCGTCGTGGGTGAGGTAAAGGAATCGGTCGAGGCGCTGGGCGCCCGGGTCTATCAGGTCGACGATGGATCCGGTTCGCTCGCCGTGTGGGCCAAGACCGGGAGCGACACCCCCCGGGTCGGCAGCAGGATCGGCGTGGAGGGCGAGTTCCGCTCGGCGTTCCCGCTCGGATCCCGGACCGTGCCCGTTCTGCTGGAACAGCAAAGGAGCGCACGATGAGGAGGGGAATCCCATGGACTTCTTGACGCTGCTCGTCGTTGGCCTGATCGCCGGGCTGCTGGCCAGTCTTGCCGTGGGCGGCGTCGGCTACGGCATCCTGGGCGACATCGTGATCGGCATCATCGGAGCCTTTCTGGGCAGCTGGCTCTTCAGCGTGTTGCGCATCCGGGTGCCCTTCGGCGGCATCGGTGGCACGATCTTCGTCGCGTTCATCGGCGCGGTCGTGCTCCTCCTGCTCCTGCGCGTCATCCGCAAGGGACGGCGCACCTAGCCGTCGGAAGGATTGGGTCCATGGGCTTCTTCAAGAAGCTGATCGACGTCTTTACGCTCGGCTCCGCTCACCCCGTCAGGCGCCTGATCGGGTACTATCTCATCCTCGCCGCGGTCGCCGTCACGCTCGCGTCATTCTTCCCGTCCGTCGACCGGATGTTCGGAGGGGAGACCGCGGTTGGCCTGGTCCGGTTGCCGCAGACGCTCCAGGACGGGCTCGGCGCCGCGCCGGCCGCACTGGTGGGGCAGGCTGTCACTCCGGAGCGACTCACCCGACTCACTCTGGCCGTCAGTACCGCGATTCTGATTCTCGCCACGCTGGCGCTGATCCTGCCGGTGTCCTGGGTCTACATGTCAACCCAGAAATCCAAGGGGCACAATCAGCAGGTGGCCCAGACGCTGATCTTTCTCCCCCTGGTGGTCGCGGGGATCGTGCTGGTGGTCCAGAACAGCCTGGCACTCGCCTTCAGCCTCGCCGGCGTCGTGGCGGCGGTGCGGTTCCGCACCACGCTCCGGGACGCGCGGGACGTGGTATTCATCTTTCTCGCGATTGCGGTGGGCTTCGCGGCGGGAGTGCAGAGCCTCATCGTCGCGGCGGTCGTTTCTGTCTCCTTCAATTTCCTGCTGATCGTGACCTGGCGGTACGACTTCGGCCGCAACGTGCTGGAGCCGACCGCCGCGGCGCAGTGGGCCGAGCCGCTTGAGGAGCTCGCTGTGCGGGGAGGCAACGGCAAGGTTCCCGACCGGGACCTGGTACTCGCCCTGGATCAGAAAAAGGCGATCGCCCTGTCGGAGCGGTTCAACCGGGTCCGGCGGATCCTGGGGCCCAGCGCCAAGAAGCCGCGGTTCAACGGGATTCTCTCCGTCAGCACCGACCACCTGCGCGAAGCCCAGAAGCGGGTCGGTGAGGTGCTCGACGAGATGGCAGGCCGCTGGCGCCTCGACGAGGTGGTCACCAACGTCGGCAAGCCGTCGGAGCTCTACTATCTGGTTCGTCTGCGCAAGCGTACCGGCCGCGACGACGTGCTGACCGCGGTACGGGCCCAGGGGGGCGGGACCATCGTGAGCGCGGATGTGGAGCTGGGTGAGGCGCGGCAGGAACAGGACGAAAAGGAGAAAGAAAAGAAGGGCTGAAACGGCTGGGCTATTCCACCTGGGCGAGTAGATTCATGAGGTTGGCATAGTCGACGGGCTTGACCAGGTGCCCGGTGAATCCGGCCTCGGCCGTACGGCGGCGATCGTCGTCGTGTCCCCAGCCGGTGAGGGCAATCACAACGATGTTCTTGCCCCACGGCTTGGTCCGAATCGTCCGGCAGACGTCGTAGCCATTCATCCGAGGGAGCCCGATATCGAGTAAGATCACCTCAGGCCGGTAGGACTCGGCCTGCTCGATCGCTTCGAAGCCATCCAGGGCCGTCTTGGTTTCATGGCCCGCGAGCGCCAGCAGCAACGCAAGGCTTTCCACCGAATCCCGGTTGTCGTCGACGAGCAGGATCCGGCGGGCAGTGGCGTGGATGGGCTGCGCCGGCGCCGGGGAGGGATCGAGCGGCGCGAACTGATTGGTGAGAATCGGCAGCCGCACGATAAACTCGCTTCCCCGGCCCAGCCCCTGGCTCTGCGCCGTGATCGTGCCGCCATGGAGCTCGATGAGCTGCTTGGCCAGCGCCAACCCGATGCCAAGCCCTCCGTCAGCCCCCTCCACCGAGCGACCGACTTGCACGAATCGCTCGAACACTTTCCCCAGCAGGCTGGGAGGGATGCCGATACCGTTATCGGCGACACGCACGACCACATCGCTCCCCTGCTGCTCGACGGCGACGTCGATTCTCCCACCAGGATCAGTGTATTTGCAGGCATTGATCAGCAGGTTGCCGAACACCTGGGTCAGCCGGACCGAGTCCGCCGCGAGGAATACCGGTTCGGATAGGGGAGTGATCGTCAGGATGTGCCCCGCGGCCTCGAGGGCCGGCCTGCTTGCCTCAACCGCCTGTTCGAGGACCAAGCCAAGGTTGAGCTGGGTCTTCTTGAGCTGGAACTGATTGCGGGCCAGCCGATTGATGTCAAGCAAGTCATCAACCAGCCGCGTCATCTGGAGCACCTGGCGTTCCATCATCGCGCGAGCCCGCTCGAGCAGATCCGGATCCGCGTTGGCCCGCTGCATGACTTGCAAGGAGTTCACGACCGGGCCGAGCAGGTTCCGGAGCTCATGGGCCAGAGTCGCCAGGAACTCCTCTTTCCGATGGTCGTTTTCCGCGGCGCGCCGCAACTCCTGCTCCAGGGCCGCAGACCGCTCCTCGAGCGTGCTGCGTACCAGCGCTTGATCCGTGCGCACGAGTGAAGTGACCAATGATGACTCCGGTGTGGGCCGGCACGATTGTCTCCCAAGCCTATTGGTTTCCGTGCTGTTTGCCAATCGGTCATCGGGACTAGTCCACTGAGCCCATCTTGCGATGGATGGTGAATTGCCCAGGACCTCCTACACTTGGTACGGGAGGTCTTCATGGAGCTGTTCACCCTGCTCGTCGTTGGCCTGATCGCCGGGCTGCTGGCCAGTCTTTTCATCGGCGGCGTCGGCTACGGGATTCTGCGCGACATCCTCACCGGCATGCTCGGCGCCATGCTGGGCCGCTGGCTCTTCGGCCCGTTGGGCATCCCCGTGCCCAACAGCGGCAGCGGCGGCACGATCTTCGTCGCGTTCATCGGCGCCGCGGTGCTGCTCCTGCTCCTGCGCGTCGTGCGTAATGCGCGGCGCACCAGGGACCGGTGGGCCAGCGTCAGCGCAGGTACAGATAGAGTCCTACGAGGCCAGTCCCAGCGCCCAGGATGGTGATGAGGCTCTCGTCGATGAGCAGGCCCGTGACCACACCGGCGGCGCCCACGAGCATCAGGGCTACGCCCGGGCCACGGTGACGGAGACTCGCGGCCCGCAGAGCGGCGAGCGCGTCGCGCGATGCGATGGCGGCGGAAACGCGCGGTTGGGAGATGCCGAGGCGAGCCGAGCCGACCAGTGATTGGTCACGCTGGAGCCGGGCCGGGGTGGTCGCGACGGTGAGCCCCAAGCGGTGCCCGGAGGCCTGGGCACGCGCGGCACTCGAGCTCAGGGCCAGGAGAGCGCAAACACCCGCAAGCAGTGAAACACGAGACATGGGAAACTCCCGGGTTAGGGTCCGCCACCGATCAGAGAACGGTGCGACGCCCTCGAACGATGTGCCACAGGATTGAAATGAGCGCGAGGAGCAGCAGGAGGTGAATCAGTCCGCCAGCCACGTGGAAAACGCCGAGCCCAAGAACCCAGGCCAGGACCAGAATGACCGCCAAGGCGAAAAGCATGAGGTGTTCCTTCAAGTGAAGAGAGGCAACTCACTGCGACTTCAGGTATTCGACCAGATTTCGCTGCTGCTGCGCCGTCAGTTTGAGCTCAATTGCCTGCTGGACGATTTCGTTCAAACGGAGGCTGTCGGACCAGACTTGCTCGTCGCCGGTCGCGGTCACGGGAGCCAGGGACTCCGCCCGGGTCGCGCCGTTGGCACACCACCCCGCCGCTACCGCCCCCGCGAGGATGAGACCCCTAATTCCAGTAGCCATTGGTTACCTCGAGCAAGGTGTGCGTGCCGCCGCTCAGTCGGCCCGCTTCGCTGCTCGTTCACGGGCGGCCTTGATTCTCTCGAAGGCCTGTTCCGCCACCTTCCGGGTCTGGTCGACGGCAAACTTCGCGGCGTCGCGAGCCTCGTCGGAGACCTTCCTGGTCACGGTCCTGGCTCGTTTCACGCGCGCTTCCGCGTGCCGGCCACGAGGAGACCTACTCCCACGACGAGCGCCGCCCCACCGACCCAGGACGGGATCGATTGCTGCTCCGTCGCGGTGACCTTGAAGTCGCCCACCTTCAGCACATCGCGCCGGGAGGTAAAGTTCGCTCCGCGCAGGAGCACGAAGGCGCCGAGCACGAGGAGCACGATTCCCGCGATCGTTGTCCCTTTCATGGTCCGACCCTCCCAATCCGATAGCCGGGTGCCGTGATCACCAGTCGATCGGTCTCGCCGGGAGCCGCCTCGAATGCGGGGACCGAATCCGTGAACCAGAGCACGGCCCTCTCCACCACCTGCCGCTCCGCCGCCGGGATCACCGATCGGATCGGCGCCTGCCAGTCTCGCGGATTCATCACGCGGTCAAAGGCCGCCGCCAGTTGGTCGAGTCGATAGCCGGTTGCGTCCTCCGGATTGTACGCCACGGATACCGTCATGTGCTCCTCGTGCCACAAGTTGGGATGCTTTCCTGCCCGCCACGTCACAACACTACCCGGACCGCGGAGCAGAACCCATCCATCAATTGAATGGATTTAGAGCGAGTTCGGAGGGACGTAAGGAATCCTTGGGCTCCTCCCCCGAAAGGAGGGAGGAGGACAAGCCGTGAGGCCTGCCCCCCCATGGGTACCGCGCAGACGATGAAGGTCATTGGGCCGGCTCAGGGCGACAATCGATCAAACGAGTGGAATGTGATCGAGTTCGAAGGGACTAGCTGAATGGACTGCCGCTCCGTTCCGAGAAAAGGCAGCCACTTCCAGCCGGCTGTTGACCGCCAGCTTCGACAACACCTGGTGGACGTGGCTCTTGACGGTGTGAAGCGCGATCTGCAGCCGGGCGGCGATGTCCTTGTTGCTCAGGCCTTGCACGATCAGATCGGTGACAGCGCGTTCCCGCTTAGTGAGCCGCTTGACGTCCAGCGTCCGCTTGGATCGCCCCCGGCCTCCGTGCCGCTTGAGCTGACCGAACAACGAATGGGTCAGTGCCAACGGCAGCACCTGAATCCCCTGGGAGACCGAGTAGATGGTCCTGAGGAACCGGTCGAACGACGCATCCGCCATGATGAACCCTGAGACCCCGGCCCGGACGAAGCTCGCCACATCTTCTTGCAGCGGCACCATCCCCATGACGATCACCCGGGACTCCGGCGCTTCCCCATGCAACGCGCCAGCCAGCGTCAGGCTGTCTTTGCCCTCCCGCCGCAGATTCAGCAGCACCAGGTCCGGTTTGCTCTCGCGAACCTGCTGCAGGGCCGCTTCGGTCTCCGCCGAGGCGGCGAGGACGTGAAACCCGGGCTGGGCACGGATGAGAGCCACGACGCCTTGACGCGCCGACGGGTTGTCGTCGATGAGGACCAGCGAGATACGCTTCGGCACCGTAGCAATGTGGGGGGTCGTGCAGGGGGGCGACAATCCGTCGTAGGGACCATTTAAGGCCCCGCTCGGAAGAGCGAGGCTCGAGGCGAGAAGCTACGCCTCGAAGTCTTTACTTCCTCCGGCCGCGTGGGTAAAGGCCGCCACTTCCAGACGGCTACGCAGCGCCAGTTTCTCCAGGACGTTGTGCACGTGACTCTTGACCGTGTGAACCGCGATGTGGAGCCGGGTGGCGATCTCCTTGTTGCTCAGGCCTTCACCCAAGAGATCAATGACCTGGCGTTCCCGGTTGGTCAAGCGTAGTCCCTCCAGTACCCGGGCCTTGCCCCCACGGACCGCATTGCGGGCGATTTGCGAGAAGAGGGAGGTGGTCAGTGCCTGGGGCAGGACCTCGGCGCCGCCGGCTACAGCGCGAATGGTAGCGAAAAAATCCTCGAACGAGGCGTCCTTCATGATGAAGCCGGACGCTCCGGCCCGGACGTAGTTGGCGACATCCTCTTGAACGGGCAGGAGACCCATGACGATCACCCTGGCCGCGGGGACCTCGGTATGGACCGTCGCGGTCAGGCTCAGGCTGTCGTGGTCGGCCAGCCCGAAATCCAGGAGGATCACGTCCGGATTGACTTCCCGCGCCTTCGCGAGCGCCTCGTCGACATCCGCGGATGCGACCAGGACTTTGAAACCCGGTTGGGTGTGGATCATCGCCGCGAGCCCCTCGCGCAACAGCCGATTATCGTCGATGAGAACCAAGGAAATAGGCTTGGCCTTTGCGGTCATGAGGCAGGATCTCCGATCCACCAGCTTCGAGGGGCTTGGGGCCTCATTCTGCAAGTGCAAACTAATACGCGAGATGGACGGTGGTATCGGGAAAACCCTGGCGGGCGGGCCAGCTGTCAGGCAATCCCTGACAACCTTGGCGAGGGGCTGCTGCTACTCGTCGACTGGCAGGACGGCGTGGCGCACGAGGAGGCCGCACTCGAGGGCGAAGCGGAACAGCTGGGCGCGACTCTTCAGGCCCAGCTTGTCACTCAGACGCTTGCGATGGGTCTCGATGGTCTTCACGCTCACGGCCAGGTGGTCGGCGGCTTCCTGGTTGGTATTCCCCTGCGCCAGCAACCGGAGCACCTCGGCCTCGCGCGGGCTCAGCGGCCTGGGCTGCCCGGCAGCCGGCGCGTGGCGGGAGCCGGGTCGGACCTCAGGCCCCCGCGGCAGCTCGCCGGGACGGGTGAGATCTACGAAAGTGCGGCCGTGGTGAACGGCGCGGATCGCGGTCAACAGCTCGACATCGGCTGCCTTCTTGACGATGTAGCCGGACGCGCCGGCCAGGAGCGCGGTCCGCATGTACGCCGGATCGTCGTGCATCGTGAGCACGAGCACGCGGGCGCTCGGCGCGAGCAGCACCAGCTGTTCGATCGTCTGGGTGTAGCGGGCCCCGGGCATGGAGAGATCAAGCAGCACGACGTGGGGTCCGGTGGCCTGCGCGTTGCGGACCGTCTCGGTGCCGTTCGCGGCCTCGCCCACCACTTCCATGTCGGCCTGGGCGTTGATGAGCAGCTTCAGGCCGGCCCGGAGGACGGCGTGGTCGTCGGCGATGAGCACCCGGATGGTCGGCATGCGCGCTACGCGCCCCGCACAGGAAAGCGGGCCGTGATCGTGGCCCCCGCTCCGGGCTGCGACTCGACCTTGACCGAGCCGCCGAGCAGGGCCGCGCGCTCCCGCATGCCTTGCAGGCCGAGACGCCGGCGATCCCCCGCGGCGGCCTCGGCACCCCCCGTCGAGTCGAGGCCGATGCCGTCATCCTGCACGCGCAACTCGACCATCGCCTCATCGCGCAGCAGCCGAACGCTTACGCTCCGGGCGCCGGCATGCCGCGCCACGTTGGTCAGGGCTTCCTGCAAGACACGGTACACGGTGGTCTGCACGAGTGGCGGTAGCGGCTCCGAATCGAGCCCCTCCACCCGCACGTCCACGGCGATCCCGTGCAGCGCGCCGAACTCCTGCAGGTGGCGGGTCAACGCCGCGGCGAGCCCCAGGTCATCGAGGGTGCTCGGGTGGAGCCCCCGCGAGAGGCGTCCCACTTCCTCAAGAGTTTGGGCGACTATCCCGCGAAGCCGGTGCGCCAGCTCGGCCGCCTCTCGCCTCGTCCGCGACTCCTCGATCGTCCGCAATCCCACGAGCAGTGCCGTGAGCGACTGCCCGGTTTCGTCGTGGAGCTCACGGGCGATCCGCCGGCGCTCCTCGTCCTGGGCGGTCATCACCTGATCGATCAGCCGATTGCGGAGATCTTCCAGGTGCTTGCGCTCAGTGATATCCCGGATCACCCCCACCACGCCGATCAGGTCGGCGCTCTCCTCCGCATGCAAGGGCGCGAAAGAGACCGCGACGCGGACCGGGGAACCATCGCCCGCCCGGAAGCTGAGGTCGCCCCGCGCGTTCTCCCTGCTTCCCCCTTGGCGCAGAGCCTCGAACGCTACCTGCTCGGCGGGCGGCACGAACCGGCGCAGCGGCGCGCCGATGACGCGCGCGAGCGGCGTCCGCACGATGTCGGCCAACCGCCGGTTGCAATAAGCGATCACGCCATCCCGCGTCAGGGTCACGGCGCCCTCGTTCATCTGCTCGAACAGGATGCGGTAGGCCAGATCCGCGCCTGCGAGGGTGATGACGTGCTCCCCCCTCGCCCTCGTGACCACCAGGGCATCTACATCTCCGGCCTGGATAGCGCGGAGTGTCTCCTCGGCGGCGTGGAGCCGGTTCCGGAACTCCCTGACGGGAGCCCGAGGGCGGCGTGGGGCCTTCGGTTTCCTGCTCACGACGGGCTACGAGCTACTCTCCGCGCTCGCGCGGAAGCAGACCCAACGCGAGCAGCACGCGCTCCTCGTTGGAGAGATCCCCGATGATCCTGCGGATCGGCGGCGGCAGCCTGCGCACCAGCGTGGGGATCACGATGATTTCGTCTCGGCGCGCCAGGTGCGGCTGCTTCACGAGGTCGACCACTTCGATGCGGTATCGGCCGGGGAGGTGGGCTCCGCACAGGCGCTTCAGATTGGCGAGAGCGGTGAGCGATTTCGGCGTCTGCCCCGCCACGTACAGCCGCAGCCACCAGGTCCGGCGCGCACCAGGCTTCATTCCACCCTGCGCCCGCGGCTCGGCTTCGGGTCGGCGGCGGGCGCTTGCTGTTGCTGGGCACCCCGGGCGGACCCGATCGCCACGCTGCCATCGGCGCGGCGGCGGACGTCCACCAGCAGGATGCCGCGGTCGGTCATCACGAACTCGCGAACCTGGTTTGAGTGCGCCATACCCCGGGCCTTGACGATCTGGATCGCCCGGTTGCGCTCGCCGTTCGCTTCCACGTTTCCGAGCAGCATCCAGACGTCCATCAACGACGACACGCCGAGGTCGGTCCGCTCGGCCGCGCCACCCCCCTCGGTCAGGGAGGTGAAGAGCGCGGTGATCTGCCGGAGTTTCATGAAATCGATGAGCCGGGCGAGCATGGCCTTCACTTCGGTCTCGCTGCCGGTCGTGATCAGGTTGGTGACCGGGTCCACGACGACCACCCGAGGCTGCCAGTCGTCGATCAGCCGGTGCATCGCGACCAGGTGTGCTTCCAGGCCGAGGGCGGTCGGCCGCTGGGCGTGCACCCGCAGCAGGTCCCGGCGCATCCAGGGCTCGAGGTCGATGCCGATCGACCGCATATTGCGGGTGATCTGGCTCGGAGACTCCTCGAAGGCGAAGTACAGGCAGCGCTCTCCGCGCCGGCAGGTGGCCTCCGCGAAGTGCGCCGCCAAGCTGGACTTGCCGGTGCCCGCTGTTCCCGATACGAGCACGCTGTTGCCGCGGAAGTAACCCTTCCGCCCAAACATCGCGTCCAACCCGGCTATCCCCGTGGACAGGTGCGCGGTGGTCGCCTGGTGGGCGAGTCCCAGCGACGTGATCGGCAGCACGGAGATTCCGTGGTCGTCGATGAGGAACGGTATTTCGTTGCCGCCGTGCGCCGAGCCGCGGTATTTGAGGATACGCAACCGCCGGGTGGCGCTCTGCTCTAGCACGCGCTGATCGAGCAGGATCACGCAGTCGGAGACGTACTCTTCGAGGCCATGGCGCGTCAGGTGCTCGGCCTCCCGTTCGCCCGTCACGATGGCCGTGACTCGCTTTGCCTTCAGCCAGCGAAACAGCCGGGCCAACTCGGCGCGCACCACGAACCGGTCGGAGAGTCCGGAGAAGAGCAGCTCGATGGTGTCCAGGACGACGCGCTTGGCGCCGATCGAGTCGATCGCGTGGCCCAGCCGGATGAACAACCCCTCGAGATCGTATTCGCCGGTCTCGGTCAGCTCGGCGCGCTCGAGGCGCACGTAATCGAGCAGCAGCCGCCGGCGGGCGCGCAGCCGCTGCAGGTCGAACCCGAGCGACCGAGCGTTTTCGACGAGGTCGTCGGCGGTCTCCTCAAACGACATGAAGACGCCGGGCTCGTCGTAGTCGAGCGCGCCGCGCACGAGGAATTCCATGCCGAGCAGTGTCTTGCCGCAGCCCGCCGCGCCACACACCAGGGTGGGGCGCCCGCGGGGCAGTCCTCCGTTAGTGATTTCATCGAGGCCCGCGATCCCGGTCGGGGCTTTGTCCAGCGGGCGTCTGGCAGGCCGACTCCCGTTCCCGGTTTGTCTCCTCGGCTCAGGCCTACGCTGGCGAACGGTCGGGGTCATGAGCCGGCTCGGGATGAGGGTACGGTGCCGACAGGAAGGTGTGGCAACGGAGCGCCGGTGGTCGTCGGAGGAGAAGCGGAGTCGCGTGCCATGAGGGCAATCTCCCTAGGATGCTTTGTGCCCTCGATTTCGCAGTCCGAATTGCTGCGCATGAAGGATATGGTGCGCCGTTACCTGCCGCTAGGCTCGGGACGAGACGACCCTGGTGGCCTGAGCGGGCAGGGCAACGCCCTGCGGGAATGACGCCGTTAAATTCCGGGCGCTGATCCATCGGGAGAGAAATGTGGTATCGACCTTTGGGCTGTTGACGCTCGTCCTCTTGCAGCAACCTTCGGGAACGACGCTCGCGGGGCTCTGGCAGCTGGAAAAGGGTAAAGTCGATACCGACGGGCCGAAAACCGTCATGATCCGGTCCGATTCCAGTGCCTCATGGGGAAAAGAGACAGTTCGCTGGCGACTCAAACCCGGCCAGATCATGATCGCCCTCGGGGGCGAGTGGGAGACCTACAATCTCAAGCTCAAAGCGGACCGGTTGGAGCTTTCTGGCGGCGACCTGAGCGAGAAGATCACCCTGAAAAAGGTGGGTCCGGCGACCCCGAGACCAGCCAGCGTCCCGGTGCCGCCGGATCCGGATTTGGTTCCCGAACGCTGAACCGCACATTCCTTTATCGCGTGGCCCTTGTGTCGGCGTTCAGAAAGGCCACCAGCGCCGCGATCTCCGTCTGCCGCAAGTTGAGGTTGGGCATCACGAAGCTGCCGCTGCGCGGCCGGTCGGCCATCGCGGGATTGGTCAGGAATCGTTGCAGGTAGTCCGGCGCGTATCGCTTGCCGGTGAGCGACGGTCCGATCTCCGCACCCTCTCCCACATTTCCTTCCGCCCGGACGTGGCAGCCGACGCACCCCTTGGCCACAAAGAGGTGCCGGCCGAGCTCGGCTGCAGCCAGTGCGATGGGCGCGGAGCTCCCCGGCTCGATCACCTTTACTGCCAACAGGGTGAGCTTGCTGCTGCCCCAGCCGCTGTGGATGGTGAGGGTCCAGTCGCCCGGCTCGGGAAGCGTGAAGGTGGCGACGTACTGGCCGTCGCCCTTTCCCGGCGCGACGCTACCCTGGGCGAATCTGCTTCCGGTTCGTGCCTCGAGGGTGGGATGCACGCCCTTGAGCGGGGTCACCCCGTGCTGGCGCACCATGAAGGTGAGGGTGGCCTGCTTCCCGGCAACCAGGTATTCGGGTAGCTGGTCCACGGTTACCACGGCCCAGCCCCCTGCCAGCGCACCGAGCGGGGCGAGCAGCAGGAGAGCGGGCAGGAAACGTCGTGTCATCGGGTCCTCCCAGGAGGTGAGTTCCTCCTGGGATGCCGGTCGTGGCCGGGCGGTTTAAGCCCTACTTGTGGGCCTGCTTCGTGAGACCGTTTCAGCGAGACCGCAGTCTCGTCCTCCAGGCGCCGAGGGCCCGCAACAGCGGAGCGGCGAGTGGCTCGAGCACCGGCTTGAACGGCCGAAGCAGCCTCAAGGCGAACCGCCGGACTCTCCCGGCCGGGGCAGGTCGGCGCCTCGCGGCCGCGATGAGCTCCGGGTCGAACGCGACGGCGATCGGAGGCTGAGCCCCGGCCGACACATCTAAAGCCTCCCAGGCTTCTCGGAAGCGATCGAAGAAGTACTCCCGGGTTTCGTTACGAATCGGATGGATCTCGGGGGGCCCCGGTCCGCCTCGCGGGCCGGTACCGCGCCCGATGGTCGCATGCAGGTTGATCTCCCAGGTCTGGATACGTCCCTCATGCAATCCATAGTCAATCTGTCCGTAGCCCACCTCGGCGATCGCGAAGAGCTCGGCGAGCTCTGCGGTGTGGGGATTGCTGAACACGTACTCCTGCTCCTCGAGCGCCAACGCCTTGGTGTACTCGGAGTTTTCGAGCTTGAGCATCCAGCTCCGGCCCGCGTTGAGACTCCGCGCAAGGATATGATCACCCACTTTGAACGCGGCGTACTTACGGTACAAGCCATCCTCGCTCACGGTCGAGCAGAATTCGATCAGCACCAGGTCAGCGAATCGATGTCCTTGCAGCAGGGCGCGCCCGATCGCCCCCTCGACATCGCCTGCCGAGTTGAGCAGGGGGGAAAGGCTTCCGTCGTGCGGGGTCGCTTCCCTCAGAAAGACCGGATAGCGCAGCTCCCCCAAGCCGGTGCCGGCCCGGACGATCCTGAAAACGTTGCGGTGGAGCCGATGTAGCGTCGTCAGCAGGTCGAAGCGATGCAGGGTGCGCTTCGGGTCGTTCAGCACGCGGACACCCTCTGCCGTGAGCTGCTCGGAGAACTGCGTGACCAGCCGCAGCATTCCGGGGGTCAGCTGATCCAGTGCCGCCAGCACCCAGGGGCCGCGCTCGCAGCGCGAGAGGGCGGCAAGCTCTTCGTAGCGGGTAACTCGAAAGCGCCGGACCAGGGACGGCGGCTCCAGGGAGAAGTACTCGGTGAGGGTGAAGTCCCGCTCTGCGGGGACGAGGAAGTGAATCATCGCCGGGGCGAGAGGATCCGGGCCGCGCTTTGCTGCGCCGTCACGTTGGCGAGCGTCTCGAAGATATCAGGGATCGTTTCCACCGCCTCCAGCACCAGCACTCCCTCCAGGGGGATCCCCGCGGCCACGAAGACCGGCACCATCCGGTACCCCAATCCGCCACCGCTGTTCGGGGTGCCGGTGCTGCTGAAGCTGAAGACGATCACGGTAAGCAGGAAGGCCACGATCGCGGTGGACTGCAAGGTCACTCCGTACACGTGAGCCAGGAAGATCAGCTTGACCGGGCTGACGATGACCTCACCGACGCGAAACAGCGCGACATTGAGCGGCAGCAGGAATTCCGTTGCGACGGGAGGCAGCTCCAGGTGGCGCCGCCCGGCTTCGATTTGGGCGGGAAGGGCAGCGATCGATGACCGGGTCGTCAGCGCGACGATCTGGCCGGGGAGAACGGCCCGGGCAAACGCGCCCAGGCTCGTGCGGCCCAGGAGCGCGGTCAACGGGTAAAGCAGCAGCACCGCGAGCAGTGTCAGGGCCGAAACCAGCAGCAGATACACGGCCAGCATTCCGGCCAGGGAGCCGCCAACCTTGAGCGCCATGCCGTAGCTGAGCGCGAAGACCCCGAGCGGGGTCGCGACCAGGAGCCAGCGCACCGCTACCAGCGTCGCCTGCGCGACTGCCTGGAACGCGCGGCCCAGCAGGTGGCGCTGCTCTTCCGGAAGCTGGGTGACGGCGAGACCGAGCAGGATGACGAAGAGCAGCAGCGGGAGGATCTCGCCACGCGCGGCCGCCGCGAAGATATTGCTGGGCACTAGACTGCCCAGCCAGGCCGCAGCCGAGACGGGGCGTGCCTGGGCCACCGCATCGGGTACGGCGACCCCGGCGTTCATCGCGGCGGCTGTCGCGGGATTCACCGAGTAGGGTGCCAGCAGGATCGGCGCGACGAACAGGGTGAACACGCCCACCACGATCAAAGCAGCCAGATACAGCAGGAGCGCGCGGAGTCCCAGCGCACCCATTGAGCCGGTGCGCGCGCCGGCGACCGCCGCCAGCGTCAGAATCAGAGCCAGCGGCAGCGTGATCATCTGCAGCGCGGCAATCCAGAGCTCGCCGATCGTGCGGGCCACAGAGCCGGCGGCCTCGAAGCCGGCCAGGCCCGAGAGATGGCCCGCCAGTCCGAGCGCAAAGCCGCCGAGCAGAGCCACGAGGCTCCATTTCGTCAGGGCTGCGTAGGAGAAGCGTGCCGCAGGGCTGCCGGACGAGGTGCCGGGGCCGGTCACGGCGGAAAGAGCTCCGGCACAGCGAGCAATCGGCCGAGCCGGAGCGGGGCGAGGGGGACGTCCTGCACGGCAACATGCAGCTCACCGCGGAATCCGCTGCTTCGCAGGACGGGCTCGACGGTCCGGCGGGCGACCTCGGGGGAATTGCAGCGCTGGCTGAGGTGGGCCAGGACGACGGTACCTAACCCGGGATGGCAGAGCGCCTGGAGCAGCTGGGCGGTGGCGCGGTTGGAGAGATGGCCGCCGCTGCCCGCGATGCGGTGCTGCACCGCCGCCGGGTACTCGCTGGTACGCAACATCACCTCGTCGTAGTTGGCCTCGAGAATGACGGCGTGGAGCGCGCGGAAGTGGTAGCGCAGCGCCTGGGTGGCGCGGCCAAAGTCATACGCGACCCCGACGGCGAGTCCGCCGGCCGTGGTGATGGTGAGGGCGAGGGGCTCCGCGGCGTCGTGGAGCAGCGCGCAGCCTGAGAGGGTGAACGGCCCGCATTCGCTGCGGCCTCCCGGGCACACCGGCCGGTGCCGCACCCCCGTGGGCGCGCCGAGCGCGGTCCAGGTGCCCGCGGAGGCCAGCACCGGCACGCGATGGCGCTCGGCCAGCCGCGCCGCGCCCTGGGCGTGGTCGCCGTGTTCGTGGGTGAGCGCGATGCCACAGAGCGCGCCCAGGTCTACGCCGGCCAGCTCGGCGCGCCGGGCAAGTTCCTTGGCGCTGAACCCCGCGTCGACCAGGAGCACGACGCCTTCGGTGACCAGCGCGACCGCGTTGCCTTTGGAACCCGAGCCCAGCACGGTGAGCGTGGTCATGCGGTGAGCCGCGCGTGGAGCGCCCGCAGGGAGGCTTCTTCCGCGGGGCCCACTTCGATCTGCCGCCGCGGCATCACGCGCCTGGCGATCTTGAGGAACCCCTCCGCGTCGAGCCGGGTGGCCTGATCGAGGCCCCAGGCAAAGGGCGGAATCCAGCGGGGCAGGGGTGCGCCGAGGACGTTGGCGCCGGTGCCCAGCACGGTGCCCGTGGAGAGCAGGGTGCCGATCGCGGTCTTCACGTGATCGCCGAAGAGGGTACCCAGGTTGGTGCGCCCCGTGGCGACGCGGCCGCCCGGCAGGTCGAGGCGCACCTCGCCGTAGGTGTTCTTGAGATTGGACGTAATGGTCCCGGCGCCGAGGTTGGCCCAGTGGCCGATCACGCTGTGGCCCACGAAGCCGTCGTGGCTCTTGTTGGCATAGCCGGTGAACACGCTCGCGGCGACTTCGCCGTGAACGCGGCACTGCGGGCCGATGGCGGAATGGCGGATGGCGCCGCCGAGCAGCAGGGAACCGGGACCCACAAAGAGGGGACCCTCGAGCCGGGTTCCCGAGCGCACCTGCACGCCTTCTTCGAGCACCACCGCGCCCTGCCGCACGTCGAACACGACGCCGGGCTCCACCCAGGCGCCGAAGCAGGCCACCTCGCCGGGGTCTCCCAGGACGAGCGATCCATCGGGCACCGGCTCGGGGCCCCCGGCGAGCGCATCGG
>CAZYPO010000070.1:0-15841 GCA_964649225.1 uncultured Gemmatimonas sp. | reverse complement strand
TGCTGGCCCAAACCCCCATCCGCCGGGCCGGTAACATAGCCCGGCCCCCACACCTCCCGCCACTCATAAGCTTCGATAAACCGTGGAGAATCCCTCGTCTGCGGGCTCCGCACCTTCCATCCCTTGCTCGACCGCTCCATGCGCCAGCGCCCACTCACGGAAGCCCGGCGGCGCGTGCCGGATCCCGTCGATCTGCAGATAGCTCGCGATTCGGATCGACTCCCAACCGCGCACCCCCGCCAGGTCCGCCGTGCGCAGATCGGCGGTGCCCAGCTGTGCCCCGCTCAGATCGGCGCTCTTGAGAAACGCGCCCGAGAGATCCGCGCCGGTCAAATTCGCCCCCGTCAGGTCGGCTCCTTCGAGATTGGCCCCCTGGAGCCTGGCGCCGCTCAGGTTGGTCTCCCGCAGGCTGGCCCGGCTCAGCCGCGCGCCGCCCAGCTCGATGCTTTCCAGCCAGGCGCCATCCAGCCGCACGCCGGCGAGCGAGACGCTGTTCCGGTTGAGGTCCTGCAGCGCATCGACCCGCCCACCGCTGCCACCCTTGCCCTGGGCGCTGTTCACCACGGCCCAGGCCTGGTAGTTGGCCGCTTTAAGCGCCAGCACGCCGGCCTGCGCCTCCACCCGCCGCCGCTCGTTCCGCCGCGCCCAGAGCTGATAGGCCGCGAAGAGCAGTGCGAGCAGCTCGGCCCCGGCCCAGGATTGCTGCAGCCAGAACGCCCAGCGCGGAATCCCGGGTGGCCGGGCCGAAGAGTCCGCCGCCTGCTGCGATGGACCAATCGATCCCCGCTGCGGCGTTGCCACCCGGATCGCGCTGCCGAGCAGCACGATCACGAT
The DNA here is from genome assembly GCA_964649225.1 of uncultured Gemmatimonas sp. Lineage (GTDB taxonomy): Bacteria > Gemmatimonadota > Gemmatimonadetes > Gemmatimonadales > GWC2-71-9 > JABFSM01. Next base: position 15,007 of record CAZYPO010000070.1, on the reverse strand, counting down.
CAGAAGCCCAACGGCGGATCCGAACGAACGGCGGCGGCGGCGGCGCATGCGCGGATTCTACGAAGGAGGCGGTCCGCTCGCCAGAGCCCGTCACTATCTTCCGGTATGACCTCCGCACCGTCCATCGGCGCGCGGCCTCTTCGCATCGCCTACATCACTAAGGAACCTCTCCCGAGCAGCGACGCGGCCACGCTGCAGATCGTCCATACCGCGTCGGCCCTGGTGCGCGCCGGCGCCCGGCTCGATCTGTTTTTCCCGATCGCGCGGGCGGAGCGCCGCCAGCCAGTCGAGGCCCTCCGCACGGTACTCCGCGCGCACTACCACGCCGAATGCGGGTTCGGCCTGCGCCCGCTCCCGACCCGCCTCGGCTCGCTGCCCGACGCGGGCAGCGCCCTCCACGCGGTGGCGGCCGGGGTGGCCGCGGCACGCGGCGGCTACGACGTCATGCACACCCGCGATGTGCAGAACGTCCTGCTCGGCCTCGCCACGGGCTGCCGCGTGCTGTACGAGAGCTACCGCACCCCGGAAGGGCGCACCCGGCTCGTCCAAGCGGCGCTGCGCCGTTGCTTCGCGGCACCGCGCTTTCTTGGCCAGATCACCCATTCCCGCTACGCGCGCGAGCGGTATCTCGCGGCCGGGTATCCGCCGGAAAAGATCCGCACGATCTACAACGGCTTCGATCCCGGGCTCTTCGCTACCGGGCGCACCCCGGAGGAAGCGCGCCGCATGCTGGGCCTGCCCGAGCGCCTCACCGTGGCATACGCCGGCCGCATCGCGCCCCTCAAGCGCATCGACCTGCTCCTGGACGCCGCGGAAGCAACGCCGGAGCTCGCCTGGATGTTCGCCGGGGCAATCGAGAGCCCGGAGTCACAACCCTTCGTGGCTCGGGGCCGCCAACTGCCGAATGTTCGCTTCCTTGGCTATCTGGCAGGCGAGGCGCTCACGCCCGCGTTGCAGGCGGCCGACCTCCTGGTCATCCCGCCGAGCGCGGAGCCACTGCAGCGCTATGGCACTACGGTGCTGCCGCTCAAGATCTTCCCGTACTTGGCCGCAGGGCGGCCGCTGGTGGTGGGAGACGTGGCCGATACCGCGGAGCTCCTGGCGGACGACGAGACCTGCGTCCGGGTGCCGCCCGATCAGCTCGACGGCTTCGTCGCCGCGGTGCGATCCCTGGCGAGCGACCCGGGGCGCCGCGCCCGGCTGGGCTCGGCGGCGCGGATCCTGGCGGAAGGACTCACCTGGGATGCGCGGGCGGGCCAGATCCTGTCCTGGCTCGACGAGCGCCTCGGCGCGATCGGCGCGCGGTGACCCGCCGGCCGCTGCTCGCCGCGCGAGCCCTGCTGGTCACGCTGAGCCAGACCGCGGCCAGGCTCAGCGATCTGCTCATCGCGATTCTGCTGGTGCGGATGCTGAGTCCGGCGCAATGGGCCGGCATCGCCCTGCTGCTCTCGCTCTATACGGCGGCGATCGGCCTCGGGGGGCTCGGGCTTCCCGAGGGCATGCTCTTCTTCCTGGGCCGGCTGCCGCGCGCCGAGCAGCGCCGCTTCGTGGGGCAAACCACACTGTTGCTCGGGCTGACCGGCGCGGTTGCCGCGGCGATCCTCCTCGGCGTCCGTCCGCTCCTGGCGCGGGCTCCGTTCGAAGTCGCCGGATTGCTCCCCCTGCTCGCCCTCGCCGTGCTACTGGAGGTCCCTACGCTGGCGGCGCCGCAGCTGCTCCTCGCCGAGGAGCGGGTACGCGGGGCCGCGGCCTTCGGCGCGGGGGCGGCGCTGCTTCGCTTCGGCGCAGTGACCGTTCCCATCATCCTCGGACGCGGAGTGCATGGGGCGGTCGTCGGCCTGGTGGCCTATGCCCTGATCCGGCTGGTGCTCTACGGAATCCTGGTGTTCGCACTGACTCCATCCGGACCGGTGCGAATCGGCTGGCAATCGGTTCGCGAGCAGGCCGCCTTCACCGCCCCGCTCGGGCTCTCGATTCTGGCCTATGCCATCAACGCGAGCCTCGGCAAGTGGTTCGTCGCGGCCTGGGATACTTCCAACCTGGGAGCCTATGCCATCGCCGCGACCCAGGTGCCGGTCATTCCCATGCTGGCCTATGCCACCGGGGCCGTGCTCGCCACTCGCATGGTGCACGCCTTTCACCATGGGCTGGTGGAGCAGGCGCGCGGCTACTGGCTGGCGAGCACGGCGCGGATGGTGCTGCTGGTCGCGCCGATTACTGTCGGCATCGTGCTCGGCGGACCGCAGCTCCTCGCGCTGCTCTTCGGAAACCGTTATCCCGCCGCGGTGCTCCCCTTTCAGATCTACTCGCTGATTCTGCTGCATCGCATCGCGGACCACGGCAGCACGCTGCGAGCCGCCGGCGATACCCGGGCGCTCTGGCGCGCCAGCTCCCTGGTCCTCGGCGCCAATATCGTCTTCGGCGTGCCGCTCACTCTTGGCTTCGGCATGGTGGGCACCGCCGTCGGAACGGTTGCCGCGAATCTGGTCGCCTGGCTCTACATTCTCTCCCGGATCGCCCGGGCCACCGGCAGCGAGCTCCATTCCGTGGTGCCCTGGGGCCTCTATGCCCGCGTCCTCGGCCTCGCCGCCGCCGCCGCGCTGCTTGCCGCCTGGATAGCGCGACTGGGCCCGCCGGCGGCGGCGCTGCAACTGGGCTTGCGCTGGGTGATTTTTGCCACGCTGTTCGTCGCCGGAATCCGCCTGCTCGGGTTGTCCCGCCGCCTCCCGGCGGTCCCCGAGGATCATGCCGGCTTCCGGGCCCGCGCCCCGGCCTGATGCTCCCTCTCAGCGTGATTCACTATTCGCGAGAAGATCCCCGCACCTCGGTCGGCGGGGTCCAGCGCTTTGCCCGCAATCTCGAGCGGATCTTCGCCGAGGTCCGTTTCATGACTCCGGGGGCGCCCGGCCGGGCCGCTGCGCTGGAGAGCCGGCATCCCATCATCTGCGACAACCACTTCGTGCTCGACTGGCCGGCGGAGCACCCCGTCATCGGATTCCAGCACGGCGTGGCCGCCGTGAAATACAGGGCGACCGGCTCGCTCGGGCACTGGAGCCTGGCGCGCAAACAGCGGCGCGCCGCGTCCCGCCCTAACACGCTCTGGGTGGCCTGCGCCGAGTGGGTGGGCCGCAGCTTCGCGCGGCTCCACGGCAACGGGGCCAGTCACCTGATCTACTATCCGGTGGACACCGCCCGCTTCGACGGCCGCCTGGAGAATGCCGGGTCCCGGCTGGTGCTGCACGACGCGCGCACCAGGAACAAGGGCAAGCGGCTGCTGCCCCGGCTGCAGCGGGCTTTCCCCGAATGGCGCTTCGAGCCGCTCGGCTGCGCGCCCGAGGCGGTGCCCGATCGGATGCGCGTCGCGGCGGCTTTCGTCCACCTGAGCCGCTACGAGGGAAACAGCCTGGTCTGCAACGAGGCGATGGGAATGGACCTGCCCTGTCTATTCACCCGCGTGGGCCTGCTGCAGGATTCGCTCGCTCCCAGCGACGTCTGGGCGGTGGATCCGGAGCTGCTCGCAGGAGATCCGTCGCGCTTGCTCACCGAGACGGCGGGATTCCTGCGTTCTCTGGCAACGCGGACCTATCACCCACGTCCCTGGGTGCTGGCCCACGCCACGCTGGAGATCGCCGAAGCGCGCTGGCGGGAGGTCATGCTGGATTTCCAACAGAGAGCCGGCTGGGACCTGGGGTTGGCGCCCCGCGCTTAGCGCCTGCGGTAGAGGGTAATCGCGGCGGCCTGCTTTCCCGACTCATCACTGATGATCAGGATCCCATCCTTCGTGACGGCGACACCTTCCGTATGCACGTGCCCGGCGGGGAGTGGACGCGCGGAGACGACCTCGCCAGAGGGGGTGAGCTCAATGAGGGCCTCTTCCTGGGCCGAGACCAGCACATAATGGCCGCTGGAGGGATCGACCGTGATGTCGGACGGATGCAGGCCCTTCCAGTGGTTCGACCCGATGACCTGCGCGAGCGGCACCGTGAGCAGGGACAATCGCGGCCCGTTGCCCTCGTCCAGCTTCCAGCGATAGATGACCAGGAATCCCAGCAGGCTTTTCTTGCCGACGTTCTTGCAGGCCAGCAGCAACGAGCCGATGGCCGGGTCGAACGCCACACCCTCGAACTCGCACTCGCGCCCCAGATGGGTATCGTGAATCTTGTAGGGGACATGCGCGCCGGCGTCGCCCTCGCGAAACTCGAACAGCTTGCCGTCGCTGGCCAGCAGGTAGATGGCCTGATTAGCGACGGTGATACCCTCGAAATCGGCCCGCACATTGGTGCGGCCGAGCAGGAACTGTTTGCCAATCACGCCGCGGCGGTAATCGATCTCGAAGATCCGGCCGATCTCGTCGTTGTGGGCCAGCAGTCTGCCGTCGGGGGTCAGCGCCAGGCCCGAGATCTCCGCCAGGCGCTGTGGGAGCACCCAGCGCGCGATCGGATTGTCCTTCGTCATGCCGCTGTCCGCCCGCGCGAGGGCCTGCTCCACCCGAGCTGCCCGGCTGGCCAGCTCGGTGCTGTCGGGTCCCGCCGAGCTATGACGCTGAGACCGGCAGCCGGAGGCAGCCAGAACTGTGGCGAGAACCGCGGCCGCGACCGGAATTCCGCCCACCCTTGCTATTCCTTTGCTTCCCCCAGCGCGGCCCCGAGTTCCACCTCCGCCGACTGGATCAGCTTTCCCGCGGCGCTCCGGATTGCCGTGAGCAGCCCGTCTCGGGTGGTCGACTTCCGCATCCGCATCAGATAGTACAGCTCGGAGGGCTTGCCGTCGTTGGTCACCACCTCATCCAGGTTCCAGCGCTTCACCTCCTTATCGAGCACCTGTTCGATCGTCTTCTGGGCCGCGCCGATGTCGTTCGCGGTGACCGCCAGAACGGAGTTGAAGCGGGGCTTCTTGCCGTCCGGCCCAATCAGTGCGCGGACTCGCTCGAAACGCTTTTCCAGCGCCTCGACGTTCTTGGGCGTCAGGGCCACGACCAGGTCGCGGTCGGGTACCTGGCCGCCGGTGCGTTTCCCCGTCAGCTCGCCGAGCGGCTCGGTCCATTGCGCCGACGCCGTCGGATCGAGGACGTTGCGCCCGAAGTCGTAGCGCCAGCTGAGCAGCAGCACGAAGTTGAAAGTGACGGACAGCAGCGCCGCCACCGTGATCACCTGTACTCCCGCCGCGAACCCGACCGCGATGGCCAGGAAAACGAACACCACATCCCGTGCGTCGGTGAGCGTCGTACGAAAGCGCACCGCGGCCACCACGCCGGCGAGGCTGAACGCAAGGGCCAGGCTGTTGCGGACGACCAACACGATCCCGGCAACCACGATCGGCAGGATGATCAGCGTCTGCACGATCGCCTGGTTGTGGCCCTTGGTCCGCCGGATCGACATGTACACCCACGACACCGGCAGCATCAACACCAGCGTGCCCACCAGAATGAGCGTGGTACTGATCGCGAGCTCGAGGCGGGGCGAGAGGCCCACGTTGAGGGGCTGGAACTGACCCTGGATCAGGCCGTCCCTCAGCAGCCCTGGGACCTGGGTGATCTCCTCGAGGCGCTCTCCCGAGAACATCAGGCGGTCGGCGACCGGGAAGAAATAGAGCAGGGCGACGGTGAGGATGGCCACGACGACGTAGTAGGCGATCAGCCGCCGCATCGGCCGGGGAGAGCCGAGCGTGAAGACGTCGATCATTCGCTTCAGAAACACCATGGGACCGGCTCGCTGGTGGATGCGGAGGGGAGACGCCCTTCTAGCGCGTCAGCAGCACGAAGGCCAGCGCCGCTACGGCCAGCGCCGCGGTGATGCCGAGCAGGATGATCAGCCGGCGCTGACCGGCCGGGGCCGGGGCTGCCGGGGTCCCGGGCGCCGCAGCCGGGCCGGCCGCGGCCGGGCTTTCCCTGGTGCTGCTGCCGGGGATCGCTCGCTCGAGCGTTTCCGTGGCCGCCACCAGGCGCAACGCGCCCAGCATCTCCTCGGCGGTCTGGTAGCGCCCGGCGGGATTCTTGACCAGCGCCTTGGCCAAGATGGGATCGAGGGTGGCGGGGACCTCGGGGCGGAACTCCCGCACCGAGGGTGGCGGTGACTGCAGGTGCTGCTGGATGACCTTGCCGATGGACACACCCACGAAGGGTGGCCGTCCGGCCACCATCTCGAAGAGCATGCAGCCCAGCGCGTAGAGGTCGCTGCGATGGTCGATGTTGTCGAGCCCCTGGGCCTGCTCGGGGCTCATGTAGGGCGGCGTGCCCAGCGGGATCCCGACCGCCGTGATGGACCGCTGGCCCTCGCTCAGCGCGCGCGCGATGCCGAAATCGGCGACGATCGCGTGCCCGGCGGAGAAGAGAATGTTTTCCGGCTTGATGTCCCGGTGGACTACCCCGCGCGAGTGCGCGTAGGCCAGCGCGCTGCACACTTCGATCGCCACCTCGACCGCCGTATCCACCGCGAGCTGCTTCTCCCACAGCAGGCGGTCGCGCAGGCTCTCCCCCTCTACGTGGGGCATCACGTAATAGCAGAGCCCATCCTCCGCCCCGGAATCGAAGAGGCCAAGAATATTGGGGTGTTGCAGCTTGGCCGTGATCTGGATCTCGCGGAGGAAGCGCTCCGCGGTGAGTGAGGTGGTGATCTCCGGCTGCAGCAGCTTGATCGCTACGGTGCGGCCGTGGCGGAGGTCCCGCGCCAGGTAGACCGTGGCCATGCCTCCGCGTCCGAGCTCGCGCTCGATGGCGTAGCGGCCTTCGAGCAGAGTCTGAAACCGCTGCAGCATTGGATCGTTCACGCGAACAACCGTTCGTGGAGGTGGGGGTGCTCGGGCCCGGGCACCGTGCGCCGCAGATAGGTCCCGTCGGGGCCGAGCACCCAGGCGGACGGCTCACTCAGCAGCGCGGTGAGCACGGCGTCGAGCCGGGCGGCCAGGGCGGGCGGGCGCACCGGAGTCACCACCTCGACCCGGCGCCGCAGGTTCCGCGGCCGCCAATCCGCCGATCCGATAAGATACTCCGCTTCCCCGCCGTTGCCGAAATGGTAGATCCGGCCGTGTTCCAGGAGGCGGCCCAGAACGCTGCGGACCCGGATCCGGTCGGACACGCCCGGCACGCCCGGCCGCAGCACGCACAGCGCCCGCACCACCAGGTCCACCTCGACGCCCGCGGCCGATGCCCGGTACAGCGCGGCGACTACCTCGGGGTCCTCCAGGCCGTTGAGCTGCGCCCGGATCAGCCCGCCGCGCCCCGCCTTGGCATGCTCGATTTCCCGCTCGATCCGGTTCAGCAGCCCCGGAAGCAACGTGGCCGGCGCCACCAGGAGGCGGCGGTAGCTCGACCCCGGCGCACGGGTCGAGCCGGTCAGCTGGTTGAAGAGATCGGTCAGGTCCGCGGTAATCTCCGGATCGGCGGTCAACATCCCGTAGTCGGTGTAAAACCGCGCCGTCGCGGCATTGTAGTTCCCGGTGCTGATATGCGCATAGCGGCGCAGACCCTGTGGCGTGCGCCGGATCACCAGCCCCACTTTCGCATGGATCTTGAGCCCCACCAGGCCATAGATGACCTGCGCGCCCGCTTCCTCCAGTCGGCGCACCCAGTCCACGTTCCGCGCTTCGTCAAAGCGCGCCTTGAGCTCGACGAACACCGCCACCTCCTTGCCCTTCTCGGCCGCCTTGAGCAGGGCGTCCACGATGGGCGAGCGGTCACCGACGCGATAAAGAGTGAGTTTGAGGCTTAGCACCTCGGGATCCTGGGCCGCCTCCTCCAGGAAGCGTCCGATCGTCGCCGCGAAATCCTCGTAGGGATGGTGGACCAGCAGATCCCCCTCGTCGATCAGGTCGAACACGCTCCGGTCGGCCGGAAAGGGGCGCCGGGGATGCACGGGGGGGAAGCAATCTGCAGGGGGAAGCCGCGTGGCCAGCTCGCGCAGCGCCGACAGGTCCAACAAAGGGTCCATCTCGTACACGTCCTCCGGACCCAGCATCGCGGCGACTCCGCGCCGCTCGAAGCGCAGCTCGCGCAGGATCATCTCACGCACCCGTTCCGGCATGTTGCGCTCCACCTCGAGCCGAACCGGAGAGTGCACCGGCCGGCGCTTGACCTCTTCCTCGATGGCCTGGAGCAGGTCGCCGGCTTCTTCCTCGTTGACCTCGAGATCGGCCGCCCGGGTGATCCGGAACAGCCAGGCACCTTCCACCGGCCGGTCGGGATAGAAGGCCTGCAGATTGGCCCGCACGACCTCCTCCAGCGGGATGAGATCGGTTCCCCCCGGGATCGTGAGGAAGCGGTCGAGCCGGCCTTTGAGCGGTAGCGAGGCAAAGTGCACCGGCCCGGTGCGAACGTCCTGGACCACGACGCCGAAGGTAAGCACCAGCTGGGGGATGAGCGGGAAAGGGTGGCCGGGCGACAGGGTGACGGCGCGAGGGGTCAGCACCGGCAACAGCTCCGCGGTGAAATGCGCGGTCAGCGCCTCCCGTTCCGGCTCGCTCAGCTCGTCCCAGCCCCGCAGCACCACCCCCTTGGCCCTGGCCGCGGCTAGACACTCGCGCGCACAGCGCGCCTGGCGCTCCTGCATCGGGGGAACCCGCGCTGCGACGATTTCGAGCTGTCCTCGAGCGCTCAGGCCGTCGAAGCTGCGGGCCGTGACGCCGGAGAGCGCCGCTTGCTTCAGCGCCCCGACGCGCACCGAGAAGAATTCGTCGATGTTCGCGCCAACGATGGCCAGGAAACGCAGCCGCTCGGCGAGGGGGATACCCCGGTCCTCCACCATCTCGAGGACGCGCTCGTTGAAGGCGAGCTGCGCCAGCTCCGCGTTGAGGAATTGCTCGGGCGGCAGGGTGTTCACCGCCCGGGACTCGGCGACCCGGTGCGGACCGGCCGGCGTCACCCTGGGACCGGCGCGCGGCGGGGCGGCCCCTCGCTCGCCGGTGGTGCGCGCCGGAACCACCAGCAGCCCCGCGCGGGTCGCGACGGCCAGGGCGGCCAGGGTCTCCGGCGCGCGAAGCTCCGGCGTGCCGATCCGCGCGACCGCCTCGCCGGTGTCGACCCAGGTGAGGGCGGCGGCCCCCGTCTCGCCGTCGCTGCGCAGCCGGCGGACCACCCAGACCTCGAGGGCATCGCGGTCTTCGCTGGCCGGGAGCGAGCCCAGCAGCGAGAGATTGCCCACACCGCTGCCGGTCACCTCGTGCAGCAGGTGCCGCGCGGCCTCCTCGCCACTCCCCGCCGCCACGGGAAGCGATTGCCGGCCTTCCTGCTCCAGAAAGGCAACCCGTCCTTCGTCCAGGGCGAGCAGGACCACGGTGCCCTGGGAGGAGAACATGCGCGCCGCGGATTCGGCGACCATCACCTCGGCGAGCTGGGCGGCCCGCTCGTGGCGCGGCAGCAGCAACGGCCGCAGCGCGTGCTCGCGCTCCAGGGCGCGGGCCACCTGCTCCAGCCGGGGCAGCCCGGGCGAGAGTCGCCGCACTTGCAGCTCCTCGAAACTGCGGGTCATGCCGCCGTGGCGGACCGTGCAGGCGTCATAGAGGAAGGCGAACCGCGGCGAGCGCAGCAGGAAGCCGGCGCTCGCCACCCGGCTCCAGCGCTCCACCTCGAGCTCGATGCGCGGGCGGAGTGCGGCCGGATCGATCAGGCCGCGCAGCCGCCGGGCCGGCTCCGAATCCCCCTCGAGCGCTCGACGCGGGTCCACCTCCGGCACCTCGGCCTCATAGCGGTCCACCGCCCCGCCGCCGGGACTGCTCCCGCCTCGCTCGCTGATGAACAGCGTGATCAGGCGGCGGTCGTCGGCCCGAATGCGCAACCGGCAGGAGACCCCGCGGAGCAGCAGGATCCGGTCGCTGGTGTCCAGGTAGATGTCGCGGTGAAAGCTGCGGGCGGAAACGGAGCCGCGCAGCCGGAGCGGCAGCGGCGCGTCACGCAGCGCCGCGAGCGCCGAGAGGCCGGGAATGTCGCAACGGAATTGCGACTCGGCCGCCATCAGGCATCACGTACGTCGATCGTCGCCACCTTGGGCAGGACGCTCCGTCGCATGGCCTCGACGACGAGGGTGCTGGGAATGCTCTTCTTGAACTTGACCTTGTACTGCGCCATGGCCCGGCCGCCCTCGCCAGCCCCCGCCTTCTCGAACTCCCAGCGCTTGGTTTGTCCCGTCAGCACGTGCTCGATGCCCTGGCGCACCGCGACGGCGTCGTCCGGCTGCATCATGACCCGCAGCATCGAATCGAACTTGGCCTTCTTCTCCTCCTCGGCGCCGCCCAGCTCCCCGTCCACGTCGAGCGCCACCGCCGCCTTCTTGCCCCGCGCCGCGGCGCGCTGCGAGATCGCCTGCAACTGGTCCGGGGTCATCGAACGGAGCAGCTGATCGTCCACCAGGTTCATGAAATCGACCGGAGCCGCCCCGGCCGCCTTGACCCGCTCGAGCCGCTTCTGGGCGATGCCCGCCTCGAGAGTCGCGGGCATCCGGCCGAAATCGAACCGCCAGGCGTAGAGCACCACGAGATTGAAAAAGATCGAGACGGCCGCGGCCACCGAAAGCACCTGCACCCCGGCCGACAAGCCCACCGCGATGGATACGAAGATGTAGATCGCGTCCTTGGGGTCCTCGAGCCGGTTGCGGAAGCTGACCGCGCCCACCACCCCGCCGAGCCCGAAGGCCAGCGCCACGTTGTGCTGCACCAGCATCATCACCCCGGCCACCACCAGGGGCAGGAAGATCAGGGTCTGCACGGTGGACTGGCTGAATCCCTTGCGCGAGCGGGTGAGGATGAACACCCAGGCCACCGGGAGCATCAGCAGGACGGCGCTCAGCATCATGATCAGGACATCGACCGCCAAGTCGATGGGCGCGAAATCGAGCGAACCCGCCGGGACGGCCGCGCCGCCGCCGAGCAGGTCGCCCTTCTTCATCGAGGCGACCGAGGCCTGGAACTGCTCGGTGGAAAACACCCCTTGCAGATCCGGCTTCACCTGGTACAGCAGCGCCACCGCCCCCGCCAGGGCGAGGTAGTAGAGGAAAATCTTGCTGACCTGGTGCTTGTCAAACCATGCGAGGAAGCTCGGGCGACGCTTCTCCATCACGGCCTCAATTTCGGGGGGTGTGCGCTAAACATAATGCGGCCTCCCGCCTCAATAGGGGAATCCAAAGCCTAAGATGAACCGGTTGCCTTCCGCCTTGTCCCTCGTCGGCACGCCAACACCGGCGTATACCACGTTGTCGCGGGTCAGGAAACTGAACCAGACGCCTCCGCCAAAAGCGCTGTGCCACTTGTCGGAAGCCTCGCTGCGGAGATAGACCCGCCCGCCATCGGCGAAGCCGAAGACACCCTGCTGCCCCGGCAGAACGAGCTTGATACGGGTGAGCGGAATGCGGAGGTCCGCTGAGCCGTACACCGCCGCATCGCCGGCGAAGCGATCGGGCCGATAGCCCCTCAAGGTGTGCAGCCCGCCGAGCGTGGGCGCCAGAAAGAAGGGCAGCTTGCCCCAGGTCTTGACGCCGCCCGCCATCAGGTTGAGCGAAGGCCGCCATTTTCCCTGGGGGGCCAGGGCCAGGGACGCCTCTCCCTCGACCCGGGCGACCGCTTGGTCGGCATCCCACAATTTGGGATAGCCGGTCGCCTGGAGCGACAGCGCCGCGCCCTTGCTCGCGAACTTGGGGTGATCGCGCCCATCGATCCGCAGGCCGGCGCGGAGTCCTACCAGGCCGAACCTACCGACGCCGTACGGGGTGTCCTGCGCGATGAAGCGGACCTTGTTGTGTTTCTCCAACGTATCCGTCTGGGACCAGCGCACCAGGGGCCCGATACTGATTTCGTGCCGGCCACCGAAACTCCTCCCGAGCTTCAATTCCGCGGCCAGCTCGTTCCGGTTGACCCGATAGAACGAAACCCCCTGATCCTGGACCGTCTCATTGCCGAGGCCATACCAGCGCAGAGTCTCGATCCCGCTGGCCATCGTTTCGATCGCATAGAAACCGCCGGAGTTCTCGAACCGCCGCTTGAGCCCGAGCGTGGCCCGTCCCGAGGCCTTTCCGGTCGCGAACTCCAGCCGATAGCTGAGCCGGGTGGAGAAGGGCGTCCGGCGGAAGGCGTACCAGTCGGTGTGGCCGCCGTACCCCAGGATGGCCTGCACGTCGTACCCGTAGCCGCCGGTGGGCCAGAGCTGCGTCCCGCGACCCCAGTCGCGGGGCGGCAGCTCATTGGGCTTGAGGCTGTCCCGCTTCCAGCGGTCTGGCTTACGGTTGATTCCGGCGCCTTCGGCGTGATTCTCACCCCGATCATCGTAGAGGTGGATTCCCCCGGATCGGGTCACGGTGAACTGGTCGTTCCCTCCGCCGCCGAGCACCCGAACCAGCGGCGAGCCCGCTGCCTCGCCGACGACCTGCAAGTGATCGCCGGCGCCCTGCAGATGGATCCGGATCTCCTGGGTCTCGTCGGAGGTAAAGCGCCGCCGGAAGTACTCCTTGCCCTGGGCATTCAGCGTCACGATCGTAGTGCCTTCGGGCTCGCGCTCCACCCGCGCTTCATCGGCTTTGTCGCTGCCGTAGACCTCCGCCTGGTGGGCCAGCATCCGGTAATACCGGTCCGCCATCCGGTCGAGCTGGTCGCGCCTGGCCCGGAGCGCCCGCTCGAGCCGTGGACCATCGAGAGGATAAAACTCGGGCGGCATGGCCCGAGCGGCCTTGGTGATCGCCGCGTCGGTCAGCCGCATCTTGAGTTGAAGCGCTACCGAATCCCACGCCGGCCGCTCGAGCTGCGCCAGGAAACGGCGGTCGAGCTCCCGCCCGTTCCAGGTGGCGCCGTCCAGATTGGCATAGTCGGACCCGAAATTCAGCAGCTTCGGCTCGATCCTGCGCGCCTGGGAAAGCAGGAAGCCGTCGTAGCGGACAAAGGCCTGGTCGCGATCCCGGGGAATCGGTCGCCAGCGCCGTTCCCCCGCGCTGTCCACCAGCGCCCAGCGCCACTGGTCGGCATGCCGGTCCCAATCTCCGATATAGACATCGGTAAGCCGGGCGAGCAGGAACGCTCGGGCATCGACGCGTACCGCGGGCTCGTCATCCAGCTTCTTGAAGAGATCAGCCGTGCCGACGATATCACTTGCCCCGGCGAAGGTGGCACTTTCATCGCCGAGCTGCTTGGGCCGCTCCTCGATGACCCCCAGGAGTCCCGCGAACTCGGCACGGAATTCACCGAGCGCGGGGTCATCGGCCATCTGCACCAGAACCGGATTCGGGTGTAAGACGCCCGCGGCCTCGAGCAGAGGAGCCACGATGAGCGTTCCGGCCGGATGGCTGGCGCTGATTTGATCCTGGAGAATGTTCTTCGCGAAGGTCTCCCGCAGCTCCGGCGGCAGCGCCGGAGTGGGGTCCTTATCGACGGAACGGAACTGGTATTCCCGGCCATCGGGACCCACCAGGCGCAGCGATTTGGTCTGCTGCCCGCCGCCCCGCAGCGAGGGCTTGAGCCCTCCGCCGAATGCCTGGAGTCTGAGTAGCGGGACACGGACCGGCGTCATCCAGAGTCGGCGGTAGTGCGGTCCAAAAAAGAAGCGATGGAGCGCACCGGCGCGGTAGTGCGCGCCAGGAACGACGGTGACGGATTCGCTCGGCGCGTAGACCTGAGCCCGGGCGGCGGCGGCGGAAAGGAGTGCCAGCGAGGTCACCAGCACTGCGGCTTGCAAGCTCAGAGTTCGGATTCGCATGGGGGTCTCGCTACGGCTCGGTGAGCCAAATGGCCAGCTTCTCGTGCCAGCCGCCAATATCGTGATCGGACACGGACAGGCGAACGCGGCCCCGCCGATCCACATCGAGGCGGATGAATCCGGGTCCCTGCGAGGCGAAGATCGTGTTCCGCATCCAGCCGACGCTGCTGCTGTGGTGATCCATTCCGACACCGCTCACCACGGTGTAGGGCGCGACGGGTCCGCGCAGGACCTGAATATTGTGGTCATGCCCTGCAGCGTACAGCAGCGGCGGATGTGGCGCCATGGCCCGTGTCAGCTGGAGCCGCATGTGCCGGTTGGCCCGCGCACTCAGGTCCTGCGCGTAGCCGAACAGCCCCTCCCGGCGTGCGGTCGGATAGAGCGACCCGAGTAGCGGGAGCGGAATCCACAACCAGCGCCTGAAGGCGGTGAGCGGAAACAGATGGGTCTTGAGCGAGAAGTAGCCCCCGTGCTCGCCCTTGGTCGCCAGCGGGTTGTGCCCCGCCACGATCACCTTCCGCGGACTGCTGTCGGCCAGCACCTGCGCCAGCCGCTTCACAACGTGCTCCTCGCTGTATTCGACGCACGTGGACACCGAGTCGCGCGCCTTGGGGAAGGCATTGTTCTGAAGCCACCACTGGGTATCGAGCAAGGCCAGCCGGATCGAGGTCCCAACGTCGACTACGTCGGGACCGGGACAGCCGAGCCGCGGTGACTGGACGGCCAGTCCGTTGCCGCGCTCCCTGATGTAGATCTCCGACCGGCGCACCGCGTCCCAGCCGTCCTTGCCCATGCGGAACCAGTCGTGATTGCCGGGGATGAAATACGCGCGGATGCCGCTCTTCAGGGCCACCTGGATTTGCCGGTCGAGCCGCTTCTCCGCCTCCGGCCGGGTGGGATCCTCCGGCCGAGGCATCCCGCGCGGGTAGACGTTGTCCCCCAGGAACACGATCGCGCTGGCGCGCGGCGCGGCGCTGGCCTGGCGGGTGAGCTCCGCCAGCACGACGTCGTCGTCGGACGAGCTCCCCGCGTCCCCGAGCAGGAAGATCGAAGTGGTGATCTCCGCGGCCGGGATCGCCGGTACCGTCGGCGGGAGGACATGCCCGGCGCAGGCCGTGAAGACCAACCAGAGGAGGGCCACGGCGCCGAAGCTCTTCCGAAACGGCTCATCCATTGATCGGGTGATCCTCGACGGGGTGTGCCAGCGATTCCTGTCCGCCAACCAGTGGAGGATCGTAATCACCTGTCCCGATTCCGGCAGCCACCGGTGCGTCAATGAATCCGCGCGCCGATCACGTTGGGGGCCGCCCGCTCCAGCAGCGCGTCTTCCAGGGTCGAGGGTTC
>CAZYPO010000069.1:0-16162 GCA_964649225.1 uncultured Gemmatimonas sp. | reverse complement strand
CCGGCACCGGGGGCGCGCGAGCGGGTCCACCTCGAAAACCCGGCCGATCTGGTCGTCGCAACACCGGCCGGGATCTCCCGGCGTTCAAGGCGAAGCTCCGGGGCCGCAACCTTCAGGGAGTGATCTCGCGGACACCCTAGCCATGCGCAGATGGCTGCTAGGGTTTGAAAACAACCTGCTGCCGAACCGCCATCGCAACGGGACACCCCCGGACACTGGCGGGCTTGAAACTCCCGGCGCGAATCGATTTGACTGCGGCGCGCGCCAGTTCTTTGATGGCTCCGCTGGCTACTCGGATGGAACCGGGCACCGCCTTGCCGGAAGCATCGACGATATAGTGCAGCTCGACTTTTCCCGGCGGTAACGGTTCCGGGGAAATCATCGGCAATTGCGGCAAGGGGATGCGAAGGGCTTCTACCGGCCTGTCTACGCGAATGGATATGAACCGCGTTCGAGTCAGGCCGAAACTACCACGCGGCAGCTTCGGGGCAGCGATAATCCTCAGGGCGATCACGCCATCGGGTCCGATATCGTCGGTCAGAGGAGGCAACGTTGACGCGGAATCGGCTCGACGTACTGCCTGAATGAGCGCGAGATTCAGCTCCGGCGAGTCGGTGTCGACCAGGACGAGCGTATCGGCTAGCGTGCCGAGAGACGTTACATAGAAGACCAGCGATCCACCGAGGCCGAACTCCCCCTCCGGGGAAAGGGCGGGATCCCGTTTGTCGAGCGCTCGGGGCAGGTGGGTGCCTGGCCAATGCTCGACGTTCATGGTGGCGGGAGAAACAAAGGCTCGAGCCACGGCGCGCGCGAAGTACCGAAGCATGAGGTCTTGCCTGGGACTGACTATGAGATCCAAGGGCAACCCAAGCCCCACAGTTATGTCGAGCGTGTCTTGAACCGCGGCAGTATCAAACTGGCATCGCGCTCCCTTGGTGTTCGGAGACGGTCGTGCCTGGCCGCTGAGTGCGATGACCGGTACCAACCAGTAGAGGAGGAGCGCGGGGACTCTGCGAAGCAAGGATGTCACGGAACTCTCTGGACCGGCTACCCACACAAGATAAGCGATTCTCCTTAGCTTAGCTTGAAGCGTCTTCATCGAGCTGACCGGGGACCTGGGCTATCCCGCGTGCGACCGCGGGTATTGGCGCGCATTCCTTTTTGTGCTCGCGGGCCTCGCCATTGCCTGCGGCGGCAGTCCATCGGGTCCGGCTCCCCCGCCGCCCCCGCGCCGCAACTTTCACGGAGTGATCTCCCGGGCACCCTAGCCGGAGGTCGAGACCAGTTGCTTATTGCTGCCCGGTCAGGTCGGCCAGTTTCCGTAACCTGACGGTCGCGTCATTGGCGATATCCTGCCGTAGCCATCCGAGGTGACCGGCCCCATAGATCACCAGAATCCTATCGTTCGGAGAGTCGATCAACGCGATGATATTGCGATAAAAGCGGATATTCCTCTGATACCAGGCTACCAGTAGATCAGGTCCTGCATAGTCCCAGGGTTGTCCGTAGGGCACGAAGGCGAAATACGCGGCGACGTCTCTTAGGAATAGGAATAGGAATTCCCTTCGCCTTCCCAAATTTACGGGCCGGCTCGCAGGGTCCACCCGGGTGTCCGCGGGGTGCGCTGGCAGCCGCGCCCGGGGTCGGTGCGATCCGCGCACCTGCCGACCCGACCGTCGCAGGGCGGAGCGCCGCCGCCGCCGGGAGAGCCAGGCACGCCACCGGCCCCGAGCCAGGGGGCCCGGGACTACGGGTGGGGGTGCGCGGCCGCGGTCGGGGTAGGTGAGCGTCGCCGGCGCAGCAGGGGGCTCCGCGACCGGTAGGCGGGGTCTCGGGCCCGGGCCCGATGGGTGAGGATCTGGCCGATGACCGCGGGATCGGTGATCACGGCCACGAGCCGCATCAGTCCCCGACACCGGGGGCAGGCGAGCGGGTCCACCTCGAAAATCCGGCGGAGCAGCTCCGCCCAGCGCACCCGCGCCGCGCGGAGCGACCAGTCGACAGGCTCCACGATGACGACAGATGCCTCGGCCGTCGCACCGCCGCACCACTTACCGCTACGGGTCTTGCCCCAAGGCGTCCAAGTATCCCACCACGCGGTCGTGGGAACCCGGCCGCGTGTAGACGTCCGGGCGCCGCGATTCGATCACCCCGGCGATCACCGCGGCCACCTCCTCGGCGCTCTGCGAATCGGGCAATTGCCATGAATCGGGTCCGCCATGCAGCGCATTGCGGCCGAACTCGGTGCGCACGACGCCGGGGGAAATCAGGGAGAACTGAATCCCCGGATGGCTCTGCTGGAATTCAGTCCGGAAGTTCGCGGTCAGCGCGTTGAGAAAATGCTTCGCACCGTTGTAGGCCGAGCGGTGCACGGCGAAGGGGATCCGTCCCAGCATAGACGAGATATTGATGACGTGCCCCTCCCCGCGAGACAAGAAGTGGGGGAGGATTTCCTGGGTGCCGTAGAGCACGGATTTGACGTTGAGCCGCATGATCTCGTCGATATCGTCGTCGCTGAGCTGGGAGGGCGGACGGGTGATTCCGCGCCCCACGTTGTTTACCCAGACATCCACCCGACCAAAACGATCCAACGCTTCCTTCACCGCTCGGCGCACGTCCTCGCGACGGGTCATGTCGGCCACGATGGCCTGGGCCCGCTCACCGCATCGCTCAGCGACGGCGCGCAGGGCGTCCGCCCGGCGCGCCACCAGGCCGAGCGAGGCGCCGCGCGAGCCGAGCAGCTCCGCCAAGGCCGCTCCGATGCCCCCGCTCGCCCCGGTGATCACCACGACCTTCACGTCTTCAGCTCTTTCTTCTTGGCGGCCGGAAACAATACGTTGTTCAGGATCAGCCGGTACCCGGGCGAGTGCGGCTGGGTCGAGAGGTCGGTCGGGGCGTCGCCCACCTGATGCTGCGGATCCTCGGGGTCGTGCCCGCCCAGGAAGGTCCAGGTGCCTTGCCCGCGCTCGCCGTGGATGTACTTGGCCCAGGGCGCCCCGGCCTCATCCGCGAGCACGGTGACTCCGGGCTTGAGCGTCGTTTTCATGAAGGAGGTGGTGAGCCCGTAGAAATCGGGGATCACCTGCCGGTGGTTCTGCACCAGCATGGTCGGCACCGGATCGATCTTGGCGCTGAAGTTGAACAGGGTGAAGGCGCCGAGCGGTTGCCGGCGGTCCGGAGCGTTGACCTGGTGCCCGTCAATTTCGGAATACACCGCCACCGCCGGCGACAGCTCGAGCCGCGCGTTCTGGAACGCGAGCGCCTTCTCCCAATGCAGCTTGTCGGCCGCGGCGGGATCCATGGGGGTGCCGTCCGCAAAGGCGGCCGCGATGTCCACACCGTCACTCGCGAGCGCCAGATCAAGCGTCTCCGTCGCGGTGCACATCGCGAACAGGAATCCGCCGCGCTCGACAAACGCCGCGATGTTGCGGGCCACCGCCTTCTTCTCCGCGGGCACGTTGGCAAAGCCGAGCTGGCGCGCCATCCGCTGGTTCCGGTCCACCATCTCCTGCAACCAGGGCGCCCCGGCGTAGGTGAGGTAAAACTTCGAGTATTGCCCGGTGAAATCCTCGTGGTGCAGGTGCAGCCAGTCGTAGCTCTTGAGCTTCTCGCCGATCACCTCCGCATCCCACACCTTGTCGAAAGCGATTCCCGCGTACTGGAGCGCCATGGTCACCGCGTCGTCCCAGGGCGCCGCGTTAGGCGGCGCGTAGACCGCCACCTTGGGCGCCTTCTCGAGCGGCACGGCGTCCATGTTTCCCCGCGAGAGCTCGGCGCGGATCTCGGCGACCCTGGCGTCGTCCACCGGCACGACGGTGACCCCGGCCACTGCCGCCTCGCGCTGGGTGGCAGGGTCACCCGGGAGGAGAAACGCCCCGTTGCGGTAGTTCAGGAACCACTCGGCGCGCCCGCCCCGTTCCAGCACCCGGAAGGTGACGCCGTAGGCCTTGAGGTGATCACCTTGGGCATCGTCCATGGGGACGAGGAGCCAGCTCGCGCGGGAAAGTCGGGAGGTCGGGAGGTCGGGAGGTCGGGATGAGGTTGGTTTCCCGACCAGCACTGTCGCCGCCGCCGCCACGAATTCCCGCCGCCTCATGTCGACGGCACCGCTCCCCGCGCCACGTCGAGCAGCCGCCGGGCTTGCGGCACCACCGCGCTGGTGGGCCAGGTGAGTAGCAGATGCTCGAGGGCGGTGATCGCGAGCGCGTTCCGGCCTGACCGCAGCAGCTGATCTGCCAGGGCGAGTTCCGCCGCCGCCGAGCTGGCGGGAACCGCCTGCGCGATCACGACCCGATAGAGCCGCTCGGCTTCGGCGCTGGCACCCGTTCCGGCCCGGATGCGCCCGGCAAGCAGCAACAGCTCCGCGCCTCCATGTTCAGCGGGCAGCGTGATGGCCAGCCGCTCGAGTGCGGCGGCCGCGGCACTGCTGTCCCTTCGCTCCAGCCTGAAGAGGGCGTCGCCCAGTGCGGGCAGCGAGTCCGCTTCGAGCACCTGGAGCAGGCCCAGGACGCCGATCCGCTCCGTCGCGGCGGCACGCTCGCCGGTGAAGGGCCCGGCCTCCGCCAGGAAAGTGCGCGCTGCGGCGAGGTTCCCCTGGTAGAGGGCGATCCTTCCCTTGACGGCCTGCGCCTCGACCGAGCTGTCCGCCACCAGCAACGTGTCGGCACGCCCGAGCCGCCCGGCCCGCAGCCAGCCTTGCGCCAGCCGGACCGCGAGGCGCTGGCGGTCTTCTCCGTCCAGCAATGGCGCGAGCTCCCGAAAGCGCCGATCCGCTTCTTCGACGCCGCCTTCCTCCACCAGAACGGCCACCAGGGTCGAGGTGGCGGATGCAGCCATTGCCGCGGTGGCGGACGAGTCCGCAGCCAGCGAGGCCAGCATGCGCCGCGCCGCAGCCTGGTCGCCGCCGTCGGCGTAGGCCTGGGCGGCGTCGAGCCGCAGTCTCGGCCGCTGCTGCGCGGGCCCCCGCTCGGCGAGCGCCTCCAGCGCGGTCGCGCGGGCCAGCAGCACCTCGGCGGTCTGCGATCCCCGCAATGCGTCGATCACCTCCTGCAATGCCTCGATCGACTCCGGATTCCCGGGCGGGAATGCGGCCACCAGACGGCGAACCGCGGTGAGGGGCTCGCCCCAACGGAGCAGCAATCCCGCGGCGAGCCGCTCACCGGGCGCACGCCAGGCAGCCAGCTCCCGCAAGAGGCTGGTGCGACCGGCGGGAGGAACCTGCCCCAGCACTCCGAGGGCCGCGGCGCGATAACCGGGAACCTTGGCGATCACGGTGATCCACTCGCGCGCCGCGCCGGCCCAATCGCCTTCCAGAGCGGCCAGCTGGCCGAGCTCCGCGGCCAGCACGTCGGGCCGTCCAAGTTTCTGACGCCCGAGTAGGTAGGCGGCCCGCGCAGTGGTCCGGTCGCGCGCGCTGTAGGCCGCGATGCCCCACTCCTGGAAGGGCAACTCGCTGGTGGGCTCGAGGGCCGCCCAGCGCTCCACCGCCACTCGCGCGCTGTCCGGCTGCCGCGCCGCGGTCCAGACCCGAATGGCTATCCCCAACACGCCAGGAGACGGGTCGCGCGCGAGCGCACCCTGCACCGGCTCGATCATCTCGCCCAGCCGGCCCATTGGAGTGAGCGTGCGCTCCAGGCCGAGCAGGGCCGAAAGATCCTGGGGCCGCGCGGCGAGCACGCCGCGCCACGCGGTCGCCGCGCCGGCATAATCGCCCCGGCGCTCGAGCTCGAGTGCCCGCGCGACCGCATCCTGTGCCGCGAGTGGGGCGGCGAGCAGTGACAGCGCGACTCCCGGCGCCGTCAGCGCGGTGAGCCTGATTCCCCGGTTACTGGTCACTGGGGCCGCACCCCTCCGGCCAGCCGCCTGAAGTAGTCGGTCACCAGCCGCCGCTCCTCAGGAGAAAGCCGCTGCAGCTGCTCCCAGGTGGGCAGGCGGATGCCGTCCTTCCCCAGCAACTGGGCCCGAATCCCGGGCGGAAGCTGCAGCTCGTCCTTGGCGGTCTCGCTCTGCCGCTCCTTCTGTTGATCCTCTTCCTGCCCCTGCAGCGTGCGGCCGGCATCAAGCATTCTCCGGAACAGGCGCTCCTGCCGTGCCACCATCTCCCGATCCAGTTGCCCGCGCTCGAGCCGCCGCGCCAGATCGCGCGCCTCCTCACCGAGCGGCTTGGCGTCCGCCTGGCCCTGGGCGCGCAGCCGCTCCAGTTCTTGCGCCAGGGCGCGCTGGCGCGCCGCCAGCGCCTGCAGCTGCTGCTGGATGGCATTGGAGCCCATCATCGGGAGCAGACCGTTGGCGTCCTGGCTCAGCTGGCCCTGTTGCTTGGCCAGCTGGGTCAGGCGTTGCATCGCCTCCGCGAATCCCGATCCGCTCCCCGCGCCCGCGACGTCCTCGCGCGAGCGCAGCAGTCCGTACGCCGCGACGTTGAGCGCATCCACCGCGTCACCGGCGCGATCCGCCGATTCGCGCGCGTTGCCCGATGCGCTGGCCGCGCCTTCCCGCGCGCGTTGCATTTCCTGCCGCGCCTCGGCCAGCGCGGCGAGGATTTGTGGGGAAACCAGCGCGTTCTTGCCGGAAGCGGAGCCGACCTGCTCCATCAGCTTCTGCACCCCTTCTTCGAGGGCGCCTTGCGCGGTCCGCGCGGCCCCCAGCGAGGCACTGCGGCGGAATTGCTCCGCGAGCGCGAGCTGGCGCTCCGCCAGCCTGGTGGTCTCGAGCAGCGCGCGATCGAGCTGGGCCACGATCTCTTCGCGCCACTCCTGCTGCTGCGACTCCCGTTGCTCGCGCACTTCGTTCTGGGCCTTGGTGATGGCGCTGACGGCCTTTTCGCCCGCGCGCTGGGCCTGGGCGTGCTGCGACCTGGCAGCGGCGCTCTGGGCCTGCCGCATCTGGTCCGCTCCGGCGCGCGCGCTATCGGCGGCGCGCGCCATGGCCTCCCGGCGCTGTTCGGCCTCAAGCCGTTTGGCTGCCTCGCGAAGGCCCGCGGCCAGGGAATCGGCGCGCTGCCCCAGGGCTCGCTCCTCCGCGGCGGCGCGGGCGCTGTCAGCCGCGGGCACCTTCTCGTTCCACTCGCGCTGGTCCTGGGCCAGCTCCTTGGATTCCTGCTCGAGCGAGGCCAGCTCCCCCTCGAGCGCGGCGCGCTTGAAGAGCTCGCGGCTCCGCTCCAGCGCCTCGCGCAGTTTCTGCTGCGCGTCACCGAGCTGGCGCACCGCGTCGCGGGTCTTCTCGCGATCCAGCGCCTTGAGGGCTTCCCGCAGCTCGGCGAGCTGGCGCCTGAGCTCGGGAGACAACGCCCGGTCGAGCTGCTCCTGCACCTCCTTGAGCCGCTGCAGGAACACCGAATCGTTGAGCCCGGCTCGTTCGGCGGCTTGGCGCAGCTCGTTGAGGGCGCGCTGGGCCGCCTCGGCTTGCTTGAGCAGCTCGCCCTGCCGCTCCGCCACGGCCTCTGCTTTCTTCGCCGCGTCGAAGTCGAGCGCACGGACGCTGCCGCGCTGCTCGGCGCGGCCGAGATCCTCGCTGTGGCGCTGCGCGTCCCGGCTCTCGGCGACGAGCGAATCGAGCTGGCGCGCGATGGCCGCGGCGCGGTCCCGCTCCTCGGCCCGGAGCTCGGGTCGGGTCGGCACGGTGATCGCGATTTCCCGCGAGCGGCCCACTTGGCCCGCGGGGGAGTTGTCCCGCGCCCGTGCGCTCACCCGTAGGGTGTCGCCGGGCACCAGGCCGAGCACCGCCGGGTCGACGGCGGCGGGCAGGATCGCGCGGTCGGGTGTCTGCCCCGGCAGCGCGAGCGGCTCATCGGCCAGCGCGCGAACCCGCCCGGCATGCGTCAGCTTCCGCTCCAGCACCACCTCGGAGAGTCCGTGGTCATCTCGCGCATCCACCACCAGCGGCAGCGCTCCGCTGACCGGGGCGACCGTGTCGCCGGAGGGAACCGGGATCTCGACCACCGGGACGAGATCGGGAAGCATCCGCACC
This sequence comes from uncultured Gemmatimonas sp., assembly GCA_964649225.1. Classification (GTDB taxonomy): domain Bacteria; phylum Gemmatimonadota; class Gemmatimonadetes; order Gemmatimonadales; family GWC2-71-9; genus JABFSM01. Next base: position 8,197 of record CAZYPO010000069.1, on the reverse strand, counting down.
GGCAGCAGGGTCTCTTCCCCGCTGAGCGGGGACCCATCCGCCGCCTGCAGCACGAGGCGATAGCTACCGGATGCTCCGGGTGACAGGCTGCCTTCGAAGCGAACGCCGTCCACCCGCAGGGCCGAGCGGCTTCCCGCGCGCTCCCAGAGCGCGACTCGCAGCGGCACGGTGGCTTCGCCCTGCGTTTCGATGCGGCTTCCGGCGGGTAGCAGCAGCGTGTCGCCGCTCACCGGCGCCGGCTCGTCTTCGAGTCGTAGATAGGCCGGATAGCGAATCGTCAGCGCCAGCGAGGCGAGAAACGCGGGCCGCCGGACCGAGACCTCGAGGGTGTCTGAGCTGCGGCGTCCCGCAGTAACGTGGGCGAAGAGCGCCTGCGAGAGCGGCCCGGCGACGTGGCGCGCGCGCCCCGACGAATCCAGCTCGACGCTGAGCGGCGCCCAGGTGGTACCGGGCGAACGAGTCCACAGCATCACGCGCCTGCGGCCGGGAGCACCGATCACCAGGGCGACCGAGTCCCCGGCGCTCACCGTGTCAGGCTCAGCCGTCAGCCGGAGCGGGCTGCTGAACATTCCGAGGGCCCGGAGCGGCTGCCAGAGCAGCGCGGCCGGCCCGCGGCGAACTCCGGCCGCGCCCAAGAGCAGCACCGCGGCCACAAGCGCGGCCGAGGTAAGTGCCAGCAGGCGAAGCAGGACCGCCGCTTGCGCACCGAGGGCGTCGGGCGCGCGGCGGACCAGGGCATCGGCCTCCTGCGCGTCCGCGGCGGCATGCAGTCCGGCGCTGGTACCGGACGCGGCGGGTTCCAGCAATCCCGAGAGCGCCCCGCGGCGCCAGCCCCCCTCGCGCTCCAGCCAAGCCGCGAGCGATCCGCCCCGGAAGCCGCGAGCCGCACGGAGGGCCGCCACGCCGGCGAGCCCGGCCGCGAGCAGTCCGAGCCCCCACGCGGCGGGAACCCATACGGGGGAACGCAGCGCGCCGAGTCGCGCGCTCCAGGCGGCGAGGGCCAGCACCATTCCGAGACCAGCGGCGGCGCCGAGGCCGCCGAGCCAGGCGAGCCGCCGTCGCAGCGGCCGCGCGACCTCGGCGAGCGCGAGCGCGGTCCGGGAAGGGATCACGGTGTCCCGCCTCCGACCGCGTAGACGAACAGGTTGACACCCATGCGCAAGGCGGCCTCGTGCTTCTCGGGAGGATCGCGGTGCACCTCGAAGTCTTCCCAGCCGTCGCCGAGGTCGCTCTGGTAACTGTAGTACACCACCAGCCGCCCCTCGAGAAAAAGGCCGAAGCCCTGCGCGGGCTTGCCGTCATGCTCATGAATTTTCGGAATCCCCTGGGGAAACTGGTAGATCGAGTGATAAATCGGGTGGTCGAGCGGCACCTCCACCAGGAGGCGGTCGGGAAACAGCCGGGCCAGCTCCCGCCGAATCGATTCGTCCATGCCGTAGTTATCGTCGGCGTGCAGGAAGCCGCCCTGCTGCAGGTAGCGCCGCAGTATTGCCAGCTCCGAATCGCTCCAATGCACGTTGCCGTGCCCAGTCATGTAGAGATACGGCAGCTGCCACAAATCCGCGTCGGCGAGCGTAACGACCTTCTCGCGCGCCGTAACCGGGAGCGTGGTCCGCGCGCCGATCGCCTGCAGGAGATTCGGGAGGCTCGACGGATTGGCGTACCAGTCGCCACCGCCGTCGTAGTGCAGCCGGCCGATGGTGAGCGGCGTCTGCGCCGCGGCGGGTACGGCGGCGCAGAGCAGCAACGACCACGAGAATAGCCGGTTCACTGGTCCTGGATCTCCATCACCATCTTGTACGCCTCATTGCGGGCGACTCCGAACAGCTCGCTGAGCAAACCCGCCGTTTCCCGACGCGACACTCCGGCGGCCAGCAAACGGGCCGCGGCCAGCCGCCCGCGCTCCGGCTCGCCGCCAGCGGGCGCCGCGGCCGCACCCTCGACGATGACGGTGCACTCGCCGCGCAGCGCTTCGCCCTGGAAGGCCGCGGCGAGCCCGGCCAGCGTCCCGGCGCGAAACTCCTCGTGAATCTTGGTGAGCTCGCGGGCCACCACCACCCGCCGCTCGCCATCGCCGCTGGCGGCGAGATCGGCCAGGAGCTCACCGACCCGGCCGGGCGCTTCGAATAGCACTGTGGTCCATTCCTCTTGCGCGATGCGCGCGAGCAGCCGCGCACGCTCGGTGCCTTTCCGCGGGAGGAACCCCAGGAAGAGGAACCGGTCGGCGGGAAGTCCCGCCGCCGATAACGCGGCGGTGACTGCTGAAGCTCCTGGCAGGGGGACGACCACGTGTCCGGCCCTCCGCACCTCTGCTACGAGCGCCGCACCGGGATCGCTGACTGTGGGGGTGCCCGCATCGCTGACCAGGGCGACGTCCTGCCCGGCACGCAACGCGGCGAGGATGGTTTGCGCAGCACCCGCCCTGGAGTGGGCGTGGTAGGAGATCAGGCGAGGCCGCGCGCCCAAGTGGGAAAGCAGCGTCCGGGTCCGGCGGGTGTCTTCGGCGGCGACCACGGGAACGCTGCGGAAGAGCTCCGTGGCCCGGATGCTCAGGTCACCGAGGTGGCCGAGTGGGGTCGCGACGACATACAACGTGCCGCCGCGCACACGATCACGCAGCGAGGTGCTTCTGAATCCGCGCCTCGAGGGCCGGCTTGGGCAGTGCCCCGACGACCGTATCCACGTGCTTGCCGTCCTTGAAGAACAGCAGCGTGGGGATCGAGCGCACGTTGAACTTCATCGGGGTCCGCGGGTGCTCGTCGACGTTCAGCTTGGTGACGCGTAGCTTGCCCGCGTGCGCCGTGGCGAGCTGTTCCAGGACCGGCGCGATCGCGCGGCACGGCCCGCACCATTCGGCCCAGAAGTCCACCACCACCAGCCCCTTGCCCTGCTCCACCTCGCCCGAAAACGTATCGTCGCTCAGGTGGGTAATCTCGCCATTGGCGCTCATGTTCGTCCTTTGCATCTGTTACCTTCTTCCCCATGTCCGACCAGCCCCGGATCGCGCATGTCGGCGTGGCCGTAGCCGATATGGACGCGGCGCTTGCCTTTTATCGTGACGTCCTCGGTCTCACCCCGGAGCCTCCGGAGACCGCAGACGGCGCCACCATCGTCTCGCTTCCCTTCGGCGAAACCCACATCGAACTGCTTACGCCGCGGGAACCGGACAGTCCCGTTGCCCGATTCCTGGCTCGGCGCGGCCCGGGCATCCACCACATCTGTTACCGCGTCCCCGATCTCGACGCCGCCCTGGCAGCGTGCCGGGCGGCGGGTTACCGCCTCATTAACGACGCGGCTCGCATCGGCGCCGGCCACCGCCGGATTGCCTTCCTTCACCCTAAAGCGACGGCCGGCATCCTGCTGGAGCTCACGGAGTGAGCTCGGCCGTCCGCCCTCTACCCCGTCGGGCGTTCGGCGCCCTGGTCGCACGGCCGGGCCGGATTCCCGGCAAAGCTGAGATCGACCGACTCGACGATCCAGCCGCCCTTCTTGGTGTGGACCGTCGTGAGCGGGATTTGCTTCACGCAGGTGCCGCGGTACAGCGCGATACTGACCCGGCGGCGGTTCTGGTCTCCCGGAGTCGCCGCATCGGAAACGATCCGGGTGCTGTCGCCGCGGAGATAGGCCTGCATCACGGCCAGGCGCTTCTCATAGTTGTCGGGGTGGGTCTGGCTCGCGGGGCCACGATCGGTTCCCCAGAGCTCCGCCATTCTGGTGATGTTGCTGTCGGCGACGGCGCGGATGAAGGCGGCGACGGCTTCGGGCGACGAGCCGACCGGCGAGGCGGGCGCGCTCCCGCTGCCGCCGCCACAGGCACTGGCCAGCAGCATGGCCGGAAGCAGCAGTCTGTGCATCGAAAAGTCCTCTCCGTACGGGAACGGCCCAACCAGCGAAATTAACCGGACGCCCACCTCCGGAGCAACGAGCGCCATGCGGCTGTATGTCAACATCGATCACATCGCGACGATCCGGCAGGCGCGCCGCACCGACGAGCCCGATCCGGTCGAAGCGGCGCAGCTGGCCGAGGACGCCGGCGCCGACGGGATCACCGCGCACCTGCGGGAAGACCGCCGCCATATCCAGGACGCCGACCTCGACGGGCTTGCCCGCACGGTGCGCACGGTGCTGAACGCCGAGCTGGCGCTGGCGGATGAGGTGGTCCGGCGGATCTGCCGGGTGCGCCCCTTTCAGGCCACGCTGGTCCCGGAGCGGCGCGAGGAAATCACCACCGAGGGCGGGCTCGATCTTTCCAGCCAGGATCCTCGCCTGCCCACGACGATCCGGCGGCTCGGCGAGAGCGGCATCCGAGTTAGCCTCTTCATTGACCCCGATTGCGCCACCATCGACCGGGCTCGCGGGCTTGGCGTGCCGGCCATCGAGCTCCACACCGGCAAGTACTCCCACAGCTGGCGCGAGAATGGCGGGGCGCTGGAACAGCTCGCCGTGGCCGCCCGGCATGCCCGGGGCCTCGGTCTTGCTGTCCACGCGGGACATGGACTCACCTATCTCAATGTCCAGCCCGTCGCCGCGATCCCGGAGATCGAGGAGCTCAACATCGGCCACAGCATCGTGAGCCGCGCGGTACTCACGGGCATGACCGAGGCGGTGCGCACCATGCGCGGGCTGATAGACGCCGCTAGACTTGGAACATGAGCTCTCCGCTCGGCCGCCGCGATTTCTTTGCGCTCGAAGCGGGAGAGTATCTCGAGCGCCTCGCTCTGCTGACGGCGGGCGCAGGCATCCCCGACAACGAGAGCCTGGTGCGCTACGCGCGCGCCCTGCGCGGAGCCGCCTTGATGGCGGGGCCGCCGGGTTATGCCGTCGCGGCGTCGGCTATCGAGAACTTGGCGAAAGCACTGCGTGAGGGAGCGGCGACCTGGTCCTCCGCACTGGCGGAAGAGCTGGGCCAGGCCATCGAGACCGGCAAGCAGCTGCTCCACCGCGTCCGCGAATGGTCGGAGGAGGACATCGCGCGCTGTGAGCGGACGGCCAGCCGGCTCAACGACCTGGCCGGGACGACGACCCGGCGCTCTCCCGTCGCGGAACCGCATGCCGCGCCGACGCAGAGCGCCGCGGTCCGCGCCTACATTGCGCGGGAGACCGCGGCACTCGCCGCCACGCTCGACCAGGCGGCCGACGCCGTGGACCAGTTCGTCCCGGATGGGCTGGTAACGGTCGCGCAGCGTCTGCAGCCACTGCGCGGCCTGGGGGCGCTGCCGGGGCTGGCCCCGCTCCCGGAGCTGCTCGAGGCCCTCGACCTCACCCTGGCGCTCGGCGGCCGGAGCGGCGCTTGGCCGCCCGCCGCGGGGCGTGCATTTCGGGCCACTTCCGCCGCGCTGGCCCGCATCGCGCGGGACATCGCCGAGCTCGGACTGACCCAGCCCGATTCGCCCGAAATCGTTCAGGCCGCGGGGTTGCTGCGCGAGGCCTTTGCGGGGGAGCAGGACGTGGTCCCCGTCGCGAGCCTTTTCGTGGCAGGCGATGCGGAGCCGATCGTGCGCCGGGGCACCCCGCCGAGCCCGCCGCGACCAGGAGCTGATACAGCGGTCGAGCTGGTGAGCCTGGCCGATCGACTTCGCCATGGCGCCGCACTGCTTCGGACTGGCCCGCCCGGCCCCGCTCGGGCCCTGCAGCTCCACTCCTTCGTGCTGTCGCTGCGCGGACTCACCCTGAGCCCGGCCGTCAGCGGCACCGCAGGGAATCTGCTGCACCGGCTGGATCGCGAGGCCATGGCGGGCCGGGTGCTCCCGGCCGCGGAGCGGATCGCCGGGCTGCTGGAGCGCGTCGCGGGGGCCCTCGCGGATGCGGCCGAAACGGGGAGTATCGCCGCGCTTGGCGGCGTGCTCGCTCCGTTATACGACGAGCTCGACAACGCCAGCCCCGCGCTCGATGCCTCGCCCATCGTTCCGATCGAATCCCTGGCGCCGCGGTCCGAAGCGGAGGTGGTGCCGATCGAGTCGCTGGGCTACGACACCGCGCCGGCGTACACACCCTTCGAACAATCCTTCTCCACCTACTTCCGCCTGCTCCGGCGGGGACGGCCCGCGCCGGTCCAGCCGGCCCCCGTTGCCGAGCCCGAGGCCGTTTCCATCCAGGTGCTGCTATACCGGGGACGGCGGGCGCTGGAACGTGCCAACCTGGTGGGGCGCGAGCTCGATGCCGCGCTGCAAGCCCAGCGGCAGCTCGCCGAAATCCGGGGCCTGTTGGGCGAGCTACTCGATCTCGTTCCCCTCGCGCTTGACGACGAGCGCTAACTCGGCAGCGCCGAAAAGCGGCCGGCGGCAGCTCGCCGCCGGGCTCGGCGTGCTGGTGTCGCTCGCGCTGCTTTACTGGGTGTTGCACGGCGTTTCGCTTTCCGACGTCCTGGCCCATCTCCGCGAATCGCGCCCCGGCCCTCTGATCCTGGCGGTCGCGATCGCCACCGCTGCCTTTGCCGTGCGTGCGGTGCGCTGGCGCCTGCTGCTCCGCACTCCCGGCGGAGGACCGGTTTCCTGGAGCGCGCTGTGGCACGCGACCGCCATGGGCTTTATGGCCAACAACACCCTGCCGTTGCGCCTCGGCGAGGTGGTGCGTTCCTACGCGGCCAGCCGGCTGGGCGGTGTGCCGCTCAGCGCCGCCTTCTCGTCCATCGCGGTGGAGCGCGCGCTTGACCTGCTGACCCTGGTGGCCTTCCTGGGAGTCGCCCTGTTCCAGGCCGGTCTCCCGGCCGACACGATCATTCTCGGCTCCCGACTCGATACCGTGGCGCTGCGCGCTGGCGTGCTCTGCGTGCTCATCTTCGTCGCGGCGCTTTTCGTCGTGCTCTTCCCCCGCCCCGCCGAAAAGCTCACCCGCGCGCTGCTGCCGTTTCCACGACTGGCCGATCGGGCCGTCCAGCTCATCGCGGGGCTGACGCTGGGGCTCACGGTGCTGCGCTCACCCGCGCGACTGGCCCTCGCGGTCCTCGGGTCGATGGTGGTCTGGCTGGTCAACGCGGCATCGTTCTACGTCGCTTTCGCGGCCTTCGGGATCCAAGTCGACTTCGCCGGCGCGCTGCTGGTGCAGTCCCTGCTCGCCTTTGGCGTGGCAGCTCCGTCCAGCCCCGGGTACTTCGGGATCTTCGAGCTGGTGGTTGCCGCCGCACTGGCTCTCTTCGGAGTCCCCAAGGACATCAGCGTCGCCTACGGCATCACCTACCACATCGCGACCTTCATTCCGATCACGCTGCTAGGTTTGTATTCACTCGTGCGCACCGGCCTCCACGTGAAGGACGCGACCACGGCTCGGGCATGAGCGACAGCCTTTCGCAGCAGGCGCACGCCAAGGCCAACCTCTTCCTGCGGGTGCTCGCGCGCGAAGCGGACGGCTACCACTCGCTCGAGACGTTGTTCTGCCGGCTCGAGTTGTCCGACACCCTGACCGCGCGGCGCAGTGAGGGCCGGGGGGTGACGCTCGAGGTCGAAGGCGCGGAGTGCGGGCCGGCCGCGGAGAATCTGGCGGTCCGCGCGGCGGAAGCGGCCCTGCAGTTGGTGCGGAGCCCGTTCGCGGTTCAGCTCTCACTCAGCAAGCGAATTCCGGTCGGCGCGGGGCTCGGCGGAGGCTCGGCCGACGCCGCCGCGGCGCTGCGAGCGGTGAACCAGCTGGCCGGCAACAGCGTCCCGCGGGCCGAGCTGTTTCATCTGGCGGCGCGCTTGGGAGCCGACATCCCCTTTTGCCTCAGCGAGGCATCCCTCGCGCTGGCCTGGGGACGGGGGGAGCGAATGCTGACGCTGCCGGCCCTGCCGTCGGCGCCGGTGCTGCTGGTCAGCCCGGCGGCCCCGGTACCGACCGCCGATGCCTACGTCTGGCTGGATGAAGCGCGGGCCAGCGCGGCGCGGCGCGGTGCGCTCGCACTCGATGGCGCGGCCCTGGCGACCTGGAGCGATGTAGCCCGCATGGCGGGCAACGATTTCGAGTCGGTGGTATTCGGACGCCTGCCCCAGGTGCGTGCCGCGTTCGAAGCCCTGGCCCGCACCGGCCCGCTGCTCTGCAGAATGACGGGCTCCGGCTCAACGCTGCTGGCCGTGTATCGGACCGAGGGCGAACGCGACGATGCGCGGATAGGGCTGGGGAAAAAGTATGGCACCCTCATCGCAACGCGAACGCTTTAGCTTATTTTCATGGGCGCTGGCCCTTCGTCCAATGGCAGGACATCAGACTTTGGATCTGAGAATGGTGG
>CAZYPO010000068.1:0-16264 GCA_964649225.1 uncultured Gemmatimonas sp. | reverse complement strand
GGCGGCAGAGCATCCCGTATCCCCTCGCACCTGGCGCGCGCTTTGTCGGGACCCAGGCGGCCATTGCACCGGACGGGTCGAGCATCGTGTTCACCGATTCCACCACCGCCGGCTACCTGCTGATGCGGAAGCTGCGCGACGCGGGTGAAGCCACCCCACTCGCGGGCACCGAGGGAGGAGTGTCCCCGTTTTTCTCGCCGGATGGCAAGTGGATCGGCTATCTCACCCTCGACAACAAGCTCAAGAAGGTCCCGGTGGCGGGCGGTGGCTCGGTCACGCTGGCCGAGGACGTCAATCCGGATTACAAGACGGGCGCGTGGCTCGACGACGGAACCATCCTCTATAGCGGCAATTCGACCGGCCCCCTGAAGCGAATTCCCGCGGATGGCGGCCCTGCCGTACGCGTCGCCATGCAGGAGCGGCTGGGATTTGCGTCCATGCTCTGGCCGCTCCCCGACAGCCGGGGCTTTCTGTTCACCGCGTGTCCCGGAAACTGCGCCGTCGGGTCGAACGTGTACGTCTACGATTTCGCGGCGGACAGCGCGCGCCAGCTGGTACCGGGAGCCGCGGGGGTCTGGTATTCGCCCGTGGGTCAGCAGTTGCTCTACACCAGCCGCGAGGGCGGGTTGTACGCCACGGCGTTCGATGCGCGAAGGCTCGCACTGCGTTCGGGCGCGGTCCCCGTGCTCGAGGACGTCGAGCCGGTCAGTTTTACTGTGTCCGCCTCCGGTGAGGCGCTGTACTCCACCGGCTCCGCGGCGCGCACCCAGGCCGAGCTGGTGTGGGTGACCCGGGACGGCCGCGCCGCGCCGTTCGACTCGACCTGGCACGGCCGCTTCGAGTACCCGGTGCTTTCCCCCGACGCAAAGGAGCTGGCGGTCAGTCTGCGGGACAAGACAACCGATCTGTGGATCCGCCGCGCGAACGGCACCCGCGAGAAGGTCAATGTCGACGGCGCCGCCAACTGGCGCTCATCGTGGCTGCCCGACGGGCGTTCGCTCACCTTTATCTCGGTTAGAAATCCTGAAGATCCGAATGACGTTGCCGTGTACCGGGTTAGGACCGATGGGAGCGCCAAGGCGGAGCTGCTCCAGAAAGACCGCTTTGGCATTTGGGAAGCCGAGGTGTCCCGTGATGGACAGTGGATGGTGTTGCGCCTCGACGAGGAGGGCGGCAACTCCAACATGCGGGTCCGCCGTCTCACCGGTGACACCGTGCTGAAGCCGCTCCTGGTCGATCCCAACTTCAATCTGTGCATCGCCTTGTCGCCGGACGGCCACTGGCTCGCCTACGGCTCCAACGAAACCGCCGGGCAGTACGAGGTATATGTCGCTTCATTCCCCGATATGAAGTCCAAGCGCCTGGTCTCGAGTGGGGGAGGCACCGAGCCTCGTTGGGCCCGGAACGGCCGCGAGTTGTACTTCGTGAGCGGGGGCCGGCTCATGGTCGTCGCGGTGCCGCCCGGTCCCTCGTTCAATCCTGGCAGTCCCCGGTCGCTTCTCTCCGTGGAGGGATACCGCCGGGCCCGCAACCACCAGCAGTACGATGTAGCGCCCGACGGACGATTTGTGATGATTCGCGAAGCCGGCGGCGCGGCCGCCGCCGTGTACGCCGAGCACTGGTTCGCCGAGCTGCTGGCCAAGGTCAACCGGTGAGCACAGCGGAAGAGCGTCTCATCAGCGCGCTGGCCGACCGCTACCGCTTCGAGCGGGAGCTCGGCGGCGGCGGGATGTCGCGCGTCTGGCTTGCCACGGAGACCGCGCTGGACCGGCAGGTCGTCGTGAAGGTGATCGCCTCCGAGCTCACCGAGGGGTTGAGCGCCGAGCGTTTCACCCGCGAAGTACGGCTGGCCGCGCGGCTGCAGCAGGCCAACATCGTCCCGGTGCTGCACGCCGGGACCGCCGAGGGCCTGCCCTATTACACGATGCCCTACGTGCGGGGCGAATCGCTGCGGGCCCGGCTCGCCGGCGAGACGCCACTCAGTGTGGCGGAGTGTGTCAGCATCCTGCGCGACGTGGCCCGCGCGCTGGCCTACGCGCACGGCGAGGGCATCGTCCACCGGGACATCAAGCCCGAGAACGTGCTGCTCTCGCACGGGGCGGCGATGGTCACCGACTTCGGCATCGCCAAGGCGCTCACCGCCTCGCGCACTCAGGACGGCGGCGCCGCGGCCACCCTCACCCAGGCCGGCGGCACGATCGGCACGCCGGCGTACATGGCGCCGGAACAGGCGGTGGGCGACACGGTGGACCATCGCGCCGATCTCTATGCGTGGGGCGTCCTGGCGTACGAGCTCTTGTCCGGTGCGCATCCCTTCGGCCGGCATACCACGCCCCAGCAGCTCATCACCGCGCACCTCACCGAACCACCGGCCCCCCTCACTGGGAAGAATCCGAACCTGACGCCGGCACTTGCGGCGCTGGTGCTGCAATGCCTGGAAAAGGATCCCGCCCGCCGTCCCGCTTCGGCTGCCGCGGTGCTGATCGCGCTCGATACCGCGGCGACGCCAGTGCCGTCGCGTGAGACGCCGGCGGCCCGGGGCCCGCGCCGCCGGATGACCAGTGTCCTCGTGGCGGCGGGCCTGATCGTCGCCGCCATCGCGGTGTGGGTGCTTCGCCCGGGCGGAGGCACCCAGGCGCCGAGCGCGGCCGAGCAATCCCTCGCCGTGCTCCCGCTGGCGAACCTGAGCGGCGACCAGGCGGACGATTACTTCGGCATCGGCCTCGCGGAGGAGATCACCCGCGCGCTCGCCAAGAATGGGGTGCGGGTGATCGGGCGGGTGAGCGCCGGAGCGCTCCAAGCCAAGGGGCTCGACGAACGCGCGATTGCGAGAGAGCTGGGCGTCAGCTCAGTGCTCACCGGCACGGTCCAGCGCGCCGAGGGCCAGGTGCGGATCAACGTCTCGCTGCTGTCGGCGAGAGACGGCTCGGTCCGCTGGACCGAGAAGTACGACCGGCCGCTGGCCAACGTGTTCGCGGTCCAGGACGAGATCGCGCGTACCGTCGCGGCCACCCTGCTCGGGACGCTGGGCCGTTCGCCCGGCGCGGCCGCGCGCGCCGAAACCACCGACCCCGAAGCCCACGCGCTCTTTCTGCAGGGGCTGGTGCTCTTCAACCGGCGCGGCGCACGGCCCCTGCAACAGGCGATTGGCCTGTTCGAGCGGGCCGCGGCGCGGGATCCCAAGTACGCCCGGGCCCAGGCCTCGCTGGCGATGGCCCTGGCCGTGCTTCCCGCGTACGTGCAGGACAGCACCACGCCGATCGAGACCAGCGCGGTCGCCGCGGCCGAACGCGCCATCGGGATGGACTCGACCATCGCCGAGTCGTATACCGCGCTGGGCTTCGCGTACTCCTTGCTCGGCGAGCTGAGCCGGGCCGAGGCAAGCTTCCGCCGCGCTCTGGCGCTTGACTCCACGGTGGCGTCGACCTGGGGCTGGTACGGATTGCTCGCCAGCCGGCTGGGCGACTACCCCGCCGCGCACGCTCGGATGGCGCGGGCGCGCGCGCTCGAGCCCGCCTCGCTGATCGCGAGGATCTGGGAAGCCCAGGTTCTGCAGGTGGAGCGCCGCTTGGCGGCCGCCGATTCGGTGGCCAGCGCGACCATGGCGCTGGATTCGACGTTCATGCTGGCATGGGCTCAGCGGGCGAACGCCCTGTTGGGGATGGGACACACTGCGCAGGCCGTCGCCCTGCTCGAGCGGCAAGTCACCTTGCTTCCGGCCGGTCGCCCGGAGGAGGCGCACGGCATGCTCGCCTACGCGTATGCCTTGGCGGGCCGGGCCAGGGAGGCGCGCGCAATGCTCGACACGATGCGCGCACGCTCGGGCGGCCGGCTTCCCGCCACGGGCGCCACCGCCGCGGCGCTCGAGGAGCTCGGCGACCATGAGGCTGCGGTGACGCTGCTCGGCGACGCGATTGCCCGGCATGACGGCTGGCTGGTGGAGTTCCCCAGGGCTCCGCGCTACGACAAGCTGCGGAAGGACCCGCGAGCCGCCGCCATGCTGACCAGGCTGGGGACGCGGTGACATGAGCGACCTGGTCCCGCGCCTCACCGTGGCCCTCGCCGGCCCGCCTCGCCGCCGCCCTGTCCGACCGCTACGGCCTCGAGCCGCCGCTCGACGTCGTCGAGAGCTTCTGGCGTGCCGGTCTGGATCATCCATGTCATTGCAATTCTTCCATGAGATGGCATAATTGCACAGATGATTGAACGCCTTGCCCGTGCGCACGTCGAGACCGTTCTCGGGGAGTTCCCGGTCGTGGGCCTGCTCGGCCCACGCCAGGTCGGCAAGACCACACTCGCCCAGGAAATCGCTGAACGGCGCGGCGCCGGGCACGCGCGATACCTGGACCTCGAAACGGCCGCTGACCGCGCGCGCCTGACAGACCCCGAGGCCTATCTCGAGTCGCAGGAGGGACGCCTGGTCATTCTCGACGAGGTTCACCGCGTCCCCGAACTCTTCTCGGTGCTCCGCGGCGTGGTGGACCGCCGCCGTCGACGCGGTGCGCGCACCGGTCAGTTTCTCGTGCTCGGATCGGCGTCCCTCGATCTCCTGCAACAGTCGGCGGAGTCGCTGGCCGGGCGCATCGCGTTCCTGGAACTGACGCCGGTCCACGCCGGCGAGGTTCCCACCGACCGAAAGACGGTCGACCGCCTCTGGCTGCGCGGCGGATTCCCCGACAGTTTCCTCGCGCGAACCGATGCCGAGAGCCTGAGGTGGCGCGAGGCGTTCATGCGAACCTATCTCGAGCGCGACATTCCACAGTTCGGGCCGAGAGTCCCCGCGGAGACGCTCCGTCGATTCTGGACGATGCTGGCCCACTCGCAGGGACAGCAACTCAACGCGGCTCGCGTTGCCTCGGGGCTAGGCGTGAGCGGGCAGACGGTTGCGCGCTACCTTGACCTGCTCGTGGACCTGCTGCTGGTTCGTCGCCTCACGCCGTGGTCGGGGAACATCGGCAAGCGGCTGGTCCGGTCGCCCAAGGTATACGTGCGCGACAGTGGCCTCGTGCATGCGCTGCTTAAAGTCGGCACCTCGGAGGACCTGCTGGGGCATCCCGTAGCCGGTCCCTCGTGGGAAGGCATGGTGATCGAGAGCCTCACGGCCGCTGCGGGAGCGGCGCCCGCGAGCTTCTACCGCACGGCGGCGGGCGCCGAAATCGACCTCGTGTTCGAGGGTCCCCGGCGCAGGCGCTACGCGGTGGAGATCAAGCGCTCGACCGTGCCGTCCGTCACCAAGGGATTCTGGACGGGATGTGCGGACATCAAGGCGACGGAGTCGATCGTGACCTACCTCGGCGATGAGCCCATCCCGCTCGGTGGTGGCGTCCAGGCGCTGGGGTTGCGCGACGCCATGGCGTGGGTACGCGAGCGAGTTGGTGGCGATGGCTGACGTGAACCCGCGTCTCGCCTCGGCGCTGGCCGACCGCTACCGCATCGAGCGCGAGCTCGGGCAGGGTGGGATGGCGACCGTGTACCTCGCCGAGGACCTGAAGCACAAGCGGAAGGTCGCGCTCAAGGTGCTGAAGCCCGAACTCGCCGCCGTGTTAGGTGCCGAGCGGTTCGTGCAGGAGATCACGACCACCGCGAGCCTGCAGCATCCGCACATCCTGCCGCTGTTCGATTCGGGCAGCGCGGACGGGTTCCTGTTTTACGTCATGCCCTTCATTGAAGGGGAGACGCTGCGGGATAAGCTCAATCGCGAGACGCAGCTCGGCGTCGATGACGCGGTGCGAATTGCGCGAGAAGTGGCCGACGCGTTGGACTACGCGCATGGCAAGGGCGTGATCCACCGCGACATCAAGCCCGAGAACATCCTCATCCAGAGCGGCCGGCCGATGGTGGCCGACTTCGGGATTGCGCTGGCGGTGAGTGCGGCGGCGGGCGGCCGCATGACGGAGACGGGCTTGAGCCTCGGCACGCCGCATTACATGAGCCCGGAGCAGGCCACCGCCGAAAAAGAACTCACCAACCGGTCGGACATCTACTCGCTCGGCTGTGTGCTCTACGAGATGCTGACCGGGAGCCCACCGCATGTCGGCGCCTCGGCCCAGCAGATCGTAATGAAAATCGTGATGGACCAGGCGCGACCGGTAAACGAGCTGCGCCGGTCGGTGCCGCCGAATGTGGCGGCTGCGGTGGGCAAGTCGCTGGAAAAGCTGCCGGCCGACCGCTTTGACAGCGCAAAGGCGTTTGCGGACGCGCTGGGCAACCCGGCGTTCGCCGAGTCGGCATCTGCTGCACGGCCGTGGGTCGATTCGGCGCGAACCGGTCCTGGACGCCGCGCGCTGATTCATGCAGCGGTAACCGTCGCACTAGCGCTCGGCCTGGCCTGGTCGCTCCTGGCGCGTGGGTCGCCGGAGTCGCGCACCCCCTGGGTGGCCGACCTGGGCTTGCCCGACAGTGCGGGGTACTCGGATGGGTTGGCGTTGTCCCGGGACGGATCGCTGCTGCTCTACGGCAGCGCAGGGCCTGTGCGTCAGATCTGGGCCAGGCGTGCCCGGTCGCTCAATCCAACCGCGATTGCCGGCACGACGGGAGGATGTTGTCCGGCGCTCTCACCCGATGGCCAGCGTGTGGCGTTCCTTCGGGGCGACGAGCTGCACGTGATTCCGCTCGGCGGCGGCTCCAGCACCCTCCTCGGGACCGGCTTCCTCTACGGAGACGACGTAGCATGGACGGCAGACGGCCACCTCGTGGCCGTCAGTGTCCCGGGTGGACTGATTCGGGTGGCGGAGGCAGGCGGTCCGGTCGCGCCGTTCACCACGCCGGATACGACCGCCGGGGAGCGAGCTCACTGGAGCCCGCGCGCGCTGCCTGACGGGCGCGGCGTGATCTTTTCGATCGTTCCGACGGACCCTGCCGATTCGGTTGGCATTCGTATCGGTGTCGTCGGTCCGGGCGGGGGCAAACATTCCGTACTCCTGCCGGGTCGCGTTGCGGCCTATGCACATCCGGGACACCTGCTCGTGCTGCGCAACGACGGCACCATCGTGGCAGTTCCCTTCGACCTGGCGTTCCTGCGCATCACCGGCGCCCCGGTGCCGGTAATCACGGGACTCGGATCGATCGGCTTCACGACCTGGCTCGGGTACTTTGCCGTGGCGCGCACCGGCATGCTGGTATACGTCGGCGGCAGCGAGCGCCCCTCGGATCTGGTCTGGGTTCGGCGGACCGGAGCGGTCGCGGAAGTGGATTCCAGCGGGACCTCCAGGATATTTCCTGCTTCACATGTCTCGACGGATGGGCGTTTCGTCGCATTCGAGTCCATCGTCGACGACAGGTCGGGGATCGACGTTCGCGACCGTCAGACGGGGGCGAGTTCCCGAATTGAGGTTGCCGCCGGCAGAGTTGAACGGCCGGGCGTCTCAACGGACGGTCGCTCCCTGGTGTTCCGGGTCGTGGCGGCCGAGGGTCGCGGGATCTACCGCGCCGAGCTGGGTCGCCTGGCGCAACGGACGCTACTCACTTCGGACCCGCGTGCAGCCGCTCCCACCCTCTCGCCAGACGGTCGCACGCTGTATTTCGTCCGGGAAGGCGCCCGGGCAGCCGACTTTGTTGCCCGGTCGCTCGCAGGTTCGGATACGGGGGAGCACGTGCTGGCCGTATCGGTCAGCGCGCGCGCGACGCCGCGCGTCTCCCCGGACGGCCGCTGGCTCGCCTACGTGACAACCGTTTCGGGAAGCGACCAGCTGTACGTGCGATCCACCGACGCCAGCCGCACCGAGCGCTGGCAGGTCTCCCGCGCGGGAGGGGGCGGCGTCGCCGCGGGAAGCGCGCTCAGGTGGTCGCGCGACGGGCGCGAACTCCACTTCGTTGCCAGGGACAGCATGGTCGCCGTCCAACTGTCGGGTGGCGAAACGCCGACGGTGGGACTGGTCGAGGCGCTGTTCAGCATGCAGCCGTACCAGTTGGATTTCGACGTGACGTCGGACGGCCGCTTCGTGTTATTTCGCCGGCGCCCGGCCGGGTTCCGCCTGATGCTGGTCGAGGACTGGCGCGCCTTGATGGGGAGCCGGTAGGCCCGAGTTGCTCTTCACCGACGCTCGTTATGCCGACACGCCGGGGTGGTCCCTCGCCAGCATGCCGAGGGGAGACGTGATCTACCTGCAGACGCCGACCGAGAACCTCGGCTATTACGTGCGGGTGGTGCCGGATTGGGTCAAGACGATGAAGCGCGCCGTGGACGCGGCCAACCAGTGAGCGGCGGCGTGAACGAACGGCTCTCGGCGGCGCTCGCCGACCGCTACCGGATCGAGCGCGAGCTGGGCGCCGGGGGCATGGCCACCGTATACCTCGCTGAGGACCTGCGGCACCGCCGCAAGGTCGCCATCAAGGTATTGCGCCCCGAGCTCACCGCGGCCCTGGGCCCGGAGCGCTTTCTCCGCGAGATCGAAACCACGGCCAATCTGCGGCACCCGCACATCCTGCCACTCTACGACTCGGGTGAGGCGGACGGATTCCTCTTCTACGTGATGCCGCTGGTCGAGGGCGAGTCGCTCCGCGACCGGATCACCCGCGAACGGCAGTTGCCCATCGAAGAGGCGCTCGGCGTAGCGCGCGAAGTGGCCGACGCGCTGGGGTACGCCCACAGCCGCGGCATCATCCACCGCGACATCAAGCCGGAGAACATCCTGCTCGAAGGCGGGCACGCCGTGGTCGCGGATTTCGGCATCGCGCGCGCGGTGAGCGCCGCCGGCGCCGACCAGCTCACCCGTACGGGCATGTCCATCGGGACCCCGTCCTATATGAGTCCGGAGCAAGCGGCCGGCGAGCAGAATCTCGACGGGCGGAGCGACCTCTACGCCCTGGGCTGCGTGCTCTACGAAATGCTGGGTGGGCAGCCGCCCTTCACCGGACCCACGGTGGAGAGTGTGGTCCACCAGCACCTGATGGTGGAGGCCCCACCGATCACCAACCTGCGGCCGACGGTGCCGGTCGCCGTGGCGGGCGCGTTAGCCAGGACGCTGGCCAAGAACCCGGCCGACCGCTTCAATCCCGCGGCGCAGTTCGTTCAGGCGCTGTCGCCCACAGCAGGTGCGGCGACAGCTCCCTTGCCGTCGCCCGCGCCGGGATCAGCGCGCCGCTCGCGGGTCCTGCCGATCTGCATCGGCGCGGTGGGACTCCTGGTGGTCGTAGCGGGTTATGTCTTCACCCGTCCGGCGCGGCCCCCGACGCTGCTCGAGCCCAAGCGCGTCGTCGTCGCCACGTTCGAGAACAAGAGCGGTGACCCTTCGCTCGACCCGCTCGGCGCGATGGCCGCGGACTGGATCGCCCGCGGACTGGTCGGCACCGGGCTGGTGGACGTCGGGGGCACCGCCGCCGATCTCGCCGCCCGCGGGGTGATCTCGAGCGCGCGAGCGGGTCAATCGGCCATCCAGTCGCTCGCCCGGAGTGCCAATGCGGGACTGGTGATTTCGGGCGCCTACTACCGCCAGGGTGACAGCGTCCTCTTCCAGGCCGACTTCACCGATGCCAACGCGGGGAAGTTGGTGCAGACCGTGGGTCCCGTCGCCGCGCGAGCCGCCGCGCCCCTCGAGGGTGTGGAACGATTGCGGCAACGGGTCATCGGGAGCCTGGGCCCCCTGGTGGATGCGAGCTTGCTCACCCTGGGCTCGGTGCTGAGCCGGCCGCCTTCGCTCGAGGCCTATCGCGAGTTTCTCGCGGGTCAGGACCTCTTCTACCGTGACGAGGCGGCGGCGGTCGAGCGGTTCGCTCGCGCGGCCGCGGCCGATTCCACCTACCAGGTCCCACTGTTGTGGACGCTGGCGCTGCTCCACAACATGGGCGACGGCGAGCGCGCCGACTCGCTGATCCGCCTGCTCGAGAGGCGCCGGGAACGCATGACCCCCTACGAGCAGGTCTACCTGGACTACGTCGAGTGCCGCAGCTCGCCCGGGCAGGCGACCTGCGTGCCGTCAACGGCGGCGCTGCTTCGTCTCACCCCGAAATCACAGTTCGTGAAGTACCTCTGTGGCATCATGCTCCGGTGGGCCAACCGGCCTCGCGCGGCGGATTCGGTGTTTCGAGAGCTGGACCCGTTGAGCGGCGAGCTGCGCGGCCGGATCTACTTCGTGCTGCATCACGCCGGCAGCCTCCACGCGCTGGGGGAGTACGACCGTGAGCTGGCCGTGGTCCGCGAAGGGCAGACGCAGTACGCGGGAAGGCAGTACTTGTCGTTCACGAATATCCGTCCGCTGGTCGCGCTCAGCCGGCTTGCTGAAGTCGATCGTGCCATCGATGAGGCGTTCCGTCTTCGCCCCGATTTGCGCAGCTCAGCCGCTCAAACGGGGGCGTTGACGATATACGAGCTGCGCTGGCACGGACATGCCACCGCTGCGGATTCCCTGGGGGCGCGGCTCATGGCCCGGCTCGACGCTCGCCCGGCGGCCGAGGCAGGCACCGCGCAGGGCCGCCACGACCGGGCGGTGGTGCTCATGGCAACCCATCGCTGGAGTGAACTGCAGGCGCTGGCCGACTCGATGGCTCCGGGGGATCCCGGCAACGTGGAAGTGTTGCGCCTGCGCGGGGTGGCGTTGGCCATGCAGGGCCAACGTGCCGAGGCGGAGGCGATCGAGCAGGCGCTCGAACGTAACACGCGGCCGATCCGGCCGGCCGACGGTTGTGCGTGGTGGAACGTGTGCCGCCGCACGGCGCAGGCGTACATTGCCGCGGCCCTCGGCGACAAGGCCCGCGCCGTCACGCTCATCGACGGCTGGGTTTTCCGGGCCGATGCCGAGGCCCACTTCGACTTGCTGGGTGAATTGCTCCGTGACTATGCGCCGTTCCAGGAACTGGCCAAGCCGGCCGGGTGAAGAGTGAATGAGTCCCCGATGAGCGACACCAGGGAGGAGGTCGGGGTCCTTGCGGAAAGCCGTAGCGGTTGAGCCCGTTGAGCACCTCCCGAAATAGAGAGGAGCTTGCCGACCCGGGACAGCGGCGTCGCCCTGGTGAGACGGGCGGAACTCCTCGCCGAGCTGGGCCAGTTCGAAGCGGCGATCGGCCTATCGCAAGAATGCCTTACCAGATTCCAGATGTGTTCCGCGCTCCAGCATGGCAGCAGTGATCTCGGAGTGCTGTCGCGGGACTAGGGCCGTTTCAGCTGCTGCTGCGGCCGAGAGGGTGAGCCACGTAGTGAACCCCCCGGGTTCGTCGGGACCGATCAAGGTCTGGTGCGGCGGGTGAAGCGCGCTGGGGACTCGTCAAAGAAGATGGAACCGGGACGCGGAGGGCCTACTCCCGCATAGCCGTCATCGGATCGATTCGCGAAGCCCGCACGGCCGGGATGCCCGCCGCCACCAGGGCCACGACGCCCAGCAGCAGCACCACGCCGCCGAACACCAGCGGGTCGGTTGCCTTGACCTCATAGAGCAGCTTCGCCAACAGCTTGCCTGCCGCCAGCGATCCCAGTGTTCCGATCCCGATCCCTAACGCGGTGAGCCCCATCGCCTGCCCCACCACGCTGCCGATCACGCTGCCGCGCCGGGCCCCCAGCGCGATGCGCACCCCGATCTCCCTCGCGCGCTGGGCAACGCTGTAGGAGATCACCCCGTAAAGCCCCACCGCAGCCAGCACCAGCGCCAGCGCGGCAAAGACACTGAGCATCAGCATCGAGAACCGCGGCTGCGCCACCGACTCCTCGATCTGCTGGTCCAGGGTGGTGACGTTGGAGAGCGGCAGCTCCTTGTCCATACCCGCCAGCTCGCGCCGCAGCATCCTGGTCACACTCTCCACCGGCGCGTCGCTGCGCACGAGGAGCCAGGCCTCGTTGTCGATGGATTGCGCGAACGGATAGTAGAGAGTCCCGCGCGGCTCGAGCGTGGTGATCCCGTCGTTCTTCACGTCACCCACCACCCCGACGATCGTGAGCCACGGCCCTTCCGACTCCGCGCCGCCGTTCTTGAGCCGCCGGCCGACCGGATCCGCCCGGCCGTAAAACCGCCTGGCCACCGCCTCGCTCACCAGCACCACCGGCGGCTGCCCCGCCCCATCGGTCGCCAGGAGCGCTCGGCCGCCGAGCAGCGGGAGCCCCACGGTGGCGAAATATTCCGGAGTCACCGCCACCCCGTTGAGCAGCGGGGTGGTCCCGGCGGCGACCGGGGGCAACCCTTCGAAGGTCACGCCAAGCTGCCAGGTCGCAGTGGTCGGCAGGTCGGTGGAGAGCGCGGCACCGCCAATCCCGGGCAGCTGCCTGACCCGGGCGAGCAGCCCCTCGAAGAACGCCAGCCGCTGCGCATCGCCGGGATAACTTCGCTCGGGGAGCAGCACCGTCCCCGCGCTAATGCCCCGCGGGTTAACACCGGTCTCCACTCCGGCCAGCTTCACGAAGCTCCGGAGCAGCAGTCCCGCCCCCACCAGCAGCATCAGCGCCAGGGCGACTTCGGCCACGGTGAGCCCCGCCCGCAGGCGGAGCCGGGCCACGCCGCCGGTGCTGCCCCGCCCGCTCTCGCGCAGAGCCTCGAGCGGCTCGCTACGGGTGGACTGCAGCGCGGGAAACACCCCGAACAGGAGGCCGGTGAGGAGCGACACGCCCAGCGCAAAGAGCAGCGTCGTCCCGTCGATATGGATCTCGCTCAGCCGGGGCACGCTGCTGGGCTGGAGCGACAGCAGCAGCTTGACTCCGCTCCAGGCCAGCGCCAGTCCCAGCGCGCCTCCGAGCAACGCGAGCACCAGGCTCTCGGTCATGAGCTGGCGCAACAGCCGCCCGCGTCCGGCGCCGATCGCGACGCGCAGGGCGAACTCCTTCTGCCGGGTCGCCGCCCGGCCCAGCAGCAGGTTGGCGACGTTTGCGCAGGCGAGCAGCAGGACCAGCCCCACGGCAAATCCGAGCATCAAAAGGACCGGCCGGATCCGCGTGGTGCCCAGCTCGCTGAGCGGCATGCCGTCGGCCCCGATGCCCACGGTCTCCGCCGGGTACTCGGCGCGGATCTGGCGCGACACCTCGGCGAGGTCGAGCCGCATCTGCTCCAGCGTCACCCCGAGTTTGAGCCGGCCGATCCCCAGCAGATTTGGGTGACTGGAGCGCGCGAACCGCGGCGAGCCGGCGAACAACCCGACCGGCAGCCAGAGATCGGCACCGCCGAGCTGCATGGTGGGGGGAAGCACTCCGACGATCGTGTAGGGCGCGCCGTTGAGCACGAGGGTCTTGCCGACGATGCCGGAATCGGCGCCGAAGCGGCGGCGCCAGAAGCCGTCGCTCAGCACCGTTGCCGGCGCGGCGGCTTTGTCGTCATCCGCGGGCGAGAGCAGCCGCCCCATCGCCGGCCGGATGCCGAGGAGCGAAAAGAGATTGCCGGACGCCAGGTTCCCCTGGACGTTCTCGGGTTCGCCGCCTCCGGTCAGGGTGTAGGAGTCCCCCAGATCGTAAATCGCGATGTCCTCGAAGCTCTTGGCGCGCCGGCGCCAGTCGAGGTAGTCGGGGTACGACACCAGGATCTGGGGCATGTCCTTGAGGGTTTCCCAGAGCAGCACCAGCCGCCCGGGCTCGCGGTAGGGCAGCGGGCCGAGCAGCACGCCGTTGACGACGCTGAAGATCGCCGTGTTAGCGCCGATGCCGAGTCCGAGGGTGACGATGGCGACCAGGGCGAAGCCGGGCTGGCGCAGCAGCGAGCGGAAGGTGTAGCGGATGTCCTGGCGCAGCACGTCGAACAGCTCACGGAAGCGCTCGCGCCCGCTGCGGCGCTGGTCCGAGCGGCGGCAGCGGGCCTTGAAGTAGGAGATATCTCCAAAGCGCCTCAGGGCTTCGGCCCGCGCCGCCTCGGGCGGCATCCCGCCCGCGACGAGCTCTTCGATCTCGGCCTCGAGGTGAAAGCCGAACTCCTCGCTCACGTCGGCGTCGAGGTCGGGCCGGAAGAACGGGGTCCTGCTCATGGCTGGGCGGTGGCGGTGAGCAGCTTGGCTACCGCGCCTGAATAGCGCTGCCAGCTGGCGGTCTCGCTGCGGAGCTGCTGTCGCCCCAGCGTGGTCAGCTGGTAGAACTTGGCGCGCTTGCCCTTATCGGAGAGGCCCCACTCGGCCTCCACCCAGCCCCGCTCTTCCATGCGGTGGAGCGCGGCGTAGAGCGAGCCGTCGAGCACCTCGAACGCCCCCTCGGTACTGGCGCGGATCAGCCGGGCGACCGCATGGCCGTGCTTGGGGCCCCAGGAGAGCGCCTTGAGGATCAAGACGTCGAGGGTGCCCTGCAGGAGGTCGATCGGGGTGCGACCCATGGTATGTCCTCGAAGGTTGAGGACATACTACGCGGCATTCCCTCGACTGTCAAGGAAATGAGGATTTCAGGGGCGCCTGCGAAACTCCGCAGCCCGATCTTCCGTCAAAGAGTAGCGTCGTATTGGAACCCCATAGGAAAGGGCAAGGGCACCGGCATGAAGGCCGCGGTCTATCGTGCGTACGGCTCACCCGATCTGGTCCGGTTGGAAGACGTGCCCAAGCCCGCGCCCGGCGACGACCAGGTCCTGGTGCGGGTGCGCGCCGCCGCCGCCAACGCCATGGACTCTCACTTCATGTCGGGCTTCTGGCTCATGCGCCCGATGACCGGGTTCCGGAGGCCGAGGCCGACCACCCCCGGAGCCGACCTGGCCGGCGAGGTCGAAGCCGTCGGCCAGAACGTCACCCGGTTCAGGCCGGGCGATCCGGTCTTTGGAGTAGCACGGGGGGCGTTCGCTGAGTACGTCTGTGCTCCAGAGAATCGCCTGGCGCTCAAGCCCGCCAGCCTCAGCTTCGAGCAGGCCGCGGCCATCCCGGTGGCGGCGGTGACCGCGCTCCAGGGCCTCCGCGACAAAGCCAGGCTGCAGCCGGGACAGAAGGTCCTGATCACCGGCGCCTCGGGCGGGGTGGGCACCTTTGCCGTGCAGATCGCCAAGGCGCTCGGCGCCGAGGTGACCGCCGTGTGTCACACCCGGAGCATGGACCTGGTCCGGTCGTTAGGCGCGGCCCGGGTCATCGACTACACGCGGGAGGATTTCACCCGGGGCGCGGACCGCTACGACGTGATCTTCGACATCGCGGGCAATCGTCCGCTGTCGGCCTGCCGCCGCATCATGACGCCCAGGGGAATCTTCCTGCCGGTCGGGGTGCGGCCCGGCGGCCGCTGGCTCGGGCCGCTGCCCCATCTGCTCGGGCTGCTCGTCTCGAAGCCGTTCGTGAGCCAGCGGGTGGTGTTCTTCGTGGCGCGGATCACCCCGGAAGACCTGGCCGCGATGGCGCAGCTGATCGAGACGAAGCAGGTGACTCCGGTCATCGACCGGGTATTCCCTCTGAGCGAGGCCGGCGCGGCGCTCCGGCGCCTCAAGGAAGGACACCCGCAGGGGAAGGTGGTGGTTATCCCGTAATATCCCTGGCGCCCCCGCGCAGCAGTCCTCAACCTCTACGGATACCTTCTGGCCCATTCGACCCCGACCGGCCGCCCTCGGGCGTAGCCATCCTGATAGGACTCGCTTCCACAGACCGGGTTCGGGCAGTCGTCTAATAAGTCCTGGGGAACGTGGCCGTCCGGACTGCTGCGCTCTCCCCTCAGGTCTTTCCAGCCTTGGATGGTGCCGGCTTTGTAGCCCGCGCAGAACTGGGTCACCGCGGCGCTGCCTGACGCGGTGGATGCCACGAGAGCGGGACCAGGTAGTGAGGGACCGACGACCCCTTCCACCAATGGCGGGAATTCATAGGGAATCCCGCACCCGGTGGTTCTCGCCGTCGCAGTGCACACCGCCATCAGCACGGCCAGATGAACTCGCATGCCAGCTCCACGTTGTGGGTTGAGGCACGCTAGGCCGAGCCGGTCAAGGGTGCGTCAAGCACACCAAGGCAGGGGCGCTTGACCCCCGCTTGACGGGGTCAACGCAGAATGGTCGGCATGAAATACCCACTCACCGTTATCGCCCTGCTGGCCGCCTGCTCACCGCCCTCTGCGCCAGTCGAGGAGGGGCCGGGGTTGCACGCTCCCACGCTCCAGAGCCCCGTCGAGGGGGCCCGCATTCGCCAGAACGACCCGACGACCGGCTGTTACTTCGATCAGGACAAGGGATACGGTCATCAAATCGCGTTTGATTGGTCCGATGTCTCAGCGGCCTCCTCATACCACATCTACGCGATTGGCTCGAACGCCACGTTCCCAATAATCGACACCATCGTGGTTGCTTCGCGCTTGTTCTACCGAGGCTGCGGTTACGTGATCGACTCGAATCTCAAGGGCTGGAAGTGGAGGGTGGCCAGCGTCGGAGCGGACGGGTCCGTCGGCCCCTGGTCCGCCTATGGCACGTGGGATTTCGATCCG
>CAZYPO010000067.1:0-16698 GCA_964649225.1 uncultured Gemmatimonas sp. | reverse complement strand
TGGGCCTTCGGCATGGCGCTCATGCTGGCCGGCGGCATGGCGTTCACCCGCTTGCCGCTCGCCACCAAGACCGCGGTCGAGCTGCCGCGCCTCACGGTGAGCTCTTCCTGGCCGGGCGCTTCGGCGGACCTGATCGAGACCTACATCACCTCGCCCATCGAAGCGGCGATCCAGGGCGTGCGCGGGGTCCGCAAGACCAGCAGCACCTCGGGTGAGCGCGGCTCCACCATCAACGTGGACCTCGAGGCCGGAGTGGACGTCCAGCTCACCCGCCTCGCGATCCACGAGCGGCTCGAGCTGCTGCGGAAAGACTTTCCCCCCGGCGTCGCGGCGCCCCAGGTCTACAACTACGTCCCCGAAGAGCTGAGCGAGCAGCCCCTGCTGCAGTACAGCCTGTCCGGCCCCTACACCCCGGGCACCTTGAGCAAGCTGGCCCAGGAGCAGCTCCAGCCCCGACTGACCTCGGTGCCCGGCGTTTCCAGCGTGAACAGCTTCGGGCGCGCGACGGTGGGCGTCTCGGTGTCGTACGACGTGCAGCGGTTGCGCCAACTCGACATCTCCCCCGCCCTGCTCTCCGTCGCGCTCGCGGGCGCGCGGATGGTGCAGTCGCTGGGCGAAGAGCAGGCGGGCTCCACCGTGCGCACGGTGGTGCTGCGCGACCAGCCCCACGTCTACCAGGACCTCGAGCAGCTTCCCATTCGCGCGCCCGGCGGGCGGGTCTTCGCGCTCGGCGAGCTGGCCTCGGTGCGGCCCGAGGAGGATACCCGCGGGTTCTTCTCGCGCCTCAACGGCGTGCCCAAGGTGGGCATCGAGATCAGCCGGCTGCCCGGCGCCGACGTGATCCACACCGCCAGGCGCGTGAAGGAGGCGATGGCGGAGATCGGGCGCATCCTGCCGCCCGGCGTGAGCGTCAAGCTCGAATCCGACGAAAGCATCGAGCTTGGCAAGCAACTGAACGATCTGCTGCTGCGCGGCGCCATCGCCTTCGCCGCGGTCTGCCTGATCCTGCTGCTTTCGCTGCGGCATTTCACCTCGATGGCCCTGGTCATGGGCAGCGCGGCGATTTCGATCGCGGGCACCGCGCTGGGACTCTATCTGCTCAAGATCCCCGCGAACCTGCTCACGCTGGCCGGATTGGGAATGGGCATCGGCATCCTGGTGCAGAACGGGGTGGTGGTGGTGGAGCGGCTGCGTTTCGCCGAAAACACCCCCGAGGGACGCGCCGAGGCGGGCCGCCGTATTACGCCCGCGGTGCTGGGCTCGACGCTCACCACCGCGATCGTGCTCTTCCCCTTCCTGTATTTGCAGGGCAACGCCCGCGCGGCCTTCGTGCCCTTCGCCGCGGCGTTCGCGCTCGCACTGCTCTGGTCCGTCATCTCCGCGGTGGTGATGATCCCCGCGGTGGGCGGATGGACCGCCGCGCCGGTGGGAACCTGGCCGCGGCTGCACCGCTTCTATCGCGCCACGCTGCGTCCGCTGGTCCGCTGGCGCTGGGTTACCATCGTGCTGGTGATCGGGGTGCTCGGCGTGGTGACCTGGGGCTTCGTGAAGCGGGTGCCCCGCTCCTCCTTCGGCAACTACTACAACCAGCGCACCACGCTGGGGGTGAACCTCTCCTTCCCCCGGGGCTCCGACCCGGAGAGCCTGGACCGGGGGATCCAGGAATTCGAGCGCATCGCGGTGGGGCGGCCGGGGGTGGAGAAGGTCGAAGCGCGGGGCGGCGGCTCCTACGCCAATCTCCAGGTGACCTTCACCAAGGACGCGGCGCTGACCTCCCTTCCTCCGATGATGGAGGAGGAGATGACGGAGCGCGCCGTGCTGGTGGGCGGCGCCACCATTTCGGTGCGGGGACAAGGACCGGGCTTCTTCAACGGCGCGGGCGGCTCCTCGGTGGCCTACCGGATCAAGCTGCTGGGCTACTCCTTCGGCGGGGTGGAACGCCTGGCCAAGGACTTGAAACAGCGGCTGGAAGCGATTCCGCGGGTTAGGAATGTGAATCTCAACGCGGCGAGCTTCTTCGGATCCGAGCGCGCCGTGAGCGTGATCCTCACACCCGACCGTCCCGCCCTGGCGCGCGCGGGGGTGACCTCGCGGGACTTTGCCGCCGCGATCAATCGCGAGATTCGCGGCGCCGCGGGCGGCACCCGGCTCGAGTTCGACGGGGAAGAGACCGAGGTCTCCGTCAAGTCGACGGGCGCGCGGGAGCGCTCGCTCGATGAGCTGCGTACCGCGCTGGTGCCGAACGCCGAACGCTCACCGGTGCGGGTGAGCGATCTGGCCGAGGTGGGAGAGCGGGAGGGCCTGGCGACCATCAGCCGGGAAGATCAGCAATACGTGCGGATCGTCGGCTACGATTTTCGCGGGCCGGTCAAGCTCGCCAACCGGACCCACGAAGCCTTCATGAAATCGGTCAGCGCGCCGGCCGGCTATTCGGTGAGCGACGACAAGTTCACCTGGGAAGAGGACGACAGCGCCAAGGGCCTCTGGCTGGTATTCGGCGCGGGCGTGGTCCTGGTGATTCTCGCGGTCGCGATGGTGTTCGATTCGGTGTGGGCCGCGGCGATGGTGTTCCTCTCGCTGCCGGTCGCTCTGGCGGGGGTGGCTGGAATCTTCTGGGCCACCAAGACCTCGTTCAGCCGGGAAGCCGCCGTGGGCGTGATCCTGGTGGTGGGACTGGCGGTCAATCAGAGCATTCTGCTGGTGGATGCGGCGCTGGAGAAGAGGCGGCAAGTCGGGACAGAGTTCCTTCCCGACGTCCCGACCTCCCGACCTCCCGACAGAGCACGGAACCGGCTGACACTCGAGGACATCGTCGCCGCCGCCTCCGACCGCGCGGGGATGATCATCCTGGTGACGCTCACCACGCTCGCCAGCCTGATCCCGCTGGCCGTCGGGACCGACGTGGACAGCCTGTTCGGCTCGATTGCGCTGGCTACCGCCGGCGGGACGGTGGCGGGTACGATCGGCGCCTTGTGGATCGTGCCCGCGTATCTGGTCAGCCGCTCCCGGCAGACTCGCGGAGCTTCGCAGGTTTCCGTCGGGACCGAGGCCGCTACCTGGTCAGCGTCAAATTGAGCGTCGCCGGCTGATCGCCAGTCCCGAAATCGATCGAGACGGTCCCTCCGGTCAGCGTCATGGTGTTGCCGCTGAGGGCAAGGGTAAAGCTAAACGTATCGGAAGCAGACGGGTTCGTGGGATTGAGCGTGAGGTGCCCGGAGGTATAGGTATACGTCCCGGTTTGGACGTCCGGTTGTTCCCCGGGAAACGTCGAGGTGAGCGTGAAGGTCTGGTTGGCATTGAGCACCAGGCTGGCGGTCAGTCCCAGCCCCCCGACCAGTTCCAGCCTGGTCGCAGGATTGGCCACGCTGATGACGTCTGCCCTGGTGACCGTCCAGGTGGCCACGATGCTGGCGAGGCTCGTCCCGGTGCTGTCCCCCTTACATCCGACCACGACGCCGCTGACAACCGCAATGAACGCCGACCGGGCGAGCTTGAGCATATCTTTTTCCTGAAGGAGAGTCCCGGACCGATCCGGAGAAGTTTCGAAGCTATGGCACGGTCTTGGGAGTCGCAAGACCGGCGGCGGGCATACCGCCATCGCGCAAGATGGTGGTGTTCGGGGCCGCCCGGCAGGCGTAGCGGGCGGCCGAGGTCTATTACCCTAACTGCTTGAAAATCTAGGAGGTTACGCCGCCAAGCTCAGGTTGCTCCCCACCCCGTCACCTACCTATATTTAGGCATTCCGGGAGCAGGTTCCCGGCGCGCCTCACCTCCGCCCGATGTGCCCATGACCGCACCCAATTCGCGGGAACGAATTCTGCCCCGCCCCATCGAAGAGGAGATGAAGCAGTCTTTCATCAACTACTCGATGAGCGTGATCGTGTCCCGCGCGCTGCCCGACGCGCGGGACGGCCTCAAGCCGGTGCACCGCCGGATTCTCTTCGCGATGAACGAGCTCGGCCTGGTGCCGGGCCGGCCCTATAAGAAATCCGCGACGGTGGTCGGCGACGTGCTCGGCAAGTATCACCCCCACGGCGACACCTCGGTCTACGACGCGCTGGTCCGGATGGTTCAGGAGTTCTCGCTGCGCTATCCGCTGGTGGACGGGCAGGGCAACTTCGGCTCGGTGGACGGCGATCCCGCCGCGGCCTATCGCTATACCGAGGCCCGACTCACCCGTGTCGCGGTCGCGATGCTCGAGGACATCGACAAGGACACGGTCGATTTCCAGCCGAATTTCGATGACCGGCTGCGCGAGCCGACGGTCCTGCCCTCCAAGATTCCCAATCTCCTGGTCAACGGGTCCAGCGGCATCGCGGTCGGTATGGCCACCAATATCCCGCCGCACAACCTCCGCGAGGTGGCCAAGGCGATCGAGCACCTGGTCGATCATCCCGACGCGCCGCTAGAGGACCTGCTCAAGCACATCAAGGGGCCGGACTTCCCCACGGCGGGTTACATCTACGGCACCCAGGGCCTCCGGGAGGCCTACGCCACGGGCCGGGGCAAAGTCATCATGCGCGCGCGGGCCGTGGTGGAGGAAAAACCCTCGACCGGCCGCAGCGCCATCATCGTCACGGAGCTGCCCTACCAGGTCAACAAGGCGACGCTGCACAAGGACATCGCCACGCTGGTGAATGACAAGAAGCTCGAGGGCATCAGCGACGTGCGCGACGAGTCCGACCGCGACGGCATGCGGCTGGTGATCGAGCTCAAGCGCGACGCCATCCCGCACGTGGTGCTGAACCAGCTCTACAAGCACACCACGATGCAGTCCACCTTCGGCGTGATCAATCTGGCCCTGGTCAAGGGCCAGCCCAAGGTCATGCCGCTCAAGGAGCTGCTCGAGCATTTCGTGGCCCACCGGCACGAGATCATCGTCCGCCGCACCAAGTTCGATCTCAAGGCCGCCGAGGAGCGCGAGCACATCCTCGAGGGCCTGAAGATCGCGGTCGACAACATCGACGAGGTCATCAAGATCATCCGCGGCTCGGCCGACACCGAGACGGCGGACCAGGCGCTGCGGCAGCGCTTCGGGCTCTCCGAGCGGCAAAGCGAAGCCATCCTCAACATGCGGCTCGCCAAGCTCACCGGCCTCGAGATCGACAAGCTCGAAGCCGAGCTCAAGGAAGTCCGCGCCACCATCAGCGAGCTCAAGACCATTCTCAAGAGCAAAGAAAAGCGGATGGGGATCCTCAAGGGGGAGATGGCCGAGGTCGCCAAGGATTACGGCGATGACCGGCGCACCGAGATCATCCCCGACCAGGACGAATTCTCGGTCGAGGACCTGATCGCCGAGGAGGACATGGTCATCACCATCTCCCATTCGGGCTACATCAAACGGATTGCTGTTTCCACCTACCGGAAGCAGCGCCGCGGCGGCCGCGGCCTGACCGGCGCGACCGCGAAGGAAGACGACTGGATCGAGCACCTGTTCATCGCTTCCACCCACGATTACGTAATGTTCTTCAGCGACAAGGGCCAGGTGTACTGGCTCAAGGTGCACGAAATCCCGCAGGGCGGGCGCGCCGCGCGGGGCAAGCCGGTCATCCAGTGCATCGCCATCCGCCCCGATGAACGCATCGCCGCGCTGGTGCCGGTGCGCGAGTTCACCGACACCAAGTGGCTCCTCTTCGCCACCCGGAACGGCACCGTCAAAAAGTCGGTGCTCTCGGCATACGGGAACGTGCGCACCAACGGCATCAACGCCATCAACATCGAGGAAGGCGACGAGCTGATCGACGTCCAGATCACCGACGGCAACAACGACATCGTGCTCGCGACCCGGAAAGGCATGAGCATCCGGTTCCTCGAGAGCGACGTGCGCGAGATGGGCCGCGCCACCACCGGCGTCAAAGGCATCGAGCTCGACCCAGGCGATGCGCTGATCGGCATGGTGGTGATCCGGCGCGACTCGACCCTGCTGGTGGTGGCGGAGAAGGGCTTCGGCAAGCGCAGCGAGCTGTCGGACTACCGGGTTCAGAAGCGCGGCGGCAAGGGGATCATCACCTTCCGCAACACCGAGAAGACCGGCGCCTGCGTGGCGCTCAAGGAAGTGATCCCCGACGACGAGCTGATGATGATCACCCGGAAGGGCATCATCATCCGGGTCCCGGTGGACGGCATCCGTGTCATCGGACGCAATACACAGGGCGTCCACGTCATGAACCTCGACGAGGGCGATGTGCTGGTGGACGTGGCACGGGTGGTGAAAGAGGATGAGGGCGGCGCCGAGGAGCCGACGGGAGACGAGACCACCGCGCCCGCTGAAACCGGCGGGCAGTGAGGACGGTTGGACCGTCACTCTCCGAGCTTCGTGCTGTCGCCACGGCGCTGCAGGGCGTCGCCGTTCACACTCCCTTGATCGAAGCTCCCGAGCTGAGCCGCCGGCTCGGCGTTCCGGTCTGGCTCAAGTGCGAGCAGTGGCAGCCGATCGGAGCGTTCAAGGTCCGGGGCGCCTGGACGGCGGTCACCCGACTGCCGGAGGACGCGCGCCGGCGGGGGGTGATCGCCCATTCGAGCGGAAACCATGGCCGCGCGGTGGCCTGGGTGGCGCGCCGGCTGGGACTCCGCGCCGTAGTGGTGATGAACGACAACGCTCCCCCGGTCAAGGTAGACGCGGTGCGGGCCGAAGGCGCCGAGGTGGTGCTCGTGGATCGTTACCAGCGGGTCGAGACCGCGGAGGACCTCGCAGCGCGCGAGGGCCTCGCGATGATTCCCCCCTTCGAGCATCCGCACGTGATCCTGGGCCAGGCCACCTGCGCACTGGAGATCCTCGACGAGCGGCCCGAGCTGACCGCGCTACTTGTTCCGGTCGGGGGCGGCGGGCTTCTTGCGGGCTGCTGCGTGGCCGCGACGGCGTTGGGACACCCCGTCGAGCTGATCGGGGTGGAACCGGAGGGAGCCGCCAAGCTCTCGGCGGCGCTCGCCGCGGGCCAACCGGTGGCCCTGGAGCGCACCGCCAGCATCGCCGACGGCCTGCTGCCGGTGGCCGTGGGCAAGCTCCCCTGGGTCCAGATCGAGCAACGGGTACACCGTGCGTTGCGTATCAGCGATAATGCCATCGGCGCGGCGGTGAAGTTCCTCTTCCGGCAGATGGGCTTGCGGGTCGAGCCTTCGGGCGCCGCTGCTGTGGCCGCGCTGCTCGAGGGGCAACTGCAGCCGTCCGGCCCCGTCGCGGCGATCCTGAGCGGAGGAAACGTGGACCCGGCCCTTTTCGAGCGGCTCAGCTGACCCCATGCCCGCGTCCAAGCCCCACATCCTGGTCGTCGATGATGATTACAGCTTTGCGCGAACGCTCTCGCGGCTGTTGACCGAGAACGGCTACGAGGCCGCGACCCTCGGCAGCGGCAGCGGGCTGCCCGAGTACATGGCCACCCGCGCGGTAGATCTTCTCATCCTCGATCTTTCCCTGCCCGGCAAAGACGGCTTCTCGTTGCTGGAGGTGGTGCGGCAGGATCCGGCGCACCGTGACCTTCCGATTCTGGTGTTGACCGCCGCCTCGCCAGAGGAGACCTCGGTGCAGGCCCTCGGGCTCGGTGCATCCGACGTGCTGGGCAAGCCGGTCCGGGTCCGCGAGCTGCTGGCCCGGATCCGGACCCACCTGCGCGCGGGGCATGCCCTCAATCAGGCGCGGGCCGAAACACGCTCCCAGGCCGCCCTGGTGGCGCTGCTCCGCGAGATCACGCTCAACCTGCCGCCGCAGGAGCTGTTTCAGGTGCTGGTGCGCCAAGTCGCGGCCGGGCTGCGGATCCCGCGCTGCTCGATCCTGCTCGGGCGGCCCGGTGCGGAGCGCGCCACGGTGGTGGCCGCGTCAGAGAATCCCATGCTGCGCGAGCTGGTGGTGGAGCTCCCGCGCTACCCGGAGATCCGCCGCGCGCTGGAGAGCGGGGAGGTCGTCCTGGTGAGCGACCTGACGGCCGACCCGGTCTACCAGGGGATGGCCGATCTCTCCACGACCTCGGCCCTGGTGCTGCCGTTTCAGCTCCGCGGCGAGCGGGCGGGAGTGTTTTTCCTGCGCACCGGCCCGGGTGATCCGCCGCTGGGCGACGCCGACCTCCGCTTTGCCACAAGGGTGGTGGAGTCCGCCGCCGAGGCCATCGAGAAGTCGCTCGATCGGGAGGAATCCACCCGGCGCCAGGAGGCGATGCGGCAGCTCGCCGAAACCGACTCGCTCACCGGCTTGTTCAACCGCCGGGCCCTGAGCGAAAAGCTGCTGCGGGAGGTAGAGCGCGCGACGCGCTATGGAACGGTGCTCACCTGCGTCATGATCGACATCGATCACTTCAAGGCGGCCAACGACACGCACGGGCATCAGGCGGGCGACCGGGTGCTGGTGCAGTTTGCCGAGCTGCTCCGGCGCGAGCAGCGCTCGGTCGACGTGGTGGCGCGTTACGGCGGCGAGGAGTTCGTGGTGCTGCTACCCGAGACGGGCAGCGCGGGTGCGCGACTCTTTGCCGAGCGGGTGCTCCGCCGGGTGAGCAACGCGGCGTTCGGCGAGGCCGACGCGCCGATCCCCATCACCGTGAGCCTCGGTCTGGCGACGTTTCCCGATGAGCGCGCGCCGGACGCCGAAGCCCTGCTCCGCCTCGCCGACCGCAATCTCCTGCGGGCCAAATCGGACGGCCGCAACCGCTATCGCGATTGAGCGCGCTTCGCTGCCCCCGCTGCGGCGCGACCTTCGACCCGCCGGCCCGCTTCTGCACCAAGGACGGCTTCCCGCTGGTGCCGGGGAGCGCCCCGCCCCCCACGACCCCCAGGGCATTCGGACTGCATCGAACCGGTGAGCTTCGGCTGCCGCCGGCGCGGCGCGGCGACCCCGCCTCAGGGCTTTCCGGCCGGGTGATGGACGGACGCTATCAGATGGAGATGCGGGTGGGCGAGGGCGGAATGGCCTACGTCTATCGGGCCAAGGATCGGGAGACCGGGCGCACGGTCGCGATCAAGGTGCTGATGTCACGGCTCACGGGCGACCAGGAAGCCGTCGCACGACTGCGGCGCGAGGCCCAGGTGGCCATACGGCTCGACCATCCCAACGTCTGCGGAATCCTGGCCTGGGGCCAAGCCTCCGGGATGCCTTATCTGGTGATGCCGTTTCTGGATGGCGAAACGCTTTCCCGCCGCGAGACCCGCCACGGCCCGATGCCGCCCCCACTCGCGGTGACGCTGCTGCGACAGCTCTGCCTGGGCCTGCAGCACGCGCACGACGCCGGGGTGCTGCACCGCGATCTCAAACCCGAGAACGTCATGCTGGTCCCGGGAGAGCATCCCGGACAAGAACGCGCGGTCGTCATGGATTTCGGGCTGGCCAAGGAAAGCGTCGCCGGTCCCGAGGTCATGAAGCTCACCGCGACCGGCATCGTGCTCGGCACCCCCGAGTTCATGAGCCCGGAGCAGATCCGCGGCAAGCCGCTCGACCCCCGAAGTGATATCTTCGCCTTAGGGGTCCTCGGTTTTGAGCTGCTGACCGGGCGGCTGCCGTTCGAGGGCAACACCGCCCAGGAGACCATGCTGGCGCATCTGACCGGTCAGCCGATGCGGCTGCGCCAGGCCAATCCCAAACTGCCCGAGCGTCTTGAGCGAGTGATGGCCCAGGCAATCGCGCACAAGGCGGAAGAGCGGTTCCAGACGATGGCGGAGTTCGAAGAAGCGCTGAACGACAATGACCGGTGAACGATCGGGAGGTATGCTCATGGGAAACAATGCCGGTGTGGCGTCCCATTTCGTCGTCGCCGCGCTCGCCTTCCTGGCGGGCGCGGGCGGCACTTATCTGGTCCGAACGCGTCCGATGGTTCCGGCCCACGTGCACGACGCCGTCACCACCCACGGCGAGTGGGTCTGGATCAAGAAACCCACGAACGATTCGGTGCGCGCTTACGTGGCCTACCCGGAGCGCAGCGACAAGGCCGCGGCGATGATCGTCATCCACGAGAATCAGGGTCTGACCGCATGGGAGCCCACGGTGGCGGACCGGCTGGCGGGACAAGGCTACGTGGCGGCGGCGGTCGATCTCCCCTCCTCGATGTTCGGGCTCTATCCCGCGGATTCGGGACGGGCGTACATCCCGCGCCTCACTCCCGATGGCATCACGGCCGACCTGAATGCCGTGTACGAGTATCTCAACGGCATCAGTGCGGTGCGCAAGGATCAGATCGGGGTCATCGGTTTCTGCTGGGGCGGCGGCCAGACGTTCCGTTACGCCACCAATAATCCCAAGCTCAAGGCCGCCGTTGTGTGCTACGGGCCGGCGCCCGACAGTACCGCGCTCGCGCGGATCAATGCCAAGGTGCTGGGGGTGTACGGTGAGGCGGACGCGCGGATCAACGGCCAGCTTCCGGCCGTGGTCGTCCAGATGAAGCAACTGGGTAAGTCGTTTTCGCCCGACAGCTACCCCGGCACCGGTCACGGATTCCTGAAGCCGGGGCGGCGCGGATCCGATACCGAACAGCCCGAGAAGGCCTGGGCGCGGATCCTGACCTTCCTCGGTGAAACGCTGGGGAAATGAGCCTTGACCAGTGATCAGTGATCGCTGGCGTGCTGGTCGCTGGTTACTGATCACGATCACCGCCAGTGTCATTGGGTATTGCCTCGACGCCTCACCGCTGGCAGGCCAGGCGTCGCTGGCCGGCCGGTGGGACCACGTCCGCCTGAGGCACGACGCCCTCCGCTACGACATCTCCCTCAGCCTTCCAGACACCGGTAGCTTCGTCGCTGCCGAGGTCTTGATCCGATGGAAGCTCGGCGGACCGGGGCCGATCGTTCTGGATCTGGATACCGCCCTCACAGTGCGCGCTGCCGCGGTGGATGAGAGGCCGGCGCGCTGGCAGCGGCGCGGCCGACGCATCGAGATAGCGGTTGCCGGCAAACCGGGCGGTGCAGTAACGACCCGCGTTCGCTATGACGGCCACCCGACCGACGGGCTCCTGTTCGAGGGCAACGGGAGCTCGCGGCGGATCTTCGGCGACAACTGGCCCGACCGGGCTCGCTTTTGGCTCGCCTCGCAGGACCACCCCTCCGACAAGGCCGCAGTGTCTTGGAGCATCGAGGCGCCGGCCGGCTACCTGGTCGTGGCGAATGGCCGGTTCGAAGGAAAAGATTCCCTTCCCAGCGGGCACCTGCGCTGGCGGTTTCTCAATCCCGAGCCTATCCCGGTCTATACGATGGTTGTGGCGATGGCGCGCTTCAGCGTCACCGCGCTCCCACCGGCGTGCGTGGCGCGCTGCGTCCCGGTCAGCGTCCTCACCTATCCCGACGATTCGGCTTTCGCGCTGAGCGGCCCCTTTCGCCGGGCGAGCGAGATTGTGGAGGAGTTCTCCCGGCGCATTGCACCCTTCCCCTACGCCGAGCTCCGCCACGTCGAATCGCTGACGCGCTTCGGGGGCATGGAGAATTCGACGGCGATTTTCTATGACGAGAAGGGCTACCGCGCCCGCCGAACGCGCGAAGGGGTTGTCGCGCACGAGACGATGCACCAGTGGTTCGGGGACGCGGTGACCGAGGCCGACTGGCATCACGTCTGGCTCTCGGAGGGGTTTGCCACCTACGGCGAAGCGTTGTGGGCGGAGCACGTGGCAGGCGACTCCGGCTTGCAGGCAACCATGCAACGCTTCAAGGCGGAGATCCTGGCATCCGCCGTCAAGGATCGGCCCATCCTGGATTCGGCCGAGACGAAGCCGATGGCCATGCTCAACACAAACAGCTACCAGAAGGGCAGCTGGGTGCTGCATTCGTTGCGCGGCCTGCTCGGCGACGAGGCGTTTTTCCGGGGGCTCACGCAGTACTACAGAGCGTACGAGCACAAGAACGCGCTCTCCAGCGACTTCGCCCGCGTGATGAGCCAAGCCGCTCGCCAGGAGCTCGGCTGGTTTTTTCGCCAGACGCTCACCCAGCCCGGCTATCCCATTCTCGAGGTGCAGACGGAGCTCGACGGCGGCCATCTCTTGCTCAGCATCCGGCAGGTGCAGAAGCGCGCCTGGGGACTGTACCGGCTGCCCAATTTGCGCGTCCGGGTCGACGATCGAGTACTCACGGTAAATGTGACGGGAGCGCTCACCCGCCTGGCCACCCACTGGGAGAGTACGACTGGGCCGGCCAGGGTGGAAGTGGACCCCGACCACCGGTGGCTGCTGGCGGTAACCACCCGCCAGTGATAGTGACCAGTGACCGGTGGTGCGGCCGGGAGACTGGTCTCCGGTTACTGGTAACAGGTCACCTTGTCCTCGTCACCGCATGCAACCTCACTCCGCTCAGCAACAGAATCTCCGTGGGCCAAGAGCCCTTCGTGATTGCCGTGGGCGAAGGGCCCGACTCGGCGACCGATCTGTTTGCCGCGCCGGCCGGAGGCGGCAATTTCGTGCGGCTGACCTTCAATCGCTCCGAAGAGCGCGCGCCGCGGCTGGCGCCTGATGGATTACGGGTGGCCTTTCTCCGCCGCGCACCGGGAAGCACGCAATGGTCCCTGGTCATCTTCGATCTGCGGAACAGCGCCGAGCACAGCGCACCGCTCCCCGCCGAGGCGGGAGAGCCTGAACGGTTGGGATGGAGCCCCGACGGGCAGGTAGTGATGGTTCGGGCTCAGGGATATTACGAGACGGCTGCTCCTCCCCGGAGGGTCGTCCTGACCCGCGCCGAAGGGAATCTGGCACGAGCGGACTCGTTCACCGTGCAGCTGCTCGGGGAGCCTCCGCGGGGCGTGGTCGAGCAATGCCAGGATGGGAATCCCTGCATCCGGACCGCCACGGGGGAGTTGACCCTGCTCGGAGCTGGTGTTACGGGAGCCATGCGCTGGGGGACCGATTCGGTGGGCTATTTCAGCAACGGGGCGTTCGAGGTGCGACCCCTGGGCGGGGGTCACGTCAGGCAGCCGGCGTGGAAGGGATTGCCGTCGCGGCTTCGCGACGTCACCTACCACTCGGGCGTCACCTCACCATCGTGACGGGCGTCTCGGGGCGGCGGTAGGCGATCGCTTCCCAGGCGGCCTCCAGCGCCTGCTCGACATTGGGGTGCTCGCGGGTCCACTCTTTCGCCGCCACCCGCTCCACCACGAATCCCGCCAGGGCCAGCCAGACCGCGGCCCAAAGCTCGGCGGAGCCGGGCCGGACCTGGCCGCGCTGCTTGCCAGCCGCCATCACCTGTTCCAGCGAGCCGCGGAATTCCCGCATCGCGCGCCGAGTCGGCTCTTCCAACAGGGCTTCCTCCGGTGGCCGCAGCAGCATGCGCAGCAGAGCGGGATCGCGCTCGGCGCCCTCGACGAGGCGACGCCCGATGCGGCCCAGGGCCAGCCGGGTATTTCGGTCGTGCTCGGACTCTTCCAGCGCCACGAGGCCGCGCCCGAAGTTCTGGGCCTCGACGCAGGCGGCGACGAGCAAGGCGTCCTTGCCGGCGAAATGCCGGTAGATCGTCGCTTCCGCGACTCCGGCGCGCTGAGCGATCTCCGGCGTCGTCGTGGCGCGGAAGCCGTGCGCGGTAAACAGATCGAGTGCGGCCCGGATCAGTCGAGCGCGGGTGGCCTGGGCGTCCCGCGGCCGCGGGGGGCCGATGGTGCGCTGTCTTGGTGGCGGGGGGGCGGTCATGATCCGTGAATATACTCCGCCGCGTTGAAGGCGTGAGCCGGGGCAGCTAGGTTTGGCGGCTGTTCCACTTTCGGTCATCAGACGGACCCCCGCGGAGTCCATCATGAAGCTGCTGGTTCTCGGCGCAGGGCTGCAGGGCTCGGCTGCCGCGCACAATCTGCTGCAACATCGGGAGATCGGGCAGGTCACGCTCGCCGACCATCACCCGGATCGGCTGCCGGGGTTCCTGGTGGCCGCCCGGCAGGGGTTGCGCCTGGTCCAGTTCGAGGCGAACGACTTCGCGGCGGTGACGGCCCTCATGCGGGGCCACGCCGCGGTGCTCTGCGCGCTGCCCTACTACTTCAATGAGCCGATGAGCCGCGCGGCAATCGATGCCGGCTGTCACTTTTGCGACCTGGGCGGCAACACCGAAATCGTGTTTCAGCAGAAGAAGCTGCACGAAGCCGCGGCGGCGAAGGGCGTCTCGATCATTCCCGACTGTGGCCTGGCGCCCGGAATGGTGAACATCCTGGCCGCGGAAGGAATCCGCCGGCTCGATCGCGCCCGTTCCGTGAAGGTCTACGTCGGTGGCCTGCCGCAGCATCCGGAGCCGCCACTCAACTACCAGATCGTCTACTCGCTCGAGGGCGCGCTCGACTATTACAGCACCCCTTCCTGGATACTCCGGCAGGGAAAAGCGCTCCAGGTCGACGCGCTCTCCGAGCTGGAGACCCAGGAATTCCCCGCTCCGGTCGGCACGCTGGAAGCATTTCATACCGGCGGTGGCATCAGCACTCTGCCCTTCGCCTTCGAGGGCAAGATCGAGACGATGGAGTACAAAACACTCCGCTACCCCGGGCACGCCGCCATCATGCGCCCGATCCGTGATCTGGGGCTGATCTCCAACGTGCCCATCTTCGTGAAGGGGAGACAGGTGGTCCCGCGGGACGTCTTCATCGCCGCCGTCGAGCCCCGGCTCTCCAGGCCCGGCGGTCACGATCTCGTGGCGCTGCGTGTCGTGGTCACCGGTCAGAAGGACGGCGCCCCCACCGAGGTGCACTTCGAGCTGCTCGATTACTACGATACCACGCACGAGATCAGCGCGATGATGCGGACCACGGGCTACTCGCTCGCACTTACCGCGCTGATGCAAGCGGATGGCACGATCCGGGCGAGGGGAGTGCACACTCCCGACGAGGCCGTGCCGTTTGCCGAGTACGTCGAGGGGCTGCGGGGGTTCGGCGTGGAGATCCGGGAAAAGACGTGAGCGCCCCCGTGGCGCCTGACTTCCCCACCCTCTGGGGGCTCGCGACGCGGTGGTTCGAATACCTCCGCCCGGAGATGAACTCCTACGAGCTCTGGCGCGGCGTCTGCGACCGGGTGGTAATCCCGGAGTGGGCGATCACAGGCTTTCAGCGCTCCCCGGTTCGCAGGCTCCTGGTACTCGCGGCCGACTGGTGCGGGGACGCCGCAAACACGGTGCCGGTGCTTGCCGGGTTGGCCGCCGGCATCGCGGGCATGGAGCTCCGGGTGCTGGATCGGGACCGCTTCCCCGAAGTCATGGACCAGTACCTCACCGAAGGCGCCCGTTCGATTCCAATCGCCATTGCACTGGACCACGGCTACCGCGAGCGGGGCCGCTGGGGCCCGCGTCCGACCGTCCTCCAGGCTTGGATGCTCGCCAACAAGGCGACGATCCCGACCCCGAAGCGTTACGCGTACGCGAGGCGGTGGTACGCGAAGGATCGCGGTGAGTCGATGCTGCGAGAGCTTTTAGCGGCGGTGACCGGTGACCGGTGACCGGTCACTGGTCAAAACGCCCACGCATTCCCCATCGAGAAGGTGAATCCGTCGGGCCCGGTCGCGAAGTTGAAGGTCAACAGCGCCGAGCGGATCACCTTGAGTCCGAGCCCACCGCCACCGCCGACCTGCCACCCGCTGAAGGTCAGCCTCGGTGCGCCCTCGAAGGCCTTTCCCGCATCCAGGAACGCGAGCACGGTGACGGCGCCGTAATCGCCAATGTCGAGCAGAGTATGGCGGACCTCGACGCTGCTCATGAGCAGGCCGCGCCCCACGAAGCGGCCGCGGACGAAGCTGCGATGGCTGTCCGCGCCACCGTAGACCGTGACGTCGCGTTCCCACCCGGGCAACAGGTAGCGCGCATCGAGCGGGGCATTCCCGCTGAGCCCGCGCATCGCCATCCGGCCGGCCAGAATGGTACCGGAGCGCGGCGAGATGTAACCACGCAGGTGCGCGTAGGCGCCCGTATAGCCGCTCCCGCTGAAAGAAGACACCTGTCCCCCGCCACCCGGCGCCAGGTTGCGCTGCTCGTACTTCCCGCTGCCCGCATAGATCCCGCCCTCGAGCAGCAACCCCTTGGTGGGAACCAGCTCATTGTTGCGGGTATCGAGCACCAGGGAAATCCGTCCGGTCGCGTCGGTGCCGGTGAGCGGAGCATCGAAGAAATCGGTCCGAAAGGCATCTCCATCGCTGAGGGCGGTGTAGCGGTACGACACGACGCCCACGGCGACCGCCGCATGCAGCTGCTTGAAGATGCGACGCGTGACCTCACCGCGCCCGAAGTATCGCGTCCGGTGGACCCGGAAGAAGTTGGTCGGGGAATCCAGGTCGACGAAGGCACCCTGACCATCCGGCCCCTGCCCGTAGTAGCCGAACTTACCCTCGCGGACTGCGCCGCCATCGAAGGCGAATCGCCATCCGTTGAGCAGCAGGGGCGCGCGGTATTTGAGCAAAGCGAAACGGCTGCCCCGGGTCCCCCACGCTGCTTCGATGGCTACGTTGCCCTCATACGGGGCGCGCGAGTCATAGTCGGCCTCTTTGGCATACTGGATATGGCCGATGAGCAACAGCCCGTTGGTCGGATCGCCCATCAGGTAGGGGAAATCACTGATGCGCCAGGGATTGGTTTCCTCCTGGGCGGCAAGCGGCCCGGCAGCCAGCAGCAGGAACAAGAGCGACCACCGCATGCTAGGCCTTCTGATAGAGGAACGCCGTGTCCAGGACGCGCGCGCCGCTGCTGACGTCACAAGCGGCGTAGTGCGATGGGAACATCGATGCCGCGCCGTATTCTCCCCGCTTATTGATGGCATAGAACTCGAGCTGCGGAGGGTGACCTTGTGCGTCTCGC
>CAZYPO010000066.1:5127-16972 GCA_964649225.1 uncultured Gemmatimonas sp. | reverse complement strand
CTCGTGGCCGGTCTGTTCGCGTTCGGCGGCTGGCACATGGTGACCTACAGCTCCGAGGAAACCGTCGCCCCTCGCACCACGATCCCGCGCGCCCTGGCGCTGGGCACCGCCATGGTGACCCTGGCCTACCTCGCGATGAACACCGTCTATCTCTACGTGCTGCCGCTCGACACGGTGGCGCAGTCCACCCGGGTCGCGGCCGATCTCGCGGACGCGCTCCTGGGCAGCGGCGGCGGCAACGCGATTTCAGGCGTCGTGATGTTCTCGACCTTTGGCGCTCTGGCAGGCATTGTCCTCACCGGTCCTCGGGTGTATCTCGCCATGGCGCAGGATGGCTTGCTGTTCCGCTGGCTGGGCAGGATTCATCCCCGCCATCAGACGCCCCACCGGGCGATCGTGTTACAGGGACTCTGGGCTTCGATCCTGGTGGCGACGGGGACCTTTCGCGCCCTCTTCACGCGAGTCGTCTACACCGAATGGATCTTCTTCGGCCTCATGGCCGTTGGCCTGATGTTGCTTCGCCGGCGCACTGATCTCCAGCGAGATTATTCCATCTGGGGCTATCCGCTCCTGCCGGCGATCTTCGCCCTGGCGGCGTTCACGGTGGTGATCAACCAGGTCATCGCCAATCCCGCCGAGACCTTGAGCGGTTTGGGGCTCGTGCTCGCGGGGCTGCCGGTTTACTACCTTTGGGCTCGTAAGGGACTCGCTCCGAAAGCGGCGTGATGACGATCATCGACGTCCACAACCACTTCTATCCCCCGGTGTTCATCGACGCCCTCCGCTCGGGGACCAGCGGGCTTTCGGTGCGGGACGACCGCGAAGGCAATCCCGTGCTCTATTCGCCTGGCGACGCGAACATCGCCGTGCGGGGGCACCGCGATATGGCCTATCGGGAAGAGGTGCTCGCACAGGAGGGCGTGGACCGCCAGCTCATCTCGCTCACCTGTCCCGGCACACTGCTCGAGACGCCGGGACGCTCGGCCCTGCTCGCCGCGCTGGTGAACGATGCCTTTGCCGAGGTCATGGCGACCCGCGGCAATCGCTTCACCGCCCTCGCCACCCTGCCGCTCAACGACCCCGACGCCTCGGTGGCCGAGTTCGAGCGCGTGCTCGCGCTGGGCTTCAAGGGCGCCATGGTGTTCGGCAACGTGAACGGCACCGCGCTGGCCGATCGGCAGTTCTGGCCTCTGTGGGAGCGCGCCAGCGATGCCGGGGCCGTCGTGTACATCCATCCGACCTTTCCGCTGGGCGTCCAGGCCATGCAGGAGTACTGGCTGATGCCGCTGGTGGGTTTTCTGTTCGACACGACGCTGGCCGCCGCGCACCTCGTCTTCGCGGGTATCCCGGAGCGCTTCCCGGGCATTCGCTGGGTACTGGGCCACCTGGGCGGGACGATCCCCTATCTCGCCGAGCGGCTCGATCGCGGCTACCAGATGTTTGCGGAATGCCGCAAAGATCTGAGCCGTCCACCCAGTGAGCATCTCAAGAGGTTCTACTACGATACCGTCAACTTCGATCCCGACGCGTTGCGACTCGCCATTGCATTCGCTGGGGTCGACCAGATTCTGGCGGGAAGCGACTATCCCCATCAGATCGGCAGCATCCCCCGGATGTTCTCGAGCATCCGGTCCCTGGGACTGGCGCCCGCGGACGAGGCGAAGATTCTGGGCGGGAACGCGGCCAGGCTGCTGGGTTGAGCGAGCCCAGGGTCACTACAGGGCGCCCCGTTTCATCTCCTCGACCGCGTGGTGGCAGGCGCGCGCGGTGAGCGCCATGTAGGTGAGCGAGGGGTTCTGATTGGCGCTCGAGGTCATACAGGCGCCGTCGGTCAGGAAGAGATTGGGGACGTCCCACGCCTGATTCCACTGGTTAAGCACCGAGGTCTTCGGATCCCGGCCCATCCGGGCCGTCCCCATCTCGTGGTTGGTGCCCCCCGGAGTGCTGGGGCCGCTGTCACTGGGGCGGATGTTCTTCGCTCCCGCCGCTTCCAGCAGCTCCGCGGCTGTGACATTCATGTCTCGGTGAAGCGCCAGCTCATTGCTTCCCCAGGCGCAGTCGATGTGGAGCACCGGAATCCCCCAGGCGTCCAGCTGCGTCGGGTGGAGCGTGGCCCGGTTCGCTTCCCGGGGGAGCATCTCCCCGAAACCGCCGAAAGACAGCGACCAGGGCCCGAGCGCCGTGAGCCGGTTCTTGAACCCGACCCCGATTCCCGGCGCACGCACCCTCGCCTGCCACCCGGCGCGGTTGGCGCCGCCCTGAAAGCCGTATCCGCGAATGAAATCCGGATGCTTCGAGGTCACATTCCGGAAGCGCGGGACGTAAATACCGTTGGGACGGCTTCCCACCGTTCTCTTGTCGCCCCAGCCATCCATATCCCCTGTCGCTCCCCCCCACTTGATGTGATCCATGATGTTGCGTCCGACCTGCCCGCTCGAATTGGCCAGCCCGTCGGGAAAGCGGGGCGACTTCGAGTTCA
This sequence comes from uncultured Gemmatimonas sp., assembly GCA_964649225.1. GTDB lineage: Bacteria > Gemmatimonadota > Gemmatimonadetes > Gemmatimonadales > GWC2-71-9 > JABFSM01. The sequence continues at coordinate 14,493 of CAZYPO010000066.1, read as the reverse complement.
GCAGGATCCGCGCGCTCTCAATGGCCGACGCGCACAGGAAGACCAGCCGCGCGCTATACGTCCGTTCGGCGCGGCTCTGCGCGTCAATCACCTGCACCCCGGATACCCGACCGGTGCGCTCGTTGAGCACCAGGCTCCGCACGATGCTGAAGGGCCGGAGCGTGAAACGGCCGGTCGCCCGGGCGGCGGGGAGGGTGGCGTTGACGCTGCTGAAGTAGGAGCGGGTGATGCAGCCGCGGTGACAGGGGCCGCAGTAGTGACAGGGGGCGCGGCCGTTGAGCGCCTCGGTGAGCACCGCCACCCGTCCGATCGTGAGTAGCCGCTCGCCGCCGAACCGCGCGGCGATCCGCTCCCGGGCATGCTCCTCGACGCAGTTGAAATCCATCGGAGGCAGAAAGGGACCATCGGGGAGATGAGCCAATCCCTCGACCCGGCCACTCACCCCGATGAACCGCTCCACTCGGTCGTACCACGGGGCGAGATCCCGGTAGCGGATCGGCCAGTCCACCGCGATCCCATCGCGCAGGTTGGCCTCGAAGTCGAGATCGCTCCAGCGATATACTTGTCGGCCCCAGATCAGCGACTTGCCCCCTTCCTGCCGGGCCCGGAACCAGTGGAACGGCTTGTCCGCCGGCGTGGTGTACGGATTGTCCACGTCGTCGGTCCAGAACCGGTGGCTCCACTCGTCAAAGGAGACCGAATTGCGCTGCATCCGCTGGTGCGACTCGACGTGACGCCGATCGCCCATTCCACGGAAGGGCATTTCCCAGGCCGGCTTGTGCTCGACGTAGTCGCGTTCCGGGGTGATCGGCCGCCCCGCTTCGAGGACGAGCGTTCGGAGCCCCAGCTCGGTGAGCTCCTTCGCCGCCCATCCCCCGGTCATCCCCGAGCCGACGACGATCGCGTCGTATTCCGGCTCTCTGTTCTGGATCAGCATGGGCCGCTCCGGTCGAGGTCAGGGACGCGTGGGCGCGGGGATCGGTGCCTGATACGGTGCGCACCCGTCGAATCGCCCCGGGTGCGGGTAGCTGCCCAGCGTCTTCCGCTCCGCCGGCTCCGAGGTGAAGTAGCCCCACACGGTGAGGTACTTGAGCATCCCGAACCAGTGCCGGTTGGCCTCTCCGCCGCGGCCGGCTCGGCGCAGCGCGGTGAGCTCTTCGTCGAATGCCGAGAGGACCGCGACTTGATCGGCCTCGGGGCAGTCCGCGAAATCCCGGCCGGCGCGCTCGCGACTCCTCTTGTCAAGCTCCGGGAGACCGGTGAGGAAGCGTTCTCGCTCGGCCGGGTCGAACCAGTCGGCCAGCATCCGATCGATGAATCCGACGACGCCCGCATCGGTGGCCCCGGGGGTATCGCTCGCCGGAATGATTCGCTCCGCGGCGAGGATCACCGTCCTGGTTGCGGCCGGGCTCAGCACCGACCCACCTGCACCCGTCACGCGGGCATGCACATCGCGGCCCAGCGCGAGGAGATCCTCCGGCGCCAGGCCTTCGAGAGCAGCCAATCCCGCGGTCGCAGCAAGCCACCGCAGCAGCTCACGTCGCTCCATCACGCACCGCCTTTCTCAACCGTTCCGAGCTCAGACCTCGAGCCCCAGCGTCTCGCTGAGGTACCGCCGGGAGATCGCGCCCGATTCCTTCGGGGTATTCGACTGGTCCAGCTCCACCACAGCCCAGCCCTGGAAGCCCACTTGGGTCAGCGCCGCGAACACGGCGCGGAGGTCCACCTTGCCGCGGCCCAGCTCGACGAAGCGGTAGGAATTTGGTGCCCCGCCTGCTATCGGGCTTTCGACGTCCTTGATGTGCAGGAAGAGCAGTCGGTCGGCGTACCGGCGCACCGCTTCCGCCGGATCGCCGCCGGCCTGCCGGTAGTGCGCGGTATCGAGTTCCAGCTTGAGGAAACGGGCGTCCGCGGCCTCCAGCACCTGGGCCACTTCCTCCGGAGCCTGGCCGAGGTTGCCCATGTGATTGTGGTACCCGAGAGGTACTCCGAGGTCGGCGGTGCGGCGGCCAATCTCGGTGAGGAGGCGCCCCATGCGGCGGAAATCATCTGGGGTGGGCGCGCGACCTACCGGCCGTTGATCGACGACCTGCAGATAGAGGCCACCGACCTCCCGGACAAAGCGGGCATTACGGAGATGCAGCGCCAGATCTTCCGCCTCCACGGCGGGATCGAGGCGAACCAGCCCGCTCGAGAGCGCTACGAGGGTGAGCCCGCGGGTGGCGAGGAGGTCGCGGAGTTCCCGCGGGTTAGCGCCCCAGCGCTCCACCGCCGACGCGCGGAGTTGAATGCCGCGAAAACCGAGCGCGGCGATGTCCTCCATCGCCTGGAGGTCATTCCCCGCCCATGTGATGGCGGCGTAGCCGAAGCGGATCGGGCTGGCCCGGCCCCAACCGAGTGGGGAGAGGCCGGTCAACGCCAGAGACGCGCCGACGTTGCTCGTTACGAAATCCCTGCGCTTCATGCACCCTCGCCTCTCGTGCGGCCGCCGGATCTCCTGGCGAGTTCCGCCCTGACTGGAGAAGTTAGCGTCCGGCCCCTCCGGCTGCTGGCCCTCCACCTCCTCGACATCCATATTCCTTGGTCGCCCCTCCGCCGGCGTCTTGGCCCTCTGGTTACCGGTTCAGGGGCCCGCACTGTTTTTTCTGCCCGACCGCCAATTCTGGCCGTTGCTCGAGCTCTCGCCGGGTGGCGAATCCCCACGACGGGCACTAGTCTCCCGGAGTTCTCGACGTCCCGGCGGCCGTCACGCGTCCGGCCTCCGGGACCTGACCGCAGGCGCCGTGAAAGGATAACCCGTATGCGTCCCGCACTGTTGGCGGCGCTCACCCTGCTCGCTCCGACCTTCTCGCACGCCCAGGCAGTTCCGAATCTCAGTGGCATCTGGGCGCTGCAGGTCGACAAGAGCGACTTCGGCATGATGCCGGGGCCGCAGAGCCGCACCGACCTCATCGACCACCAGGAGCCCAAGCTCACCATCAAGCGCACCATCGTGTCTGCCGCGGGCGAGACAACTTCGAATCTCGTCTACGCGGTGGATGGCAAGCCGTACAAGAACATGGTGGGTCAGAACGAGCTGACCAGCACGCTCAAGTGGGACGGAGCAACCCTGGTGATGGTGAGCACGCTGACTACCCCGCAGGGTGACGTGACCATCACGGACCGTTATACCCTGGCCGCCGACGGCAAGACCCTCACCCAGACCAGATCGTTGAGCGTGCAGGGGCAGGAGATCGCCCAGACCATGGTCTTGGCGAAACAGCCTTGAACGGTAGCGCCGGAGTCCCCGAGCTTGCCGGCCTCGCAACGTATGCCGGGGCCGTCCGAATCGGGTATTCGGTCGACGAGAACGTCCGCCGCCTGTTGCGGTACCAGTGGGTCGAGCGGTCGCTGATGACGGCGTTGCTCAGCCATCTGACAGCCGAGCCCATCTGGGAAGTGAAGTGCGGCTACGCCCTGCACCAGTGGCAGGATGCCGAGCACGTGGACTGGCTGCGCCGCCGCATCGGCGAAATGCGCCACCCGGTTCCCGCTCTGGATTCGGCGCCCGATTCTGGGCTCGAAGCGTTCCTGCAGGAGGCGCTGCGCAGCCGCGATGCAATGGAATTCCTGGCGGGTAGCTATGGCGTGGCTCGGCAAGCCCTGGCCGAAGCCTACCGCCGGCACCTGGAGGCCACTAACCCGCTGGTGGATCACCCGACCCGGCGGATGCTTCGGCGCGCACTGGTCGATCACGAGGAAGCGCTCGACTGGAGCGAGGCCGCGCTGGCCGCGCTCTGCGCCCGGGACCCCGCGGCGGCGGCGCCCGCCGCTGCATGGCGGGATCACCTGCAAGCGTATCTCGACGCAGCGGGTGGCATCGCGGGGCCCGCTCCGGCGGAACCGCGCCTCCTGCCGCCGCCGCGCGCCATGGAGCCGTTCGTTCCCGACTTCCATCCGCGGCGCGACCAGCGCTTTGCCGGCGTGCATCACTTCGAATTCCCGCCGCACGTGATCTACAACGACCCGAGGGTGCCGCCCGACGAGCGCAACCTGGCGCTCTTGGCCAAGCGCACCCTGGAGATGGACGTACCGGAGATGATGGCGTCGATACTGGTCGAGCGCATCGGCCAGCCGTGGGAGTTCTACCTCGACTTCTCGCGCCAGCTGTGGGACGAGACGCGCCATGCGATGCTGGGAACCGTCGCTTTCGCCGCGCGCGGGGTCGATTGGACCAGGCTTCCTCTGAACGTCGGCTTCTCGCTCCGGCTCAACCTCCACGCCACGCCGCTCGAGCGGCAAACCATCCTGTACGCGATCGAGCAATCGCTGATGCCGGCGGAAACCGGGAAGCGCCTGGAGTACCAGACGGCCCTTGACTCCGGTGATCTGCTTTCCGCTCACTTCCACGATTACGACTGGGCGGACGAGGTGCTGCACGCGCAGATCGGGCGGCGGTGGCTCAAGCGCGAGGGCATCAGCATCGAGCAGGCGATCGAGCGCGCGCAGGCGATCCATGAAAAAACCTGGGCTGCCTTGGACCAGTACCGCGAGTCCGAGCCGAAGCAGGATTGGTGGGACTGGTTTGTCGGCCGGGTGCTGGGCAGGCCCAGCGCGCTTCGGCCCGAGCAGCGCGGCGAGCTCAAGATCATCGCGGAGTGAGTCGCCTCACGTTTCACCTCATCCCCCACACCCACTGGGACCGGGAGTGGTATCTCCCCCGTGCCGCGTTCCAGGCCCGGCTGGTGCCCGTGCTGGACGAGGTCCTGGACCAGCTCGAGCAAGACGCCGCCGCGCGCTTCGTGCTCGACGGCCAGACGATCCTGCTCGAGGATTACCTCGCGGTCCGGCCGGAGCAGGAGCAGCGCATCGCCGCGCTGGTGCGGCGCGGCGCGCTCGAAATCGGGCCGTGGTACGTCCTCTCCGATCTGCTCATTCCCGCGGCCGCGTCGCTGCGCCGCAACCTCGAGGAAGGCGCCCGGGACGCCGAGCGGTTCGGCAGGCGGCTCGATGTCCTCTACAGCCCCGACGCGTTCGGGCATCCCGCCGAGCTGCCCGATCTCGCGGCGGAGTTCGCCATCCGCCGCGCGGTCGTGCGGCGCGGGCTCGGCAGGCCGCACGGCAAGGATCGCGATCTCTACCGCTGGCAGGGACCGGGCGGTTCGAGCCTGCTCGTGTACCACCTCCCCGCCGGCGGGTACGATATGGCCATCGAGCTCGGCGAGGCCGGGGACGATCTCGAGCGCAGGTGGGCGCCGATCCGCCGCGAGCTGCTCGAGCGTGCCGGCAGCGATCAGATCGCGGTGTTCCTGGGGGCGGATCATCACGCGATGGTGCGCGACCTTTCTGGGCTCTGCGCCCGGCTCCAGGCGCTGGAGCCCGGGCACCTGGTCCGCGTCAGCGGGCTCACCGAGTTCTTTGACGCGGTGGAACGCTCGCCACCCCGCGCGCCCCTGCTTCGCGGCGAGCTCCGCCGGAGCGACGGACATACTTGGGTGCTGCAGGGCGTGCCCTCAACGCGTTCCCGGCTGAAGCGCCTGCATGGCAACGCGGAGCTCGGGCTTTCCCGCGTCACGATGCCTCTCGCGGGCACCGAGCACGGCGGCCTGCTGCGCCTGGCCTGGCGGACGCTGCTGCAGAGCCAGTTCCATGACACCCTGGCGGGCACAACCTGCGACGCGGTACAGCGCGAGCAGGAGGTGCGGCTCGCTTCCGTCGCCGCGATTTCCGGGGAAGTCGCGCGATCGGCCCTCCAGAAGCTCGCGAACCACTCGTCCGCTCCCGGCTCGCCCCGACTGATCCTGTGGAACCCCGTGGGGCGCACGCGCTCGGGCATCATGACCGCGGAGCTAACGTTTTTCCGGAACGACGTTCTGGTGGGCCAGCCTTCGGGACGAAGCCCGAGCGTCGGCGGGGGTTACCAGCCCTTCGCGCTGGGGTCGAGCGCTGGAGAGGCCATTCCAGTGCAGATCCTGGACGTGCGCCGAGACGAAGAGCGGATCGACGCGATGCGGCACTACCCCGATCAGGATGAAGTGGACCGCGTGTGGGTCGCCTTCCGGGCGCCGGAAGTGGCGGGACGTGCCACGAGCGTGCTCACGCCGCGGCCTCGGCGGCGCGCTCCGCCCGTGAAGGGACTCGAGGCGGCGCCAGGAGTGCTGACCAATCGCCACCTCTCGCTGCGCGTCTCGCCCACCGGGGTGCTTGCCGTTGCCGACCGGCGCACCAGCGAGGAGTACCCGGGCTGGTGCGAGCTGGTGGACGAGCCCGATCGCGGCGACACCTACACGTTCTCTCGCGGCCCGGGGCGGAGCACGCCGGCTGGACGCGCGCTATCGCAGCGGGTCTTGGCGCGCGGGCCTTTGGTGGCCGCGATCGAGACGCGCTGGACCATCCGCGGTGCGGCGGGCGGCGAGATCGGCGCACGGCAGGTCGTCGTGCTGTATGCCGACTCCCCGCTCATTCGGCTTCGGCTCGAACTCTAGAACTCCGCACCGGATCATCGCCTGCGCGCGCAGTTCCCGGTTGGCATCGGCGGAGTCGCGCTGGCCGGCAGCGCACTCGGCGCGGAGTCGCGCCCGCCGCCCACGCGGAGTCGGCGGGCGAAGGCGCTCGAACAGGAAGCCGCCACCGCACCGGCACACCGTTTCGTCGCCGCGGCCGCTGGATCGCGGGGCCTGGCGCTGCTGGCTCCCGCCTGCTTCGAGTATGAATGGACGCGTGCCGGCGAGCTGGCCATCACCCTGATCCGCTCGGTGGGAGAGTTATCGCGGAATACTCTGCCGGAGCGACCGGGTCATGCCGCCTGGCCGATGCGGACGCCGCTGGCTCAGGAATTGGGAAGCCACCAGGTCGACGTGGCAGTCGTTGCAGGCACCGGGGCCGAGCTTGCTGTTCCCGAGCACCTGGAGCGGTTGTGGGAGGAGGCGTTTCTCCCCGTGCAGGCCTGCTTCACGCGCGCCGCGTCGGATCTGGAGTAGAGCGACCCATGAGCTCGAGCGCGCTCACCTGGATTGTCATCGTGCTGGGCGCCTTCCTGGCATTCCTCGTCCTCGAGTTTCTCGCGCTGGCCGTCGTGCTCGTGCTCGAGGACCAGCAAACGCTCGGGCTCGGCTACTACGGGCTGGCACCTACGGAGCGCGTGCGATACCGGAAGCGGCTGCGGCGGCAGGCGACGCTGCTCGCTCCGATCCTGAGCCTCCTATCCCGGTTCTCCAAGTTCAGCTTTCCCAAGGTGAGCTTCCGGCACAACGGACTGGCCGGGCCCAAAGGAACCTGCAGCCCGCAGAGCTTCGAGCAGGCGGAGGCCTACCAGCCGAAGAGCGACGACGTGTTCGTGGCGACGCAGATGAAGTGCGGCACCACCTGGATGCTGCACCTGGTCTATCAGGTGCTGCGCCGGGGCGAGGGCGACCTGGTGGAGACCGGGTCGACGCTCCACGCCGTCTGCCCCTGGATCGAGGGGCGCAAAACGGTCTCGCTGGCCGATGCTCCCCTGATCGGCAGCGAGCGCCCCGCGCGGGTGATCAAGACCCACTTCCCTGCCTCGCATTGTCCCTATAACCCGGACGCTCGCTACATCTACGTGGCGCGCCATCCGGTGTCCTGTTTCGCGAGCTGCGCCGACTTCATCGCGGAGAACGCCGGGCGTCTCGCGCCGCCGCGCGAGCTGATCGAGCAGTGGTTCTGTTCCGACCAGCTGATGTGGTGGGGAACCTGGCCTTCCCACGTACAAGGCTGGTGGGACCTCTCGCGTCGCCGGGACAACGTGCTGTTCGTGCGCTTCGAGGACATGAAGCGGGATCTAGCCGGGGTCGTCCGCGAGGTGACCCGTTTCCTGAACCGGGCGCCGCTCTCCGAAGCGGAGCTCGCGCAGGTGGTCCGCAAGTGCGGCTTCGACTACATGCAGGAGCACCACGAAGCCTTCGAGATGCACCCGCCTCAGCTTCTGGGCTCCGACGCCAGGTTGTTCATCAAGGGCACGGCCGATCGGTACCAGGATGTGCCCGAGGCAATGCGCCGGCGCATCCTCGCGTGGTGCGCGGACCGCCTGAAGGAGTCCGAATTTCCGCTGGAGCGCCTCTATCCCGAGGTAACCCGAAGCCCCTAGCCGCGCGAGCCTAACCCGCGATCCTGCACCGCGTCCGCCACCAGCGTGCAGCCCATCACCACCAGCACCAGCGCGATCCCCGGGGCCAGGCCCACCCAGGGCGCGTTGACCACCGTGTCGCGCCCTGAGGCAATCATGCTGCCCCACGACGCCGTGGGGGGTTGCACTCCCAGCCCCAGGAACGAAAGCCCCGCCTCCAGGGTGATCGCGTTGCCGACGCCGAGCGTCGCGAGTGCGAGCACCGGCCCCAGGGCGTTGGGCAGCACGTGGCGGAGCAGTACCCGCACCCTCGGCGCGCCCAACGCCGTCGCGGCCTCCACATAGGGAAGCGCGAGCTGGGCGCGCGCTTCGGCGTACACCAGACGCGCCACTGGCATCCAGCCGGTGATCCCCAGCACCAGCACCACCAGCATCGCGCTGGGCTGCCAGAGCGCCGCGAGCAGCAGCAGCAGCACGACGCGCGGCAGCCCCAGCGCGAAATCGGTAGCGCCCAGCAGCAGGACCGCCAGCCTTCGCGGGCCCCCGGCCGCCGTGGCCCCAACCGCAATGCCGATCAGCAGCGACAAGAGCATGCCGAGCAACCCGACCGTCAGCGAGACCCTGGCTCCATAGACCAGCCTGGCCCAGACGTCCCGGCCCAGCCGGTCGGTGCCTAGCGGATGCATGATGCCGTGCAGGTCCGTGGCCAGGGGCGAGAGAAATCGAGTCGCGACGACGTCGCGCTGGGCGTCGGGGTCGATGGGGGAGAGGAGCGGAGCGAGCAGCGCCGCGACGGCTATCAGCACGAGCAGCGCCAGCCCGATCCGCCCGCGTAGGTCGCGCCAGAACGCGGGTCGGTCAGGCCGGGGCATGGCGCACGCGGGGATCGACCAGACTCACCAGGAATTCGGCCAGCAGATTGCCGGCTACGACCAGCACCGCGCTGATGGTCGCGGCCGCCATCACGACCGGGTAGTCCCGCGCCACCACCGATTGTACCAGGACCTGCCCCACCCCCGGCCAGCCGAAGATCGCTTCGACAAACACCGCGCCGGAGAACACAGCGGGAAGCGAGAGTCCCAGCAGCGTGACGATGGGCACCAGCGCGTTGCGCAGCTGGTGGCGGACCACGACCCGCGTGTCGGAAAGCCCGCGCGCCCGCGCGGCGAGCAGGAACGGCGCCTCGCGCAGGGCGCGCATCGCCGCGCGGGAAAAGCGGGCCGCGCCGCCGATGCCGATTAGACTGAGTGTCACCAGTGGAAGCGCCAGGTGGCGGAGCCGGTCGGCCAGCCGAGCGG
>CAZYPO010000066.1:0-5027 GCA_964649225.1 uncultured Gemmatimonas sp. | reverse complement strand
CGAATGGCTCGGCCCAGCCAGGCGGCGTATTGCACCGGGAGCGGGCGGTCGAGGCCGAGCGCGTGCCGGCCGGCTTCGATCTGCTCAGGCCCCGCGGACGGACCCAGCAGCCGCTGGACCGGATCGCCGGGGGCAAGATGGAGCAGGAGAAACGTGAGGGTGATGACGCCGAAGACGACCGCGGCAGCGCGCAGCAGACCGAGCAGGAACCCGCGAGCCATGCCGAGAATCTAGCTCCGCGTGTACACTTGGGCGTGCGCCCATCGGCCGCCTGCCTCGCACTGCTTGCCCTGGCTTGCTCCAGCGCCGCCCGGCGGGGCAACACCGTCATCCTGGCCTCCGGGGCGGACCTTCAAAGTCCCAATCCGCTGCTCACGGTGCACCCGCTCGCGAAACAGGTGCAGCGCTACTGCCTCCTGGTCACCCTGTTCCGCTACGACAGCGCGCTCACGGTCTCGCCCTATCTGGCGCGGCGGTGGGAATGGTCGCCGGACCGCAAGGCGCTCACGCTGCGGCTCTTTCCGGGACTCCGCTGGCACGATGGGGCGCCTACGACCGCCCGCGATGCCGCCTGGACGCTGCGAACCGCGCTGGATCCTGCCACCGGGTACCCGCGGCGCTCGGATCTGGCCACCCTGCTGGAGGCGACTGCGCCGGATGATTCCACCCTGGTGCTGCGCTTCGCAGCCGCACAGGTTGGGATTCCGGATGTGCTCACGGATCTCGCCTTGCTGCCCCACCACCTGCTCGACAGCATTCCGCCTGCCGGACTCAGGCAAGCCGGATGGAACCGGCATCCGGTAGGCAACGGCCCGTTTCGGTTCGTGGCGTATCAGCCCAACCGGCGCTGGGTCTTCGAGGCCAATCCCGATTTCCCCGCGGAGCTCGGCGGGCGGCCGCGACTCGACCGCTTTGTCATCGCGGTGGTCGATGAGCCCACGACCAAGCTCGCCGCCCTCACCTCGGGAGAGCTGGACTTCGCCGGCATCAACCCCGCGCACGCCGAGTTCGTCCGGCGCGACCCCGCCCTGACGGTGCTCGACTATCCGCTGCTGTTCAGTTACGTCCTGGTCTTCAACCTGCGGCGGCCTCCCTTCGATCGGTTCGAGGCGCGGCTCGCCGTCGCTCGGGCGATCGACCGGAAATCCATCGTCGATGGAGTGCTCTTTGGATTCGCCACCCCGGCGTTCAACCCGTTGCCGCCGGAGTTGGCGGGGTCCCAGTCTCCTGACCTCCCAGCCTCCCGACTTCCCGACCTTCCGACCTCCCGACCTCCCGCCTTCGAGCTGCTCACCGTCGGCAGCGGGGAGGCCGCGCTGGAGCAGATGCTGCAGGCACAACTTGCCCCGTCCGGGATTCGCGCCCAGATCCGCCAGCTCGAGCTTTCGACCTATCTCGACCGGGTGCAGGGACCGACGCACGATTTCGACGCGGCGGTCATGGGCATCCAGGGCGACCTGGCCCTGGGCCACCTGGCGCGGCTGGTCACGCTCTCGGGTTTGCGCGCGGAACGCGGAAACGAGAGACTTGAGCGGCTCATCGAAGATTCGCTGCCGGCCGTGTTCCTCTATCACGCACGCGGCGTCCAGGGCATGAACCGGCGGGTACACGGCGTCCACATGGATTTGCGGGGGGAGCTGGTGACGTTGTCGCAATGGTGGGTCAAGCAATGACCAGTGAGCGGGTTTTCCACGCCTCGGCGCCGGTCCGACTCGACTTCGCCGGCGGCTGGACCGACGTCGCCCCCTTCGCCAGCGAGGAAGGCGGGGTGGTGGTGAATGCCGCGATCGAGCTTCGCGCCCACGCCGAAGTCCGGCTCGGCGGAGCGGGTTACCTGCTTCGCGCCGACGATCTGGGCAAGCAAGTGGAGCTGCGCGACGGGATGTGGACCAAGGAAGCAGCTCACCAGCAGGGACTGCTCGGCGCCGCCCTGTGGCGCTCGGGCCTGGGCCCCTGCGTGTTGCGCACCCGGTCCGAGGTCCCGCCGGGATCGGGATTGGGGAGCTCCGGTGCCCTCGGGGTAGCCCTGACCGCGGTACTCGATGCCGCGCGAAATGTCCGGCACCGGCCCGAGGAATGGGCCGAAGCAGCCTTTCAGCTCGAGGCGATCGATGCGGCTCTGCCCGGAGGGAAGCAGGACCAGTACGCGGCGGCGCTGGGGCGCTTTCACCGGTTGAGCTTTGCCGGAGACAGGGTCATCGTCGAGCCGTTGCAGCTCGATCGCGAGTTCGCTGCCGCCCTCCAGCAATGCATCGTGGTCTGCTACACCGGAACCTCGCGGGTGTCTTCGGATACCATCACCCGGGTGATGAGAGCCTACTCCGCGGGCGATGCGGCGGTCGTGGACGCCCTTCGCCTGATGGCCGATCTGGCCGACAGCATGGCCAAGGCGCTGAGCGGAGCGAATCTCACCCAGGTCGGGCGCCTCCTGACCGCGAATTGGCGGCAGCAGCAGCGGCTCGACCCGGGGATGCGCACCCAGGAGATGGCCAGACTGGAGGCCGCGATGCTGGCCGCGGGAGCCCTGGGCGGCAAGGCCGCGGGAGCTGGTGCTGGAGGGTCGATGTTCTTTATCGTGAACGATCCGGTTTTGGCGCGAAGCGCCGCAAGCGAGGCCGGGGCGCATGTGCTTCCCTTCAAGTGGGCAGACGAGGGCGTGAAGGTGTGGTGAGGTGTGACGCGAGGAGTGTAACCCCAGGAGGGGCATCAATCCCAAGGAGGTCTCCATGTCCGACCGTGTACTGAGGGCCCGTTACTGCAAGGTGCTGGTACCGCACCGCGCCGGTCAGGGCGCCGCGCTACTTAGCGCCGTCGCCGACGCCGGCATCAACCTGCTCGCCCACAGCGGCTTCCCTGCCGGCGGGGGCAAAGCCCAGCTCGACTTCGTGGCTGAGAACATCGGCGCCGTCCGCCGAGTGGTGGCCAAGCATGGCCTGCGCGCGAGCGCGGTCAAGCGCTGCTTCGTCATCCAGGGCGACGACCGGGTGGGCGCGGTGCAGCGCCACCTAGCCAAGCTCGCGAAGGAGAGGATTAACGTGACCGCCGCCGACGCGGTGTCAGCCGGGAGGAAGCGGTTCGGAATGCTGCTCTGGGTGAGGCCGCGGGACTACGGCAGGGCGGCGCGAGCACTAGGCGCGCGCTGACCGATGCTAGGCCGGCGGGTGGCGTGAGAGTGGCCGGCTTCACTTCCACGGGCAGCAAGCGGCCCGAAGCGCTCTTCGGCGCGGAAGCCACCGGCCTGCCTCTCCGCATGACGCGGAGCGCCGGCTGCAGCGTCTGGGACGAGGAAGGGCGCGAATACCTCGATTTTATCATGGCGCTCGGCGCGGTCGGGCTGGGGTACGGGCACCCCGAAGTAAACCGTGCGGTGATCGAGGCCGTCGAACGCGGGGCCGTGGGGCCGGTGCCGCCCGTCGAAGAAGAGCGCCTGGCGGCAGAGCTGAACCAACTCATGCCGCGGCTTGAGCAGATCAGGTTCCTCAAGACCGGGGCGGAAGCGGTGGCAGCGGCGGTGCGCATCGCCCGGGTGGCCACGGGAAGGGACCACGTGCTCGGCTGCGGCTATCACGGCTGGCTCGACTGGTGCAGTCGTGAGGCGGGCGTGCCGGCCGCGACCCAGTCGCTCTATCGTGAGATTCCCTTCAACGACGCCGAGCGCAGCCGGGCGATGTTGCAAGAAGCTGGAGACCGGCTTGCCTGTGTCGTCGTCGAGCCGGTGGTGGACGCCGCTCCCTCGCCGGAATGGTTGCAGATCCTCCGCGAAGAAACCCGGCGTCACGGCTCGGTGCTCATATACGACGAGATCAAGACGGCGTTCCGGGTTGCCCTCGGGGGCGCCAGTGCCCGCTGGGGCGGCGACCCCGATCTCATCGTGCTGGGCAAGGCGCTCGCCAACGGATATCCGCTGGCGGCCGTGGGAGGTCGCACCGATTTGATGCAGAGGGTCCGCGACACCTGGATTTCGTCCACCATGGCCACCGAATTCGTGTCGCTGGCGGCTGCGAGCGCTACCTTGCGTGTCGTGCGCGAGCGCGGCGTGCCGGAACGGCTGGGGAGCTTGGGTGGGCGACTCTTCGCGGGGCTGTCAGCGCTGGCTACTCGTCACGCCGATCGGGTCGAGCGCGCCAGCGGCATCCCGGAAATGTGCTATCTCCGCTACCCGAACGAGGAGATCTCCCGGCAGGTGGCGCAAGGCTGCGCGCGCCGTGGACTGCTCTTCAAGCGGACCGCGTACAATTTCGTCTCGCTGGCTCACGACGAGCCCGCGGTGGACCGCGCGCTGGGAATCCTCGACGAGGTGCTGAGCGAGCTGCGATGACCCTGATCGACGTTCACGCGCATTTCTTCCACCCCGCAAGCCCGCGGGCCGATTGGGCCGAGCGGAACGCCAGCCGGCTCCGGGCGGGGGAGCGTATCGGCATCACCTGCCACATCGCTTCGATCCTCGGCAGCTGGGGACGCACGTCGCCAACGTATTTTCCCTCACCCGCGGACGTCAGCATGGGCAACGAGACGCTGCTCACGCTGCAGCGCGGCCTGCCCGCCTTGATCCGCGGCTATGTCTGCGTGAATCCGAATTACACCAGCCACGCGCTCGCCGAGATCGACCGCTGCCTCGCCGCGGGGATGATCGGTATCAAGCTGGCGGCCAGCCGCCGGGCCGACGATGCGCTGCTCGATCCGATCTGCGCCAGCGCGCAGAGCCACGGCGTTCCCGTGCTCCACCACATCTGGCAGCATCGCCGCCGGGACTGGCCGGGGCAGGAAGCGTCGGACGCCGTGGAGCTGGCCGTGCTGGCCCGCCGCCATCCGGAGGTCGCTTTCATCCTGGCGCACATCGCCGGTGGAGGCGACTGGCTGCACTCGCTGCACGCGGTACGCGCGCTGCCCAACGTCTACGTGGATCTCTCTGGCAGCGGGGTCGACGGCGGGATGCTCGAAGCCTGCATTGATGCGGTGGGGACAGGCCGGCTGCTCTGGGGCGCCGATATTACCCTCGATACGGGCTGGGCCAAGCTGCGCTATCT
>CAZYPO010000065.1:13623-17167 GCA_964649225.1 uncultured Gemmatimonas sp. | reverse complement strand
GCAGCTTGTCGTTCTCCAGCTCGAAGAGATCGGCCAGATCCTCCGCCCGCGCCCCGCCGCCCCCTCCCCCGCCCCCACCACCCTGCGAGCCCATCTGCACCTGGACCTCCCGGTACACCGCCTCCGCCCGCTGCAGCCGTTGCAGCGCTCGCTGCTCGGCCGGCAAGGCATCACGCGGAGTACCCCGCCCCAGTCCTTCTTCGGCCGCTTGCATTTCGCGGCTCGCGGTGTCGAGCTCCGCGTGGATCAGCACAAACGCGGTGTCGGAGGAAACGATGTTGCGCTCCACCAGCCGCCGCACCAGCCCGGCCACGTCCTGCTTGAGCTTGCCCTGCGCGATCGCGAGCGTGGTAAGATCTTCGCGCCGCTGCCGGTCGGGGGTGCGCGCGCTGTCGCGCAGCGTGTTGAAGGTTCCGGCCACGATCTCCCGTTGCCGCGCCGAGAGACCTTCTGGGGATTGCTCCCCCCCCCCGCCGCCGCCTGGCGGTCCCGACTCGGCCTGGCGGTAGTCGCGCCCGAAGGGCCGCACCTCGAGGAAGTAGATGTCGCTCGAGCCGGTGCCGCCCGCCCCGTCGCGCGCCACACCGTGATAGGCGATGAGATCACCCGGTTTGAGTCCGAGCTCCTCCAGGAAAATCGTATGCGCCGCCCGAACCTCGGGTGTGGTGCGCCGCGCGCTCGAGTCGGTGAGCGCGACGCGCTGCTCCGCGCCACCGTTCACCGAATACAGCAACTCCAGCCCAGCCACCCCGTAGTCATCCTCGGCGCGCAGCGCGATGCTGATCTCCTCGACCGAGGTCACCTTGGTGTCGCGACCCGGCTGCTCGATCGCCACAGTGGGAATCCGGTCTTCCAGCGCCTCGATCACGTACTGCACGGAGCCGGGCACCGGAGTGCCATCCGGCGCCACGAGGTCCACGCGATAAAAGCCGTCACGCTTGACTGCGAAACTCCCGGACCAGCGGCCCTGCGCATCGAGCGTGAGCGGAGCGGTGGGGCCGTCGTCGATGCGAAGGGCAACGCTCTTGGCGGGACGGGTGACGCTGGCGTGCACCATCACTCTGGTCCCCACGACTGCCGCGACGTCGCCGCCCGGGTCGACCTTCTCGGGCGGCAAGCCGGTGTAGGCGGGGAAGTGCAGCTCCAGCGAAAGCCGCTGGACCGCGGGGAGATCGGTGACGCTGAGCCGGAAGGCCGGTGACTTGACGCCGTCGGCTTCCACGAAGTATTCGGTGGCGCGGGTCAGGTCGAAGAGCCGCGCAGTGAACTCGGCTTGCGCCGAGTCGCGCAGCATCGGCAGCCGCACCCACTCCATCGCGGTGTCGGCGCGGATCACCAGCTCGGCCCCTTCGGCCGCGAAGCCACGCAACGCGGCGCGCACCTGGATGGCTCCGCCGCGCGGTACCGACGTATTTCCGGGCTCAACCTGAATGGAAAAGACCGGTGCGGCGGCCGCCTCAGACCATGGGACGAAGAGCACCCGCGCGGTGTCCCGGAGGATCTGTGGGCCGGCCAACAGAAGCGCCCCCCCGACGACGGCGACCACACCAAGCAGCCCGGCCGCGCGCCGGACCCTTGGCCGTTCGAGCCCCGGGCCCGCCTCGAGCCGCCGCACCTCGGCCAATGCGTCCTCGACCACGCGGGCCGCGAGCGCGGGAGAAGGCCGCTCTGTTTCCGGGGTGCGCAGCTCGTGCACCGCGCTCACCAGCGCCTGCTTGAGCTCGGGGGCTTGTTCCTCGGCGTAGAGCGCCAGCCGGGCATCATCCGGACGCTGGAGCGCCGGCACGACCAGGTAACGCACCAGGGCGGCGGCGATCAGCAAGTAGCCGACGACCCGCACCGTCACCACGGCGTTCGAGCCCGCGCCGAAGAGCGCGGTGAGCGCCGCACCAAACAACAGAGCCAGGACCACGGCCGCGGCGACCTTCACCGCGCCTTCGAGCAGCACGCGGTTGCGCAAACCGCGGCGCAGCCGACGCACCGCGTCGTGGAGCGCGCGATCGGATTCACTCATGGAGAATCCCTTTCCGGCGGTGCGGGCAGCACGTGAGTCGCCGTGCCTCTCCAGCCGCGATTCGCGACGATCGTTTCGGCCAGCAGCAGCACAGCCGCCAGTACTAGAAGGATGCGCCAGACCCGCTGACGGCCTTCTCGCTCGGCGGGGGCCGGTGGCGCGAGCACGCCGGCGGAGGCCGAGTCGCTTCGCCGCACGCCGAGCAGCAGCTCCCGCGCATCCGCCGGGGTCAGATCGGACTCGCTGGCCGGCGGGTTGGCCGCCACAATCTCCAGCGGCTCTCCCGCCGCGCGCCCTCCATACATCTGGTAGAACCCCGCTTCCGTGAGCACCATCGTGCAGGGCCCCGAGTCGCTGGCCGGCCGGAGCAGCGCGCCGCCCGGCGTCGCGATCACCGGGTCGCGCAGCCCAGAAGGAACGATGCCGGTTTCGCCGGTGGTGCGCCAGAGCGGGACGGCCTGGTGGCCCGCCGCGTACACCGCAAGCCGGCGCAGGAAGGGGAGATACGCCGGCTGCAGCGGGAAGTCGCCCATCAGCCCGTCAAGCGGGATAGCCAGGAGCAGCAGCCGGCCGGAACCATGCGCCTGCTCGACCAGCGCCGGCGCCCCGTCGTCGAAGCGCGCCAGAATCTCGGCTCCCGCGACCGGTTCGACCCGCGGGTAGCGCAGGAAACGCGCGGCGCCGAGCGCGGCACCGCCTCCTTCGCGAAACGGCGCGAAGATCGGATGGTCGAGCGAGACTTCGCCGAAGGTCCCGCCCTGATCGCTCAAACGCTCGATGCTTCCCTTGAGCGAGCCCGGTAGCAGGGCGCCGCCCGCCGAGCGCGCCGCGAGCCGTTGTCCCGCCGCTACCAGCAAGCCTCCGCCAGCGCGAACCCACTGGTCGAGCGCCGCTCCCGCCGCGGCGGCGGGGACCGGCATGTCGAGCAGCAGTACCACCGCCACGCCGCGCAGCGCGCGGGCGTCCAGATTTGAGCGGCGCTCGAGCGCGATCCGGGGCTCGCGGCCGATGCCCAGCGCGCGTTCCAGGAAGAGCGTCTCGTCGGCGCGCGCACTCGGCGCCGCGACGAGCAGCACGCGCAAGGCTTGTTCGGCGGGCACCACGAAGCGGAAGGCGTCGTCCGCGGCCAACGCATCCGGCGTCAGGGTGAGCTCGGCGCGCGCGCGGCCCGCCGCGAGCGGCACCGGCTCGAACGCCGTGGTGACGGCGCCGTCGGCCGGCAGCGTCACCTCCCGGCTGCCGGCCGCGCGGCCGTTGACCGTGAGGGAGAGCTGGGCCCGCCGCGGGCCGCCCAGCTCACGGGACATCACCCGCGCGGCCACGAGAAGCTGGCTCTTGTCTCCCACCGGCACGCGCTGCACGTCCGCGCTCACCAGCGCCGTATTGGCGCGGCTGGCCGGCTGCACTGGCACTGGGCGCACCTCGGCATCCGCCGGGAGCTCCAGGCCCGCGAGCCCGGTGAGCCCGCTGCGCTGCAGGTCGGTGATGACCAGGATCTGGCCCGGAGCACCACTTGCGGTGGACAGCAGC
>CAZYPO010000065.1:0-13523 GCA_964649225.1 uncultured Gemmatimonas sp. | reverse complement strand
GATGCCCATCAGCGCACCCGGCTCGCCGCGAGGCGGCGCTCGAGGTAGGCGTGCAGCGCCAGGTCCAGCGGGTCGGCGGTCGAGAGCGGCACGTAATCCACCCGGTCCTGCCCGAGCCGCCGCGCCAGCTCGGCCTGATGCTCCCGCACCTGTTCCTGATAGCGCTGCCGCAGCGCCTCGGGCCGGAGCGGCAGCCGCTCTCCCGTCTCGGCGTCTTCGAAGGTCGCGGCCCCGTCGCCGGGAAGCTCGCGCTCGGCGGGATCCAGCACGTGGAAGAGGATGACGTCGTGGCCGCGTGCGCGCAGCGCGCCGGTGGCGCGCTGGACCAGGGCGGGGTCCTCATAACAGTCCGACACCACCACCACGATCCCCGCGCGATTCATCAGCCGCGCCGCGCGCTCGAGCACCGGCGCGAGTTTGCCCTCGCCGGCGGCTCTGGCGCGGCCGAGCGTGTGGAGGATGAGCTGGAGATGACGGGTGGAGGACGGCACCACCTCCATCAGGTCGCCGGCAAAGGTCACCAGTCCCACCCGGTCGCCCTGGCGCTGTGAAAGCCAGGCGAGCGAGGCGGCGAGGAATCTTCCGTAGTCGAATTTCGTGACGGCGCCGCTGCCGAAATCCATCGAGCCGGATGCATCGAGGGCGAATGTCACCGAGGCGTTGGTGTCGGCCTCGAATTCCTTCACGTAGAATCGGTCCGTCCGGCCGTAGACCCGCCAATCGATCCGCCGGATGTCATCGCCCGGCTGATAGGCGCGGTGCTCCGCGAAATCGAGCGAGAGCCCGACGCGCCGCGCGCGATGCAGCCCGTGCATGAAACCGTCCACCACCGTCCGCGCAAGCAGCGGTAGATCCCCGATGCGCGCCAGCAGCGCGGGATCGAGGAACGCGGCGGGGGCGGTCGCGGTCATGCTCAGAGCCCCGAGCGCGGGGTGGGCACCGCGGCCAGCAGCCGCTCGGTGAGCTGATCGGCGGTGACCCGCTCCGACTGAGCCTGGAAGTTGAGCAGCAGGCGATGGCGGAACACCGCCGGGGCCAGCGTCCGGATGTCCTCGAAGCTCACGTGCGCGCGGCCCTGCAGGAGCGCCCGCGCCTTGCCGCCCAGCACCAGCGCCTGCGGCGCGCGCACGCTGGCGCCGTAGGCCACGAACTGCCGGATGAAGTCGGGCGCCTGCGCCTCCACCGGCCGGGAGAGCCGCGCCAGCCGCACCGCGTAGTCCACCACCGGATCGGCCACCGGCACCCGCCGCACCAGCCGCTGGAAGGCCAGGATCTCGTCGCGCGACACCACGGCGTGGATGGCCTCCGGCGGCGCGGCGGTCGTCGCGCGCACGATCGCGACCTCATCCGCTTCGGGCGAGTAGCCGATCACCACCTCGAACAGGAAGCGGTCGAGCTGCGCCTCGGGCAGCGGATAGGTCCCCTCCAGCTCGATCGGGTTCTGCGTCGCAAAGACGAAGAAGGGCGGCTCCAGCTCGTAAGTCTTGCCCTGCACCGTGACGCGGTGCTCCTGCATGGCCTCCAGCAGCGCGGACTGGGTCTTGGGCGGCGTCCGGTTGATTTCGTCGGCCAGCACCACGTTCGCGAAGATGGGCCCCGGCATGAACACCAGATGCCGCCGCCCGGTGGCCGGGTCGTCCTGGATCACATCGGTACCGGTGATGTCCGACGGCATCAGGTCCGGGGTGAACTGGATCCGCGAAAAGCGCAGATCGAGCGCCTGGGCCAGCGAATGCACCAGCAGCGTCTTCGCCAGGCCGGGCACACCGATGATCAGGCAATTCCCGCCGGCCAGGAGCGCCACCAGCGTCTGCTCGATCACGGCGTCCTGACCTACAATGATCTTTCGAAGCTCGGCCAGCACCCGGCCCCGCGCGGCATGCAGCCGCTCGGCCAGGGCGACGTCGTCCAGCTGCTCGAGAGTGGCGGTCACAAATTCCTTTCGGGTCAGCGGGAGAACGCGTAGATGACGTAGTTCACACCGAGCTTGTACGCCTCGTTGGAGAGCTCGATCGGGAAGTAGCCCTCATCGGAGAATTCCCAGTACTCGCTCACGTCGAAGTCGTAGTTCACGATCACCATCAGGCGTTTCTTGGGGTCGTTGTCCTCAAAGATCCCATAGAATTTCGCGGTGATCCCTCCGTAATTGGGATGCGCGAAGTCGAGGTTCTCGATCCGGTAGAACGAATCGAAGATCGGGTGCGCCGCGGTGAGCGGCACCAGCCGCGCCTGCGGCAACACCTTCTGCATCTGGGTCTCGAAGTTGAACCAGTGGTTGCCCACGAAGTCGTCCACGATGAGGAAACCACCCTTGCGCAGGTAGTTCCGCAGCCCCGCCGCTTCCTTGTCGCTCGGGAGCCAGTACCCCGGCTCGCAGAGATACGCGAACGGAAACTTGAACAGCTCCGGATCGTCGAGCGCCAGAATGGCGCTGCCGTCGGTCCGGACCCGCATCGTAGTGATTTCCTGCAGAATCTTGGGGAAGTGCTGGTCCGAGCGCGGATAGTCGTGGCCCCACTTCACGTCCCAGTAGCGGTCCCCCATGACGCAGCAGCTCTGGGTGAACTTGATGCGCGCGTAGGTAAAGCGTCCGTCATAGCGGGGATTCGGCGGCGCGCTGAGGGCTTCTTCTCCGTTGACTCCCCTTCCAAAGCGCTGCGCCGCGAGTCCGGGCGCGCCGGGCAGCGCTACCCCCCAGCCAATTGCCAATAGCCAATAGCCTCTCATGGCTTCCTCCCTTCCGGGCGCCCGCCGCGCAGCTCGAGCAGGAGCGCCTGCGCCTTCTCGAATCCCGGCGCGCTTTCGAGTACCCGGAGAATCTCGCGCCGCGCGGTAACGCTGTCACCCGCCAGCGACAGCGTGCGGGCAAGTTGATAGCGTGCCTCCAGGGCATCGGTCGGCCCGGCGGCAAGCGCGCCGCGCCGCTCCCGCACCGCGCGGGGAAACTCGTGCAGGCGCTCCGCGAGGCCGGCGAGCCGGCTGTGCATGCCGGGATCGTAGGGCGAGATCCACAGCATGCGCTCGAGCGCCGCCGCGGCCCCGCGCAGGTCGCCCAGCTCCTCCTTCAGCGCGGCCTCTTCCCCGTTGGCGTCCCAGGCGGATTCATCCAGCGCGGTATAGCGGCCCAGTGCCGCGGCCGCGGCCTTGGTATCGCCGCGTTGCCTGGAAAGCTGCGCCAGCGCGAGCGGCGGAGCGTCCGCGCCGGTGTACTCGGGAAACATCGCGGTTGCGCGCTCGAAGACGGCGCGGGCCGCTTCCGCCTTCCCCGCATCCAGCAGCCCTTTGCCCTCCCGCAGCGCGCTCACCAGCTCGCCCTGGGCCGGGCCCTTGCCGTCCCACGGTGCGATGGCACGGAGCGGGCCCGCGAAGCGCTCCCGCATCCAGGCGGAAAAGCGGGAGACCATCTCCGCTTCGCTGAGGCCCAGCGCCTTCTGAAACACCGCCGGCGTGGCGAGCCCGTCGTGATAAGCCCGCAGCATGCCCACCAGCGCCGCGCGCCCCCATTGCCGCTCGATCATCTCGCACACTAACGACGCTTCGTAATAGCTGAACTGAGTTTCCAGGGGATGCGACGGCCGCACGAAGCCCTCGTTCAGCTTGCTCACCGCGAGCAGCTTGTCGGCCTTGAGCGCCGCGAGGAACAGCAGCGACGGCCCCGCGCCCCAGCCGGTCCGCGCCCGGCGTTCCTCCAGCACCGAAAGCCCTTCCGAGAACCAGCGGGGCACCCGGAAATCCGAAAGCCCCAGCGTGAAAGTGTGGGTCAGCTCGTGCCAGGCGGTCGAGCCCCAGTTGAAGCTGCCGGTTTCCCGCGCGGAGGGAGCGTCCATCGCGAGCACGGTACCGAAGCTCACCCCCAGCGCCCCGAGCCCGGTGAGGCCCGCCGTTCGCACCGAGAAATCGGCGTGGCGCCGGAACAGCTCCATGCGCACGGGTGTGGGGGGCCGGTATTCGTATCGCGCCACCAGCGAGTCGTAGGCTTCTTCGAGCAGCGGGCCCAGGTACAATGCGAGCAGCTCCGCTTCCGCTGCCGGCGCCACGATCTGAAAGCGCGCCGTGGCGATGGTGCGGAACCCGCGCAGCTCGTCGAGCAGATCGAGCGTGTTCTTGTACCAGATATGGAAGGGATCACGCGCGAAGGCGCCTTCCAGGTGCGCCCGGCCCGAGTCCATGGCGCCGATCCGCAGCTCATTGATGCCTAATACGCCGAGCGCCGGCGAGGCGCTCGCATCGAGCGCGACCCCCTCGTGGCCGAACCGCACCGCCTCGGCGTAGTGCCGGTGGCGTGCAGCGGCCTCCGCGACCGCGGCGTAGAACCCGGCCGGCCTGGGATGCACTCGCCCGACCGCGGCGCGCGCGCGCGAGAAGCCCGCCGAGTCTCCCGCCAGCCAGCGCGTGGCCCCGAGCAATGCCCAGGCGGACACCTCACTGGAATCGGTCGCGAGCGCCCGCGCGGCGGCGGCTCCGGCAGAGTCGTACTCCTCCGCGTCGAGATACAGCCCGCCCAGCAGGACCTCCGCCGGCGCCAGTGCCGGATTCGCGGCCAGGCTCCGCCGCACCGCGGCGAATGCCTCCGAGCTGCCTTCGAACCCGAACACCCTTGCCAATCCGAGCAGCGCGCGCGGCTGCTCCCGCGCGATCCGCAGCACGCTCTCGTAGCTGGCGCGCGCGTCGGGCGCGTTGTAGCGGTCCAGAAAGAGATCGCCGGTGCGCAGCCGCGGCTCGAGGGCGGAGGAATCCGCCGCGACCGCCGCGTCGAACGTCCGCAGCGCCTCCCGCACCGCCTCGGCGTCCTCATCACCCAGCACCACGTAGGCGCGGCCCGCGGCGGTCTGGTCTTCGACCGCCCAGCGCGCACCCTCCCGCTCGAACGCGCCGGTCAGCGCCCGCGCGTACCGGCGGGCGGTGAGCCGGTTGCCCTGGCGCGCCGCAAGCTCAGCGAGTGCCGCCTCGGCGCTGCGCCGATCGGGCAGATTGGCAAGGATGGCCGCGACGAACGAAGACTCGGCCTGGGCCAGTTTTCCTCTAAGTACCAGGACCTCGCCGAGCGGAACCGTGAGCGATGCATCGCTCCGTGCCAGCCGTTCCGCCTCCGCCAGCCGGCCCGCTTCCGCCAGTGCCCGCACCTGACTCCGTGGGCTGCCGCTCGCCTGGCGTTGCGGGTTATTGCCGCAGCACAAGGTCAGCAGCGCCAGGGCCCCGGCGCGCACCCGGGTGCTCACGGCTTGCGCGCCTCCGCGACGTGGATCGCCGCGGTCTTGCGCGCGATCTCGAGCAGCAGCCGCTCCAGCTCGCCCTCGTACGCCAGCGAGTCCAGCGAGCCCTTCCGGCGTCGCAGCGCGTCCACCTGGCCCTCGAGCGCACGCCGCTCGGCGTACAGCGCGGCGACTCTGGGGTCGGCCGGAATCGGCAGGGTACCGAACGCCACACTGCGCGCCAGCGCCGAGTCGCTTAGCTGGGCATGCTCGGTCAGCAGCAGGTTACGGGCTTCGTACCCGCGCGCCACCTCCCGTTTCGCGAACTGGAAGGCCTCCAGCACCGTCACCCGTCCGTCCTTATCAGCATCGGCCTCTCCACTGCTTAGCCCGCGCGCGAAATGCCCGGCGAAGGTGGTTTCGTTGCGCTCGAACGCGGTCCTGGTCGCGGTTACCACCACCCGGCTCGAGTCGGCCAGCGCGGGCAGGAAGTCGCCGCTCCCGCTCGCCGCGTTGACCAGCACCGTGGTCCGCCCGGCCAGCGGCCGCAGCCAGCCGGCAAGATCCGCCGCGGTCGCATCGGGCCCCGGCAGGCTGAGGCGGCTGTCCGCGCCCTGACCGCTGCCATGTCCGATGAGCACGATCAGCACCACGTCACCCGGCGCCGACCGCCGGGCAAGCTCCCCGAACGCCGCGGCGAGATTGTCGCGCGTCGCGCGGCCGCGGATGCGCTTGGGATCCTGCACCGGATCCTCCGCCAGATAAATCAGGCTGGAATCCGGAACGCCCCAGCGGGCTTGTGCCGCGTCATACAGAGCGGATGCCGCGGTGTGGAATCCCGTCGCGAAGCGCGGCTCGCCGGAAAGCCCCGTCACCAGCAGCACTCGCGTCGCCCCGCCCTGCGCACGCGCGGCCGCGGGTACGAGCAAGAGCCAATAGCCCAGAGCCAGCAACCTCACGCCAGTCCCCTCCGCCTCCGGTACCCCCAGTCCGCACCCAGCAACGTCACCAGCATCAGAAAGACGATCGGCATGTCCCACAAATCACGGGACTCGCGGACCGTTACCCCGCTCTCGGTGTACATCACATCGTCCGCCAGCCGTCCGGCCTCGGCGAGCGGGTAATAGCGTCCGCCCGTTTCCCCCGCGATCCGCCGCAACAGCCGCGACCTGAGCTCCGCCTGCTCGACATCGGCGCCGTAGTCATCCACCAGCAACGCCGCTGGAGCCGCCCGCGCGGTGTCGCGGCCCCGGCGTGCTTCCGCTTCGAGCCGGTACATGCCGGTTTCTTCCGCAACGAACCTGCCCTCGTAGCCGCCATCGCCCCGCATGGTCCAGCTCAGCGGCTGCTCGATGGTGCGGCCACTGGGGGTGATGATGCGCGCGGTGACTGCGGCATCGTTGGCGTCGAGGAAGTTTTCATCCGTCACCCGGGCCTGGATCGTCACCGGCTCGCCGGGCCCGACCCGGGAGGGTGAGGCCGCGACCTCCACCCGATCCGGCACCCCATCGAGCGACCAGCGCAGCAATTGCCGCCAGAGCGTCTCATGGGTCTGATCTTCCAGCGGGATGCTGGCATGCATCTGCCAGAGCCAGGTGTCCTGCACGCCGAGCACCGCGGCCGTGCCGCGGCCGAATCGCTGGATGGCCAGCACCGGCTGTTCGACGCCGCCGCCCAGCGGCTTGGCGGTGAGCAGCGCGGTCGCGCCCGGCTTGAGTGCGCCGAGGCGATTGACACTGGTCAGCGGCGGAAGCGAATCCCAGCGGCCGGCGGATTCCTCGGTCGCGCCCAACTGGAGCGCCGGGTGCGCGCGTCCCGCCGGGGTGATGCGCACCGCCAGCTCGACCGCGGCGGCGGCGGAATCCGTTACCGCGGGCCGCTCGATGGCCACGGGAAGCGCCTCGGCCAGCGGCGTCGCCGCAAAACCGCCTTCGGCCAGGGAAGCACGGCCGCCCAGGGCGATCAGGCCGCCGCCGCGCCGGCTCACGAAATCCGCCAGCATGCGGAGTTGGTCGCCCGTGAAGAATGCGGCTTCGATACTGCCCAACACCAGCGCTCGATAGCGGAACAGTTCTTCGCGCCGGGTCGGGAATCCCTGGGCCAGCTCGAGACTGTCGTCCACCCCGAGCCGCAGGAATTTCCCCTTGGCGCTCCGGAGCAGCGTTACCAGCTGCAGTGCGCTGTCTCCCGCCAGGGAGCGGCGCAGGAAGGCCAACTCCGGGCGCGGCTCCCCTTCGACGTACAGAATCCTTTCCGGCCCCGGCCGCACGCGCAGCACGGTGCGGTATTCGTTGTTCTCGGTGACGATTTCGCCCGGCACCGGTCGGACCTTGAAGGTCAAACGGTGAGCGCCTTCGCTGAGCGGCGGAAGCCGCAGCCGTACTCTGGCGAGATCGCCCCGCGCGGGCACCGGCACTTCGCGCTCGGTCACCACCCGGCCCTCGTCTTCCGCGGTGAGCTGAAC
The DNA here is from genome assembly GCA_964649225.1 of uncultured Gemmatimonas sp. Lineage (GTDB taxonomy): Bacteria > Gemmatimonadota > Gemmatimonadetes > Gemmatimonadales > GWC2-71-9 > JABFSM01. Next base: position 5,867 of record CAZYPO010000065.1, on the reverse strand, counting down.
CGTTTGTCCCCCAAGGCCGCGAACCCTGAGCGCGATCTCGGCCAGCACGCCGGCCCCGGCGAGCGCGCTGGCCGGCAGCGCGACCCGCTCGAGCGCGAGGTCTTTCGCGAAGCGCTCCTGGCCCACGCCCACCGCATAGACCGGCACCTTTCGGGCGCGGAGCGCGAGGAGCGGCGCGGTCAGGTCGGCACCCGCGTTGTCGGCCCCATCGCTGACCAGGATCAATCCCGCCAGGGGAACCCCGGCCAGCTCCTGTCGTGCCGCGTCCAGCGCGCCGGCCAGATCGGTGCGGGAGCCCGTGCCCCGCAGCCGATCCGCCGATGCCAGGGGACCGGCATCCGCGGCAAAGCGGAAGTAGCGCAGCACGAAGCGATCGCTCAGCCGGTGCGTCAGGCTGCCGGCGGAATCTCCGAAGGCGCGCCTGACGGCATCGAGGCGGGAGCCATCCGGCAGATCGGACAGCCGCATGCTGCGCGAATCGTCCAGCACGATGCCCAGCACGTTGCGTTGCGGGACCGCGCTGGAGAGCAGGAGGACCGGGCGCAACAGGCAGCCGGCCAGGAGCAGAAATACCAGGGCGCGGAGACTGCCCAGCACCAGACGGTCGCGCAGCGGCGCGGGCGTGCGCAGCCGGTCGAGCGCGAGGATGAGCACCAGCAGCGCGACGAGCGCGCCGGCCGCCAGCAGGACCGGCGGCAGCGTGGGAGCTAGGGCAAGGACCCCCCGCTGAAACAGCCGCGGCGGATACTTGAAGAGGAAGACCAGAAGGGGTTCGAGAATGCGTTCCACAATGGGGTCTGCTGCGGCCGGTCTGTTGAGCTACGGCCGGGGGAGGTGAAGTGCTGATCCGGCAAGTGCCGGAAAACGGTATCTTCCGGGCTAGATCACGCGAATCAGGTTCTCGATCGACACCAGCACGGTCCGCACAAAGCCGCCCCGAGGAAGATAGCCCCAAGGAGGAGAGGATGCGGGAGCGACTCAGCGCACTCGATGCCTTCCGGGGAATGACCATCGCGGGCATGCTCCTGGTGAATAATCCGGGGACTTGGAGCGCGATCTATCCACCTCTCGAACACGCGCCCTGGCACGGCTGGACCCCGACCGACCTCATTTTCCCCTTCTTCGTCTTCATCGTCGGCATTACCACCCATCTCTCGCTCAGCGCGCGCGAGCGGCAGGGCGCTGCTTCCGGGACGATCCGCGCGCAGATCCTGCGCCGCGGTGCGTTGATCATCCTGCTCGGCCTGCTGTTGCAGGCCTTCCCCTATTTCCCGCTGACGCGGATCACCGAGCTCCGCTTTCCCGGGGTCCTGCAACGAATCGGCGTGTGCTACCTCGCGGCGGCGCTGTTGGCGCGCCGGCGTTCCTCGCGGGCCGTCGCGGGAATCGTGGCGGTGTTGTTGCTCGGCTATTGGGGGCTGCAGACGCTGGTCGCGCCACCCGGTGTTGCTGCCCCGACGATCGATGTTCCGGCGGAGACACTGTCCGCCTGGATTGACCGCTCCGTGTTCGGCAGCCACCTCTGGCGGGAATCGAAGACCTGGGATCCGGAAGGCCTGCTCTCGACCCTGCCCGCGATCGGTACCTGTCTGCTCGGCGTGCTCGCGGGACGCTGGCTTGCCCTGAGCGAGTCCCTGGCCGAACGGCTGAATGGCCTTTTTGCCGTGGGGGCGCTCGCCATGGTGGCGGGACTCATGTGGAACTGGGTCTTCCCAATCAACAAGAACCTCTGGACCAGCTCGTATGTCCTGTTCACGGCGGGCATGGCCTGCGTCGCGATCGCGACCTGCGCCTGGCTGATCGAAGTGCGGGGACACCGGCGCTGGGCCGCGCCGTTCATCACCTATGGGCTCAACCCCATCACCGCCTTCGTGGGTTCCGGCGCGATGGCGCGGGTGCTGGGGCTGATCCACGTGCCGTTCGGCGGGGAGAGCGTCTCGCTGCAGCAGGCCATCTATCGCAACGCGTTCGCCTCCTGGCTCTCGCCGCGCAATGCCTCGCTGGCGTATGCGATCGCGTTCGTGTTGTTGTGGTACGGGATCCTGAAGCTGTTGGAGCGGCGGGGGATTGTCTTGAAGGTGTGATCGTCTCCGGGTCACTCGGTCCGGATCGCCTCCAGCGCATCCACCCTCGTAGCCCGTCGCGCCGGCACGTAGCTGGCGACCGCGGCGACGACGATCAGGGCCACCGCGGTGCCGGCCAGGATTATCGGGTCGCTTGCGGTGACGCCCCGCAGCCACGTCGATAGGAGCCGTGCAGCGGCGAGCGCGCCCAGGACACCCACAACGGTGCCGGCGAGCACCGGCCGGAGTCCCTGCCCCACCACCAGGCGCACCACGCTCCCGGTCGATGCACCCAGCGCCATGCGGACGCCGATCTCGGCGCGCCGCCGCGTCACCAGGTACGAGACGACGCCATAAATCCCCACAAGGGCAAGCAGCAGTCCGATGCCCGCCAGTGAACCAAGCAGCGCCGTGCGGAACCGGGCGGGGCCCAATGCGTTGCTGAGAGAGGTCTCCAGGGTCTCGATCCGGTAGAGCGGCAAGGAAGGATCTACCCGGTGAAGCGCCTCGCGCATCGCAGGCGCGAGCGACAAGGCGTTCCGGTCGGCGCGGGCAATCACACTGATCGTCCGTCCGATCCAGTCCCACGCGACGTCGGGTGCCTGAGCGATGGGGAGGAAGAATTCCGGCTCCACGTCCTGGGCAGGGCCCCCCGAGCGCGTATTCCCCACCACACCCACGATCGTCTTCCAGCGGGGATCGTCCGCCGTCCCCTCGCAGCAGAGCACCCGCTTGCCGAGTGGATCTCCTTCCGGATAGAGGGCCAGCGCCAGGGCTTCATTCACCAGCATGGCCCGCGGCGTCCCGACCCGATCGTCCGCCGTGATATCTCGCCCGCGACGCAACGGGATGCCGAGGGTCCCGATATACCCCGGAGACACGAGACGCATTCGCGCGTCCACGGCGTTTTCCTGGTTGGGCACCTTTCCTTCGGGAACCAGCCCGTTGCTGCCGCCGCCCGGACCCATCGGAACCTGGGTGGACAGCGCGGCGCTGCGAACGCCCGGCGAGGCCGCGAGATTGCTCAGCACCGACTCGAACGTTCGTCGTGCCGATTCGGGACTGGCGTAGCGCTCCGCCGGAAGCGCCATGCGCGCGGTCACCAGGCCCCGCGGATCGAAGCCGGGGTCGAGCCGCTGCAGATGGACCGCCGTTCGAACCAGGAGGCCGGCGCCCACCAGGAGCACGAGCACCAGCGCCACCTCCGCGGTCACCAAGCCCTGGCGAAACCAGTCGTGCCGCGAACCCGTCGCGCGCACCTGGCCGGTGCGGAGCACGCCGATCAGATCGATGCGGGCGGTGCGGATCGCCGGCGCCAGGCCGAACAGCAGCGTCGAGGCCAGGGCCAGCAGCACCGCGAACCCGAGCGCAGCCAGGTCCAGGCGGGTCTGTTCGATGCGCGGCACGCCCGGCGGAGCCGCCGCAACCAGGGTCCGAATCACCACCCAGGCCATCGCCATCCCCACCACCGACGCGGCAAGGGCGAGCGCGCCGCTCTCCGCCAGGAGCTGGCGCGCCAGACGTGCCCGGCCCGCGCCGATCGAGGCGCGAATGGCCAGCTCGCGCGCTCGCGCCGCGCCCCGCGCGAGCAGGAGGTTGGCCACGTTGGCGCAGGCGATCAGCAGGACCAGCACCACGGCGCCGAGGATCACCAGCAGTTGGCCCCGCGCATCGCCCACGAACTGTCGCATCATCGGCTCGACGTGCACCGACCGGCTTCCGTTGGCATCGGGGTAACGCTGGTTGAGGACCCGCTGCACCTCGGCCAGCAGCGCGCGCGCCGCCTCGGGGGTCGACCCGGGACGCAAGCGGCCATAGACGGTGAGATAGTGTTCGTCGTGCTGGGCCCGTTGCACGGGAGTGAACGCCGCCGGGACCCACAGGTCCTCGGTGCCGTTGGTGAAATCGAACGAGGCCGGCATCACGCCGAGCACTGTATGCGGCAGTCCGTTCAGGATGATCACCCGGCCGACGGCGGCGGGGTCGGCGGCGAAACGCCGTTGCCAGAGCCGATGTCCCAGCACCACCACGCGCGCCCCGCCGGGACGATCCTCCTCCCGGGTGAAAACCCGCCCGCGCAGCGGAGCCACGCCCATCACTTCGAAGTAGTCGGCGGTGACCGCCGCGCCGAAAACCCGCTCGGGTTGCTCACCCGCAAGCGTGAAGTTTCGCCAGTTGATCGACCCCATCGCGGCGAATGCCGGCCGGGTCTGATTGGCGGCCTGCCAGTCAATGAAATTGCCGACCGAGACATCCGCCGGACGGCCTTCGTACAGCTCGGCCACCAGCATCACCCGATCCACGTCCGGCAGGGCCAGCGGCCGGAGAATCACGGCATTGACCGCACTGAAGATCGCCGTCGTCGCGCCGATCCCGATCCCGAGCGTAAGCAGGGCGATGGCGGTGAAGCCGGGATTGCGCGCCAGAGTGCGAAAACCATAAGCGAGGTCCTGGCCCAGCTCGGCAAACCATTCGGTGCGCCGCATGCTGCGGTCCCTTTCCCTGCCTTCGCGACGCAGGGTGCGCCGCAGCGTGATGGAGTCGCCGAGGCGCTGCTCGGCTTCCCGGCGCGCCTGCTCGGCCGGGACGCCGCGGGCAATGAGCTCCCGGGTGCGCATCTCGACGTGGAACTCGATTTCGTCGTCGATTTCCCGTTGCAGCGGCGGTTGCCAGAAGCGCCAGCTCATGGGAGCGCCGTCATCCCCGGGCCTCGAGAATGCGCCCGACCGCGCCGCTCAGCCGGCGCCATTCGGCGACTTCCTGCCGGAGCCGGACGCGGCCCGCGCTGGTGAGGCGATAGAACTTGGCGCGCCGGCCCAGCTCGGACATGCCCCAGGACGCCTCGATCCACCCGCGGCGTTCCATACGATAGAGCGCGGGATAGAGGGAGCCTTCTTCGATCCGGAGCGCCTCTCCGCTGGTCTCTTCGAGCCACCGGGCGATGGCATAGCCATGCCGGGGACCCCAAGTCAGGGTCTTGAGCACCAGTGCGTCGAGGGTACCCTGCAAGAGATCGGCGGGCGGTTTGGGCATCTGGTCCTTACCTAGATAATCTAGGTAATACTACCGCCATTACCTAGAACGTCAAGGTATGTACGCGATCTGTAGGGATCAGGATTCAGGGAGCAGGGAGCAGGCAAAAAAGAAACGCGGGACCGTCAGGCCCCGCGCAGCTCACCCCCGCTCCCTGCTCCTGCTCCCTGGCTCCCTAGTCCTTCGCCCGGTCCAGGTACTCCCCGGTCTCCGGCTTCACCCGGATCCGCTCGCCCGGCTGAATGAATTCGGGCACGTTGACGGTGACCCCATTGCTCAGTGTGGCGGGCTTGGTGGAGGCGGTCTTGGTCGCGGTCTTCATGACCGGGGTCGTATCCACCACCTCGAGCGTCAGCGCACTGGGCAGTTGGATCCCGATCGGACGCCCGTTGTACCACTCGGCGATGATCCGCATCCCCTCGGTCATCCATTTGGCGGACTCGCCCAGGGTTTCCTCGTCCACTTCGAGCTGATCGTAGTTCTCGGCGTTCATGAAATGGTAGGTATCCCCGGCCTTGTACATGAAATCGAGCTCGTGGGTCTCCAGCGCGGCCACTTCGACGGTGTCGGTGGAGCGGAAGCGGTGCTCGATCTGGATCCCGGTTTTGAGCCGGCGGAGCTTGGCCTGCACCATCGCCCGGAGGTTACCGGGCGTGTGGTGATGGAACTCGAGAACGCGACAGGGCTCGCCATTGAACATGATGGCCATGCCGCGGCGGATGTCGCTTGCGATGATACCCATGAAAGCCGTGACCAGTGAACGGTGACCAG
>CAZYPO010000064.1:0-17248 GCA_964649225.1 uncultured Gemmatimonas sp. | reverse complement strand
TTCAGCCCTCGAAGATGGGGAGGGACTCGCCCTCCTTGAGGGTGACGATCGCCTTTTTCCAGCGTGGCGTGTTGCCCCGGATCCGGCCGCGGCTCACTTCGCGCCGGCGCATCTGCATGGTGCGCACCGCCGTGACGTGCACGCCAAACTGCAGCTCGAGCGCGTTGCGGATCTGGTGCTTGTTGGCCTCCGGGTGCACCTCGAAGGCGTATTCCTTCCGCGTCTGGTACGCGGCGGAGCTCTTCTCGGTGATCAGCGGCCGAATGACGGTGTCGCGGAGCGTAGGCATCAGCTCTCCTTCTTCCTTTTCTTCGGCGGCTGCTTCACTGCACTGCGCTTGGCCGCCGGCTTGGCCGGGGACTTCCGTGCCGCCGGCTTCTTTGCTTTGGCGGCCGGGCGCTTGGCCGGGGCCTTGGCCGGCTTCTTTTTGGGCGCCGCCTTGGGCCGTTCCGGGCTGCTGCCCGGCTCGACCGCCTCCCCACCACCCAGCGCCGCCTGCTCCACCACCAGCGCGTCGGACCACAGCACGTCGTAGGCCGATGCGTCGGCGAAGCTCATCACCTCGGCCGAGGGGAGATTCCGGCCCGAGAGGAACAGATTGCGGTTGAGGCCGTTGCTGAGCACCAGCACCTTCTTTCCTTCGAGCCCCAGTTTCTCGAGCAGGCCGGCCAGCTGGCTCGTCTTGGGCGCCTCGAAGCTCATCGCGTCGACCACCAGCAGCGCCCCCTCGCGCGCCCGCGCGTTGAGCGCGGAGCGGCGCGCCAGCTGACGCACCTTACGGGGCAGCCGGGTGCGGTAGTCGCGCGGTTGCGGGCCGAAGACGATGCCGCCCCCGCGCCACAGCGGCGAGCGGATCGAGCCCTGCCGCGCGCGCCCGGTGCCCTTTTGCCGCCACGGCTTCTGATTGCCGCCCGAGACGAAGCTGCGGGTCTTGGTCTGCGCCGTGCCCTGCCGCTGATTGGCCAGATGGGTCTTGATGGCCTGGTGCAGCACCGGCTCGTGGACGGTTCCGTCGAACAGCTCGGCCGGCAACGCAAACGCGCTTTTGTGCCGTGCGCCGGAGGCGGAAAAATACGGTGCCTCAATCATGACGGCTCTTTCCTCCCTGCTTGGCGACGACCACGATGCCGTTGACGGAGCCCGGAATCGCCCCGCGGACGAAGAGCAGATGCCGCTCCGCGTCGATGCGGACCACCCGCAGGCCCAGCTCGGTATGGCGGCGCGCCCCCATGTGCCCCGGCATACGCTTGCCCTTGATGACACGAGAGGGATCGGTGCCGGCGCCGATGGAGCCAGGCTTCCGGTGCCGGGTGTTGCCGTGCGATCCCGGCCCGCCGCCCGCGCCGTAGCGGTGGACGATGCCCTGGAAGCCTTTGCCCTTCGAGGTGCCTGTGATCTTGACCAGCTCGCCCGGGGCGAACATCTGCACGGTCACTTCGGAGCCCGGCGTGGGCGCATCGCCGACCAGCTCGAAGCTCCGCACCACGTGCGGCGCCGCATCCAGTCCCGCCTTCTGCGCGTGGCCCAGCTCGGGCTTCTTGGCCCGGCTCTTCCGCCGTGCGCCAAAGCCGAGTTGCACGGCCTGGTCCCGCACCTGGACCACCTTGCAGGGACCCGCTTGGATGATCGTCACCGGAACGGCGGTGCCGTCCTCGGAGAACACCCGGGTCATGCCGAGCTTCCGGCCGATGAGTCCATTGGTCATGTCGCTCACCCGACCTTGATCTCGACGTCCACGCCGGCCGGCAGATCCAGCTTCGTCAGCGCATCCATCGTCTGGGGCCGCGAGTCGCTGATGTCGAGCAGGCGCTTATGGGTGCGCAGCTCGAACTGCTCCCGGCTCTTCTTGTCGACGTGCGGGCTGCGCAGCACCGTCCAGCGCTCGATCTTGACCGGGAGCGGGATCGGACCCGACACCTGGGCGCCGGTCTTCTCCACGGTGCGCACGATGTCCGCGGCTGCCTGGTCGAGCAGGACGTGGTCGAAAGCTTTGAGACGAATTCTGATTTTGCCGGCCATTTGGTGTCTCCAAGTCGGGAGGTCGGGAGGTCGGGAGGTCGGGAGGTTTGTCCCGACTTCCCGTCTTCCCGTCTTCCCGACTATTTCAAGATCTTGGTCACCACTCCCGCCCCCACCGTCCGTCCGCCCTCGCGAATCGCGAAGCGCAGCCCTTCATCCATCGCGATCGGCGTGATCAGCTCGATCGTCATCTGGATGTTGTCGCCCGGCATCACCATCTCCACCCCCGCCGGCAGCTCCACGTTCCCCGTCACGTCCGTGGTGCGGAAGTAGAACTGCGGCCGGTACCCCTTGAAGAACGGGGTGTGCCGCCCCCCCTCTTCCTTGGTCAAGACGTAGACTTCCGCCTCGAACCCGGTGTGCGGCGTAATGCTGCCCGGCTTGGCCAGCACCATCCCCCGCTCGACCTCGGTCTTCTCCACCCCGCGGAGCAAGAGCCCCACATTGTCGCCCGCCCGGCCATCATCCAGCAGTTTCCGGAACGCCTCGACCCCGGTCACCACCGACTTCTTCTCGCTCCCGAAGCCCACCAGCGCCACTTCCTCCCCGGTCTTGATCTTGCCGCGGTCGATCCGGCCCGTGGCCACCGTCCCCCGGCCGGTGATCGAGAAGACATCCTCCACCGGCATCAGGAAGGGCTTGTCGATGTCCCGCTTGGGCTCGGGGATGTAGCTGTCCAGCGCGGCGTACAGCTCCAGGATCTTGGCGATCGCGTCCGCGTCCCCCTGGATGGCCTTCATCGCGCTGCCCCGAATCACCGGGGTGTCGTCGCCCGGGAACTTGTACACGCTCAAGAGCTCCCGGACCTCCAGCTCCACCAGGTCCAGCAGCTCCGCATCGTCCACCAGGTCGCACTTGTTCAGGAACACCACGATGCTCGGCACGTTCACCTGCCGCGCCAGCAGAATGTGCTCCCGCGTCTGCGGCATCGGCCCATCCACCGCGCTCACCACCAGGATGGCCCCGTCCATCTGCGCCGCCCCGGTGATCATGTTCTTCACGTAGTCCGCATGCCCCGGGCAGTCCACGTGCGCATAGTGGCGCTTCGGCGTCTCGTACTCCACGTGGCTCGTCGCGATGGTCAAAATCTTGGTCGCATCGCGCCGGCCCTGGCTCGCCGAGGCCTTGGCCACTTCATCGTAGCTGATGTACTTCGTGCCCCAGCCCTGGTCCGCCGCCACCTTGGTCAGCGCCGCCGTCAGCGTCGTCTTCCCGTGATCCACGTGGCCGATCGTCCCGACGTTCACGTGGGGCTTGGTCCGCTCGAATTTGGCCTTCGCCATGGTATCGTGTCCTCTCGAGTTCCTAGTTCCGTCTACCCCTTCACCTTCGCCACGATCTGCTCCGCCACCTGCTTCGGGACCTCGGCGTAGTGATCGAATTGCATCGAGTATACCGCGCGTCCCTGGGTCATGCTGCGAAGCTGGGTGGAATAGCCGAACATCTCGGCCAGCGGCACTTCCCCGGCCACGACCTGCGCGTCCCCGCGCTGCGTCATGCCGCCGATCTTGCCGCGGCGGCTCGACAGGTCTCCGATGACATCGCCGAGGAAATCGGCCGGCGTCACCACCTCGACCTCCATGACGGGCTCCAGCAGGACCGGGTGCGCGGCCTTGGCCGCTTCCTTGAACGCCATCGAGCCCGCGATCTTGAATGCCATCTCGGAGCTGTCCACGTCGTGGTAGCTGCCGTAGACCAGCGACACCTTCACGTCCACCACCGGGTATCCGGCCAGCACCCCGGTTTCCAGCGCCTCCTTGATGCCGTTCTCGATCGGGCGGATGAATTCCCGCGGGATCACGCCGCCCACGATCTTGTCCTCGAAGTGGAAGCCGGAGCCCTGCTCCGCCGGCTCCAGGTCGATGACGACATGGCCGTACTGGCCTTTGCCACCCGATTGCCGGATGAACTTCCCTTCCACATCGGTGACCTTTTTGCGCACCGTCTCGCGGTAGGCCACCTGCGGGCGGCCCACGTTGGCCTCGACCTTGAACTCCCGCTTCATCCGGTCGACGATGATTTCGAGGTGCAGCTCGCCCATTCCCGCGATGATCGTCTGGCCGGTCTCGACATCGGTGCGCACCCGGAAGGTCGGATCCTCCTCCGCCAGCTTCTGCAGGGCGATGCCGAGCTTGTCCTGGTCGACTTTGGTCTTCGGCTCGATCGCGACGTCGATGACCGGATTGGGGAACTTCATCGCCTCGAGGATGACCGGGCTGTCGTCATCGGAAAGCGTGTCGCCCGTCCGGGTGTCCTTGAGGCCGATCGCCGCCGCGATGTCGCCCGCAAGCACTTCCTCGATCTCTTCCCGCTTGTTGGCGTGCATCTGCAGCAGCCGCGCGATGCGCTCGCGCTTGTCCTTGGTGCTGTTGTAGACGTAGCTGCCCGACTTGATCGAGCCCGAGTACACCCGGAAGAAGGTGAGCCGCCCGACGTAGGGATCGGTGGCCACCTTGAAGGCCAGGGCCGCGAACGGCTCGTCGTCGCTGGCCTTCCGCTCGACATGAGTGTCGTCGTGCATCGGCAGATGGCCTTGCACCGGTTTGATATCCACCGGGCTCGGCAGATAGTCCACCACCGCGTCGAGCAGCGCCTGCACCCCCTTGTTCTTGAACGAGGCCCCGCACAGCACCGGAACCATCGCGCCGGCGCAGGTGGCCTTGCGGATCGCCGTGTGGATCTCCTCCAGAGAGAGCTCGGCGCCGTCGAGATACTTCTGCATCAGCTTGTCGTCGTGCTCGACCGCCGCCTCGATGACCTCATGGCGGGCGCGCTCGACCCGCTCTCGGTAGGCCTCGGGCACCGGCATCTCGGTGAATTCCTTACCGAGGGTCGCGTCGTCGAAAATGACCTCGACCCGCCGCAGCACGTCGATGTGTCCCGTGAACAGCTCACCCAAGCCGACCGGCAGCTGCAGCGGGAAGGCCCGCCGAGTCAGCCGGCCCCGAATCATGTCGAGGCAGCGATCGAAGTCGGCCCCGATGCGGTCCATCTTGTTGGCGAAGATGATCCGGGGCACGCCGTACCGATCGGCCTGACGCCAAACGGTCTCGGTCTGGGGCTCCACGCCCGCGACCGAGTCGAGCAGCGTCACGGCACCATCGAGCACCCGGAGCGAGCGCTCCACCTCGACGGTGAAATCCACGTGGCCGGGGGTATCGATGATGTTGATCCGATAGAGGACGGCATCCCGCTTCCAGAAGCAGGTGGTCGCGGCCGAGGTGATCGTGATGCCGCGCTCCTGCTCCTGCTCCATCCAGTCCATGGTGGCGGCGCCATCATGGACCTCACCGATCTTGTAGTTCTTGCCGGTGTAATAGAGGATACGCTCGGTGGTAGTCGTCTTCCCGGCATCAATGTGGGCCATGATGCCGATGTTGCGATACCGGTCGAGCGGGGTTTCACGAGCCATAGTGATCAGCGATCCTGGTCAACGAAAAAGCGGGGCGACCGACCCGGACGAATCCGGTGGTATCGCTCCGCGCGCATCCCGAAACGCGCCGGGATGTGGGCTCCCATCGGGAGCGCCACGCGTTGTCGTTAGAGGGCCGGAGGTGGTGAGCGGAGTCCGCCCGTCACATGGCCCGATTTCCAAAGTCCGTCTATCGCCCTACCACCGATAGTGTGCAAACGCCCGGTTGGCTTCAGCCATCCGGTGCGTGTCTTCCTTCTTCTTGATGGCGTTGCCTTCGCCCTTGGAGGCGAGGATCAGCTCCGCGGCCAGGCGGTCGGCCATGGTCTTCTCACTGCGCGCGCGGGCAAAGGAAATGAGCCACCGCATGGCCAGCGCAGTCCGCCGCTCGGGACGCACCTCGACCGGCACCTGCAGCGAGGCACCACCGACGCGACGGCTCTTTACCTCGAGGGCGGGCTTCACGTTGGCGACGGCCTGCTTGAACACCGTGACCCCCGGCTGCCCCGTGCGCTCTTCGATCAGATCCATCGCGCGATAGAAGATTCCCTCGCCGACACTCTTCTTCCCCTCGTACATCAGGTTGTTGATGAACTTGGAGACGGTCTGGCTGTCGTACCGTGGATCCGGCGGCACCGGCCGCTTGACCGATTTGGAACGACGACTCACTTGGGTGCTCCGGCCTTGGGCGCCTTGGCACCGTACTTCGAACGGCTCTGTTTGCGCCCGGTGACTCCGGCGGCATCCAGCGTGCCCCGCACGATGTGATAGCGGACGCCCGGCAGGTCCTTCACCCGGCCGCCGCGGATCAGCACGATCGAGTGCTCTTGCAGATTGTGCCCTTCGCCCGGGATGTAGGCGATGACCTCAAACCCGTTGGTCAGGCGCACCTTGGCGACCTTGCGGAGCGCCGAGTTCGGCTTTTTTGGGGTCGTGGTGTACACCCGCGTACAGACTCCCCGCCGGAACGGATTCGACTTGAGCGCGGGGGACTTGTCTTTGCCGACCGGCGACTTGCGCCCGTGGCGTATCAGCTGGTTGATCGTGGGCATCCGGCGCTGCTTTAGGAGCCTTTCTTGGGCCTTACCTGGATTCAGGGCATTTTTACCACAGACTCTTAAGCTATCAGCACTTGCAGCGCTGGTCAAGGAGTCTGGGCCGCCGAAAACAGGGCCCTTCCGGCCAGCAGTCCCCCCAGGCCTAAAATGGCCAGCATCAGGAGGGTCCGGGTGACGACGACCCGGAAGGCCGTCGCTTCCGCCCCCCCGAACTCGCTGGCGAGACTCCCCGCGTCCAGCAGGAACACCGGCAGCAGCACCAGCAGCAGAGCCCCGACCGCCAGGTGCAGCGTCCCTGCCACCCGCAGGGCTTGCCCGCTGCGGCGAGCTGTCATTGCCCAGAGGATGAGGAGGTCCGCTGAGACCAATCCGGGACTGCGGGCCTCGACCGCCAGCAGCTGGTGGACCCGGCCGGCCGGGATGGCAAAGTCGGTGCCCGGAAGCAACATTGCGAGATCCACGGCCTGGTGGAGGAGAATCACCCCGCCGACTGCGGCCAGCACGGGGACAAACGGCCGCGATTCGATCATGACTCGGTTTTGCCCCTCTGGCGTCCAGGCACCAGGGAAGCAATCATCGCCAAACGCCGGGCCCCCTTGTGGTGCGGCCGGCCGGCGCGGAAAGCGGTCAAGCCTCCCCGCCAGGCCAGCACAGAGGCGAGCAGGGCAAGACCGGCGGCGCGAAGTCCGGCCAAATCGAAGCGGTTTGACCCACCCGGCGCCACGCGGCCGCGCACCTGAACCCAATCGAGCCCGAAGACGGCCAGTCCGCCCAGCAGCACGGGAACGAGGAACAGGTGGACGATACCCAAGGCTCTGAGCGTCTTGCGGTGATCGAGCCCGATTGCTGCGGCAAAGAGCATCACGTCCGCGAGCAGGAACACGCTCACCCGGCTCGTCAGGAGGCCGAACGCCCCGAAGCGCCAACTCGCCGTCCCGGGTGATGGGGAATTGGCCAGCAGGGTCGCCGCCAGGTCCGCCAGCTGATCGACGAGCAGCAGCGCGCCGGCCAGATAAAGCAGGCCCAATAACTTGCGGATTGCGGGGCTGGTGGGCAGGATCTGGTCCCCTAAGCGTTAGGGCGTCACTGCATGTCTGTCACTATATTCGGGAGTTAGCAACTCTTCGTCAATTTAGCATAGTGGCAGTGACCGTGTTCATAGCGAATGTTCTGCATTCTCGCGCCTTGGCGCGCTCCCTCCTTGCCTCGGCTACTCTCGCAGTAGCAGCCTGTGGCGGTGGAACCAGCGGGCCCAGCGAGCCGACCCTCCTGGTGTTCAAAGCGGGCCAGAATCAAAGCGGCCAGGTCGGGTCAGCACTGCCCGCCAAGGTCGTAATCGAGGCCCGGAATACCAAAGGGCCGGTCGCCAATGTGACTGTTGTCGTCGGGGTCGAAACCCCCGGCGGCGGATCCGTGTCGCCCGCAACCGCGACCACGGCTGCGGACGGCACGGCGCAGTTTACCTGGACGCTGGGACCGAAGCTTGGTGTCCAGACCCTCAACGCCAGCACGACGGGAACCTCACCCATTCACGCCAGCACCACGGCAACGGCGGCGGCCGGAGCGGCGACCATCATCCTGACCAGCAGCGAGATCAGCCAGCTCGTGGTGGTGGGTCACGCGGTGCCCAGCCTGCCAACGGTGCACGTCACCGACAACTTCGGCAACTCGATCGCCGGGGTCCCCGTCACCTTCGAGGCGCTGCAAGCGGGCTCCGCCCTGACCGGCACAGACAAGACGACGGACGCCTCGGGCAACGCAACGCTCGGTGGGTGGACCATCGGACCCGATGCGCTGGTGTATTCGATCCAGGCCCGGATTCCGATTGGGTCCGTGGCCAGCTTCGAGGCCCGCGGGATTCCGGCCTCTTTTGCTGCCTTCGCAGGGGCGGGTCAAACCGCCAACGCGGGCACCGCCCTGCCGGTCCTGCCGGCGGTGCGCGCGCTGCGCGATGACGGATCTCCCCTGCCGAATGTCCCGGTCAGTTTCACCGTGACGGGCGGCGCCGGCACCGTGACCGGCGGGACCACGGTAACCGCCGCGGACGGCACAGCGCGCCCCATTCGCTGGGTGCTCGGGACCGCTCCGGGCTTGAACCGGCTGGAAGCCAGCACGCTGGGCCGCCCCTCGATCAACTTCGATGCGACCGGCATAGTCGCGGCCCCTGCGATCGTAACCCCCAGCGCGGGCACGGCTCTGAGCGGGTTCTTTGGCAACTACGTCGTTGGGTCGCCTGAGGTCACCGTCACTGACGCGGGAGGCAATCCGGTGGCGGGCGTCACGGTCAACTTCCAGGTGACACAGGGTGGCGGCCGGGTTACCGGCGTGTCTCCGGCAACTGATTTTCTCGGTCGGGCCGCGGCCACGAGCTGGAGGCTGGGAAGCGCCGGAGCGCAGATCGTGACCGCGACTGCGGGAAGTTTGCCGCCACTAGCCTTTACGGCCATCGGCTCCACGCCGCCGCCGAGCACCTTCAAGATTGAAGTTCGTTATGCCAGCGGAACCAATCCCAGCGCTACGCAGCGCGCCGCATTCGATGCGGCGGCGGCCCGGTGGACCCAATTGATTCTCAGCGGCGGTCCACCGTATTTGGTCGTGCCCACTGACAGCGATCCGAGCGGCGTATGTCCGTCCATGCTCAATGAGCTGGTGGACGGCGTCGTGATCCACGTGAAGTACGAGACCTTGACCAGTCCGAATATCCTAGGGGCCACAGGCCTATGCGTGATTCGGGACGAGGGATTTCTCCCGGTCCAGGGCCTGATGTTCCTGAACACGACGGCCCTGCCGAATCTCGAGAGCAACGGTTGGCTGCAGGACGTGATTGTTCACGAGATGGGGCACGCCCTCGGGTATGGAACCCTGTGGGAAGTGACGATCCAAGACCACCCGGAGCTGGGTTCGAACCATTTCCTGAACGGCGTGCCGGGCCCGGATCCGACCTACACCGGGCTCGCGGCTCGGGCCGCATTCAATGGCTCAATCGCCACGGGCACGACCTTTACCGGTACGCCGGTACCGCTCGAGGCGACGGGTGGAGGCGGCACGGCGTACGTGCACTGGCGCGAATCGACCTTCACGACCGAGCTCATGACGGGGTACATCAGTGCGCCAGGCGTGCTCAACCCACTGAGCGCGATGACGGTGCAGCAGTTCCGTGATCTGGGCTATGTCGTCAACGACGCCCTGACGGATACTTATTCCTTCCAGGCCCTCGTGCAGTCGCTCGCGGCTCCTTCCGCGCTGCAACTCACGGAAGGTCAGCTCCAGAGTCCGATCATGGTGATCAATCGGGGCGGACGCGTGGTAGCCAGAATACCGCGACCGTTCAGATAAGCGCGAGGAGCTTGTCTTCGTCAAAACGCCCGGGCAATTGCCCGGGCGTTTCACGTTTCCGTTTCTCCCCAGGAGGCCTACAACACCTCCACCTCTTCGATCGCCACGACGGCCGGCACCTGCTCCTCCGGCGGCGCAGGCGGCGGCGGCTCAAAGCCCGCCGGTGGCTGGATCTCGAGATCCACGTAGCGATAGTGCCCTGTGCCCGCCGGAATCAGGTGGCCGATGATGATGTTCTCCTTGAGCCCGCGCAGGTCGTCCTTGGCGCCGCGAATGGCGGCGTCGGTGAGCACCCGTGTGGTCTCCTGGAACGACGCGGCCGAGATGAAGCTCTGCGTCGTGAGGCTCGCCTTGGTCACGCCGAGCAGCAACGGCTCGGAGATCGCCGGCTTGCTCTTCCGCTTGAGGATACGGTCGTTCTCTTCCCGGAAGCTGAGCTTGTCCACCGCCTCGGCCTCGAGGAAGCTGGTGTCGCCCGGATCAGTCACGCGCACCTTCTGCAACATCTGGCGCACGATCACCCCGATGTGCTTGTCGGCGATCCGCACGCCCTGCAGCCGGTAGACTTCCTGCACCTCGTTGAGCAGATACTCCTGCACCGCGCGCGGTCCCTTGATCAATAAGATCTCGTGCGGGTTCACCGGCCCTTCGGTCAGGCGGTCTCCCGCCCGCACCCGGTCACCTTCGTGCACCCGCAAGTGCTTGCCCGCCGGGACCTCGTAGGTCTGGGCCGCTTCGCCCTCGACGATGACGCCGTCCTTGCTGATCGGGTAGACGAAGATCTCGCGCTTGCCGCGCTTGATCTCGCCGAACTTCACCACCCCGTCGATCTCGGACATCGTGGCCGGATCCTTGGGACGCCGCGCCTCGAATAGCTCCTGCACCCGGGGCAGACCGCCGGTGATGTCGCGGGTCCGGTACACCTGGCGCGGGATCTTGGTGACCGTGATGCCCTTGGTCACCTTGACCGGGGGCGAGAGGTACACGGTCTTGTCGCGGCTCTCCTTCTTCGTCTTCGACGGCCACGCCTCGATCACCGGCCGCTCGTCGGTGTGGTACTTCTGCGACCAGGGATTCGACTCATCCGGCAGGTCGGCGGCGCGGCTCACCTGATCGGTGGGCGAGCCAAAGATGATCCGCGAGCCCTCCGCCAGGCTGTACTCCTGCGGGTCCTTCCGGTTGGGCAGGTAGACCAGCACCGAGGGGTGCAGCTCTTTATCGGGGTCCGCGGTCACGACCAGTGAGCGCAGGCCGGTGCCCTCGTCCAGCTCCTCGCGGAGCGTGACTTCCTTCACCAGGTCCTTCCAGCGCAGCTCGCCGTCGGACTTGATGATGCTGGGATCGTTGTACGGATCCCAGGTGTACAGGATGGTCGCCCGCTTCTCGCCGTCGCCCTTGGAGACGTGTTCTCCCTCCTTGGCATGGAGAATCGCGCCCTCGGGAACCGGGTACCGGCTGAGCACGTGGGATGGGTCCTTCGGGTCGACGATCTGGAGGCCTTCCTTGGCTTCCTCGCTGGCCGACTCGTCCTCGCGGGTCAGCACCACCCGGATCTGGCCCTTCGTGCCATCCTCGTACTCGACGGCCAGGTCGGAATACTCCAGACCCTTGGTGTACTTGACTGTGCCGTCCGACCGCGCGCGGCGTTCGGCCTCTTCCGCGATGCGGGAGGCGGTCCCGCCGATGTGGAACGTCCGCAGGGTGAGCTGGGTACCGGGCTCGCCGATCGACTGCGCCGCCAGAATCCCGACGGCCTCGCCCATGTCCACCATGTCCATGGTGGCCAGGTTGCGGCCGTAGCACATGCGGCAGATCCCGCGCTTGGCCTCGCAGGTGAGCACCGAGCGGATCATGACCTTCTCGATGCCCGCGTCCTCGATGGCATCCGAGGCCTCTTCATCGATGAGCTGGCCGGCCTGCACCAGGAGCTTGGCATCGCCGTGCTCGTCGAGCTCGTGCGGATCGAAGACATCCTCGCCCGCCACGTTGCCCAGGATCCGCTCCTTGAGGGTTTCGATCACGTCCTCGCCTTCCTTCAGCGCGGCCGAGTCCAGCCCCTTGACCGTCCCGCAGTCTTCCTCGGTAATGGTCACGTCCTGCGCCACGTCCACCAGCCGGCGGGTCAGGTAACCCGCATCCGCCGTCTTGAGCGCCGTATCGGCCAGGCCTTTGCGGGCACCGTGGGTCGAGATGAAGTACTCGAGCACGGAAAGTCCTTCGCGGAAATTGGACTTGATCGGGCTCTCGATGATTTCGCCGATGCCGCCGGTGAGCTTCTTCTGCGGCTTGGCCATCAGGCCGCGCATGCCGGCCAGCTGCCGGATCTGATCCCGGCTGCCCCGCGAGCCCGAGTCGAACATCATGAACACGGGGTTGAACCCGCCGCGGCTGGTCCGCATCGAGTTCACCATCGCCTCGGCCACGTCGTTGTTCGCGTGGGTCCAGGCGTCGATCACCTTGTTGTAGCGCTCGCCGAAAGTGATCTGACCGGTGTTGTAGGCCCGCTGGAACCGCTCGACCCGCTTCTGGGCCTCTTCGAGCAGCTGGGCCTTCTCGGCGGGGATTTCCAGATCCTCGACCCCGATCGAAATGCCGCCCAGGGTGGCGAAGTCGAAGCCGAACCGCTTGAGCCGGTCGAGGAACTCGACCGTCTCCTTGAGGCCGGCGCGACGATAGCTCTGCAGCACCAGCTCGGAGAGGTTCTTCTTCTTCATCAGTTCGTCGCGGAAGCCGAGCTCCGCCACGAGCCGCCGGGGCAGGATGTTGTTGAAGAGCACCCGCCCCACGGTGGTCCGCACCCAGCGCGGCTCCCGGTCCAGCGCTTCAACCGGAGGGATGTACCAGAAATGAATAGCGGTGTGATAGAAGGTCTTCCCGCTGAGCAGCGCCATCTCCAGCTCGGAGATGCTGCCGTAGAACCGCGCATCCTTCCACAGCCGCGCCTTGGTTTCCTCAACTTTGCCGCCGGCCTGGCGCAGCGTCTCTTCCAGGCCCTGCGGCAGCTTGGTGAGCCAATAGGACCCGAGCACCATGTCCTGTGAGGGCTCGGCCACGGGCCGCCCGTCGGACGGCTTGAGGATGTTGTTGGACGACACCATCAGCAGCCGGGCCTCGAGCTGCGCTTCGAAGGACAGCGGCACGTGCACCGCCATCTGGTCGCCGTCGAAGTCCGCGTTGAACGCCGCGCAGACCAGCGGGTGAATCCGGATGGCCTTGCCCTCGACCAGCTTGGGCTCAAACGCCTGGATCCCCAGCCGGTGCAGCGTGGGCGCGCGGTTGAGCAGCACCGGATGATCCTGGATGATCTCTTCCAGGATCTCGTAGACCTCCGGCCCCTCGCGCTCGACGATCTTCTTGGCGCGCTTGACCGTCTCGGCGATGCCGTTCTCCACCAGCTTGTGGATGATGAACGGCTTGAAGAGCTCGACCGCCATGGCCTTGGGCAAGCCGCACTGGTGCAAGCGGAGCTCCGGACCCACCACGATGACCGAGCGGCCCGAGTAGTCGACCCGCTTGCCGAGCAGGTTCTGCCGGAAGCGCCCCTGCTTGCCCTTGAGCATGTCGCTGAGGGACTTGAGCGGGCGCTTGCCGCGGCCGCGAATGGCCTTGGAGCGGCGTCCGTTGTCGAACAGCGCGTCCACGGCCTCCTGCAGCATGCGCTTCTCGTTGCGGAGGATGACCTCCGGGGCGCGGTGCTGGATGAGCTTCTGCAGCCGGTTGTTGCGGTTGATCACCCGGCGGTAGAGATCGTTCAGGTCGCTGGTGGCAAAACGCCCGCCGTCGAGCGGGACGAGCGGCCGCAGGTCCGGCGGCAGCACCGGCACGACGTCCATGATCATCCAGGAGGGCGAGTTGGGCAGATCCTGGGACTCGCCCGAGTAGAGGAACGCGTCCACGATCTTGAGCCGCTTGAGCATCTGCTTCTTGCGGTGCTGGCTGGTTTCCGTGGCCACCGAGGAGCGCAGCTCGTCGGCGAGCTTCTTCACGTCCACCCGCTCGAGCAGCGCGCGCACCGCCGGGGCGCCGATGTCGGCGCGGAAGCCGGTGTCGCCCTCTTCCCGCGCCTTCTGGCGCAGGGCGAGGTACTCCTCCTCATCCAGCAGCTGCTGCGGCTCGACCTCCTGCTTGCCGGTATCGATGACGATGTAGCTCGAGTAGTAGATGACCCGCTCGAGTTCGCGCAGCGTCACGTTGAGGAGATTGCCCATCGGGCTGGGCAAGGTCTTGAAAAACCAGATGTGGGCCACCGGCACGCTTAGCTCGATGTGGCCCATCCGCTCCCGGCGGACCTTGGAGAGCGTCACCTCCACGCCGCAGCGGTCGCAGATCACGCCGCGATAGCGGATCCGCTTGTACTTCCCGCAGTGACACTCCCAGTCCTTGACCGGGCCGAAGATCCGCTCGCAGAACAGGCCGTCCCGCTCCGGCTTGAAGGAGCGGTAGTTGATGGTTTCGGGCTTGGTGACCTCACCCCAGGACCACCAGGAGCGGAGCCCTTGCAGCTCCATGCGCTCCCGTTCCTTGGGGTCGCGCGGGCCGCGGATTTCCTCCGGGGCCGCGAGACGAATCGCGATATAGTCGAAGCTCGAACTCTTGGGCTCACGCCCGCTGCGAAAGTCGATCATTTACTCCTCGCCCTCGGCGGTGGTGCCAAGTGTCACCTTGAGTCCCAGCGCCTGCAGTTCCTTGACCAGCACGTTGAAGGATTCCGGAATCCCCGGCTCGGGGAGGTTCTGGCCCTTCACGATCGCTTCGTAGACCTTGCTCCGGCCGTTGACGTCGTCCGACTTGACCGTGAGCATCTCCTGCAACAGGTGCGCGGCGCCGTAGGCCTCCAGCGCCCACACCTCCATCTCTCCGAACCGCTGCCCGCCGAATTGGGCCTTGCCCGCCAGCGGCTGCTGCGTGACCAGTGAGTACGGCCCGATCGACCGCGCGTGGATCTTGTCGTCGACCAGGTGGGACAGCTTGAGCATGTAAATCGCGCCCACCGTCACGTCGCTCTCGAACGGCTGTCCGGTCCGGCCGTCGCGCAGCCGCACCTTGCCGGTCGGGGTGAGGCCGGCCGCGCGGATCAGCTCGTCGGCGGCGGCACTCACTTCCTCGGGCGTTGCTTTGCCCTTGAGCAGCGCGGCGAGCGCGGGCCGCCCCGCCTCCTGCAGCGCCACGGCGGCATCGAGCGCCACGGCCTTCTCGAGCTCCTTCACCGCGGCCTCGCGGCCCTTCACCCGGGCAAAGGCTTCCGCCTTGTGGAAGTCGAGCTCGTGGCCGCGCTGCGCGGTCTGCCGCGCGGCCAGCTCACGGGCCGCGGCGATGAGGAAGGCCTTAGCGGACTCGTACAGGCGCTTGGTTTCCGCCCCGCCCTGCGCCAGCACGGAGATGCCGGCCACCTCGAGGGTGGCGCCCTCGTGCAGCACGCGTTTGGCGTCGGCGACCACGGCGTCGATCATCGCGGCGTCCGGCGCGGGCGCCTGCGTGGCCAGGCGCAGCGAGTCGCCCGCCCAGCGCAGCCCGGCCAGGCGGAGCAGCAGGCCGATCTCGCCCTCATCGGCGCCGCGGAACACCGGCGTCTTGGCCTTGAAGCCGAGGATCTCGGCGCACCAGCCCAGGTGGGTCTCGAGGATCTGGCCCACGTTCATCCGGCTCGGCACTCCGAGCGGATTGAGCACGATGTCGACCGGGCTGCCGTCCGGGAGGAACGGCATGTCCTCCTCGGGAACGATGCGCGCCACGATCCCCTTGTTGCCGTGGCGGCCCGCCATCTTGTCGCCGACGGAGATCTTCCGTTTCTCGCCCAGGTACACCTTGACCAGCTGAATCACCCCCGGCGGGAGCTCGTCGGGCTGGAGGATCTTGTCGATCTGGTCTTCCGCCTTCTCCTCGACGCGGGCGCGCTCGCGCGCGGCCGCCTCGATGGTGGCGCGGATCCGCTCGTTGGCGCCGCGGTCCTGCACCCGCAACGTCTTGAGATCGACCTCGGTGAGATCGATGCCCTCCAGGCTGACCGCCGTCAGCGTCGAGCCGGCGGGGAGGAACTCCTCCACGGTGCCCGCCTTGAGCATGAGCGCCACGGCCTGGCCGTCGAGCAGCGCGGCCAGCTCGTTGAGCATCACCTCGTTGATCCGATTCTTTTCATCGTGCTCGATGCGCCTCACTTCCCCGATCCGCTCGCCGCGATCCTTCTCGACCACCTGGTCCTCGATGCGGCTGAAGATCTTCACGTCGATCACGGTGCCCTTCATGCCCGGCGGCACCTTGAGCGAGCTGTCCTTCACGTCTTTGGCCTTCTCGCCGAAGATCGCGGTGAGCAGCTTCTCTTCGGGAGAGAGCTCCGTCTCGCCCTTGGGGGTGATCTTGCCGACCAGGATGTCCCCCGGTTTGACGTGCGCGCCGATCCGGATGATGCCCCGCTCGTCGAGGTCGACCAGCGCCTCGTCGGAGACGTTGGGGATTTCCCGGGTGATCTCTTCCTGGCCGCGCTTGGTGTCGCGGACGTGCAGCTCGAGCTCCTGGATGTGGATCGACGAGTAGGTGTCGTCCTTGACCAGGCGCTCGGAAAGCACGATCGCGTCCTCGAAGTTGTGGCCGTACCAGGGCATGAAGGCGACGGTGACGTTGCTGCCCAGAGCCAGCTCGCCCGCCTCGGTGGCGGCGCCGTCGGCGATGATCTGCGCGTCGGCGACCCGCTCGCCTTCCTGGATCAGGGGCCGCTGATTGATCGCGGTGTCCTGATTGGTGCGCCAGTACTTCTTGACCCGGTAGCGGTCGACCTGCGCAAGCCGGGTGAGTGGCTGCGGGCCGATGGGCGACTGGCCGTCGCCGCTGTCGATGATGATCTCATCGGCGGTGACCCGGGTAACGACTCCGCCGCGCCGGGCCGCGATCACCGCGCCCGAATCGCGCGCCACCTTCTCCTCCAGCCCGGTACCCACCAGCGGGGCCTCGGGGAAGAGCAACGGCACCGACTGGCGCTGCATGTTGGAGCCCATCAGCGCGCGGTTGGCGTCGTCGTGCTCGAGGAACGGAATCAGCGCCGCGGCAATGGACACGAGCTGCTCGGGGCTCACATCCATGAAGTCGATCCGTGAGGACGGCAGCAGCGGGTAGTCGTCGCCCTTGCGGCAGAGCACCAGGCTGTCGGTGAACTTGCCGTCCTGGTCCAGCAGCGCGTTGGCCTGCGCGACGGTGTAGCCCTCTTCCTCGCTCGCGGAGAGCCAGCGGATCTCGTTGCCGACCCGACCGTCCTTCACGATCCGGTAGGGCGTCTCGATGAAGCCGAGGTCGTTGATCCGCGCGAACGTCGAGAGGCTCGTGATGAGACCGATGTTGGGCCCTTCCGGCGTCTCGATCGGGCACATCCGGCCGTATTGCGAGTAGTGCACGTCGCGGACTTCGAAGCCGGCGCGCTCGCGGGTCAGGCCGC
>CAZYPO010000063.1:13016-17520 GCA_964649225.1 uncultured Gemmatimonas sp. | reverse complement strand
CCGGAGGCAATGTAGTGCCGGCGTCACGGCCTCGCAAAGAGAATGCGCACCGGCGTGGGAGTCGCGCCCTACCGCCCAAGCGTCGGTACCTTCTCCCACCCGCTCCACCCCGCCGGCGCGATGACCACCCGCACCGTGGGCCGCGCCGCCTCCGCTACCGCCTGCACGCCGGTCCGATAACCCGCGCGCTCCCGCGCCAGCAGCCGCGCGCCGATTCCGCCTCGAAAGCGCGCCGCGCTCGCGGCATCGTCCCACACCGTGTACCAGACCAGGGCCGGCCCCTGTTCCGCGCGATACACCCGGAAGCGGTCACCGCCCCAGCCCACCGCAGCATCAGTCAGCACCTCACCGCCGCCCCGCAGCACCGTCGCCAGGACCTGCACCTCCAGCTCGCCTAGCGTGTCTTCGTACAGCACATCCGCCGAGGAGTCGGCGAAGCGCACCGGCAGCGGGTTATCCCCCACCGCATACCGCTCGGGGTGCAGCACCTGCTCGGTCGAGCGCGGCAGCTCGGGCCTGGTGGGGAGCCGCTGGCCGGCCCGCGCGGAATCCCACCAGCGCATGAACTCCGCGCCGTTGAGATAGGGGAAGATGAGCTCCTCGCGCAGGGCGAGCGGGGCCTGCGCGAACACTTTCGAGTTGGACGGCGCCATCGCCTGCTCGCGCACCATGGCCCAGAAGCCCGGCTGCTTCAGGATGTCGGGATCGGGCGCGAAGGCGAGAATCGAGGCGATCATCGCGTGCCCTTCGAGCACCGCATGGGCAGCGGCCTGCTCATCGGCGTCGCCCTTCATCCGCAGGATGGAATCGAGCGGCAGATACTGGTGCTGCAGCGCGTGGGTCAGCTCGTGCGCCAGCACAAAACGCAGCACGGTCGGCTCCGCGCCGCGCACGGCATAGAGCGTAGTGGTCTCGGGATCGTAGAAGCCCACCACCTGCTCGGTGAGCAGGTCGAGCAGGAGCCGCTCGAGCTTCACCGAATCCGGCACCAGCCCGAGCAGGGTGTACACCGCCTGCAAGCCCTGCTGCCGTTCGGCGGGAAACTCCTTGCGGAATTGGGCCAGCAGATAATCGCGGACCTCGTCCCGGCTCTTGAGCGCGGAGCGGGTGGGGCCGCGGAACGCGAGGCCGGTGGCGCGCTCGACCGTGGGACGCAGGCTGTCCACCAGCCGCGCAATCTCCCCCTCCTGCGGCGCGCCGGCCGGCCGGCCCCGGCAGCCCAGCAGCAACGCGAGGCACAGCCCAAGCGCACGCGGCATCAGCCCGCTCCCAGGTAGCGGCGGTACCACACGAGGATCGCGGGTCCAATCAGGTAGGTGACCGCGGCGCCCACCGCCAGGAAGACGCCGAAGGGCACCAGTTTCTTGCGCCCGACGAGCGCGAGGGGCAAGAAGATGGCGGTGCCGGCCAGCGCGCCGAGGAAGATAGTGAGCAGCACGCCTTGCCAACCGAGGAATGCGCCCACCATCGCCATCATCTTGATGTCGCCGCCGCCCATCGCCTCTTCCTTGAAGACCCACTTGCCCACCGACCCGACGAGCCACAGGAGAGCAAAGCCGACCGCCGCACCCAGCAGTGCGACGAGCACGGCATCGAGTCCGCCGGTGGCGCTCAACAGCAGGGCGATGGCCAGCCCACCCCAGGTGAACTCATTGGGGATGATGTATTCCCGCGCATCGGTGAGCGCGATGCCGAGCAACAGCGTCCCGAACAGCGCGCCCTTGAGCGCCTCCAGGCTCAGCCCGTCGCGGAACGCCATCCCGGCCCAGAGCAGGCCCACCACCAGCTCGACGATGGGATACAGGATGCCGATGGGCGCCCGGCAACCCCGGCACTTGCCGCCGAGCAAAGCCCAGGAGAGCAGCGGAATGTTGTCGCGCCATTCGACCGGCTTGCCGCACTTGGGGCAGCGCGAGCGCGGGGTGACCACCGACTGCTCCGCCGGCAGCCGCACGATGCAGACGTTGAGGAAGCTGCCGACCAGCAGGCCGAACACGCCGGCGACGAGCGCGAACAGCGTGGCTTCACTCACGCGTCATCGCATGCAGGAGGATGCCCGCCGCCACGCCCACATTGAGCGACTCGGCGTCCTTGCGCAGCGGAATCCCGATCCGGCCGGCGGCCCAGGTCTCGAGCGACGGTCTGATGCCAATACCTTCACTGCCGACCACCAGCGCGAGCGACCCTGCGATCGGCCGCGACAGCGGCCTGGCATCGGCCGCGGCCAGCAGCACGCGGACCTGGTGGGCGCCGGCCCACTCCCGCAGCGCGCTCTCCTCGAGGGTGATATAGGGAATGCGAAAGCAGCCACCCATCGTGGCCCTGAGGGTCTTGGGATTGCTGAGCTCCGCCGTGCCGGGAAGGGCCAGGACCCCCGCCGCTCCGAGGGCGAAGGCGGTGCGGACCAGTGTACCGACGTTGCCGGGGTCCTGCACTCCGTCGAGGACGAGGGTGGGCGCGCGGGGCCCCGGCTTCACGTCGTCCAGCTTCCACTTGGGCGGCTCGACGACCGCGAGCACCCCCTGGGGATGCTCGGTCGCGGCGAGGCTCTCGAACACCAGGTCGCTCACCGGCTCGATGCGCAGCCCGGCTTGCTCCAGCGCGGCTTTGAGGCTGCGGCCGCGCGGAGTAGTTTCCAGCGCCGGACTGGCGAGCACGTGACGAATCGCCACCCGCGCCCGCAGCGCCTCCTCGACCAGCCGGATTCCTTCGGCCAGGGCGAGCCCGCGCCGCTCCCGGCCGCGGCGGAGGCGCAGATCCCGCACCAGTGTGTGCAGCGAGTGACTCATCGATGCAGATCGCCCTCACGATCGCGGGCTCCGATTCCGGCGGGGGCGCCGGGATCCAAGCCGACCTCAAGACATTTCAGCGCTTCGGGGTGTTCGGCACCTCGGTGATCACCGCGGTGACCGCACAGAATACCCGGGGCGTGCGCGCGGTGCATATGGTGCCGCCGGAGAGCGTCGCGGCGCAGCTCGCGGCTCTGGCCGAGGACCTTCCTCCGGCCGCGCTCAAATCCGGCATGCTCGGCAGCGCGGCGGTGGTGCGCGAAGTGGCGCAAGCGATCGTGCGCCACGATTTCGCGAACTATGTCCTCGATCCCGTCATGGTCGCCAGCTCGGGCGACCGGTTGCTCGATGCCGGCGCCGAGCGCGAGGTGCTGACCCGCCTGGTGCCGCTGGCCGCGCTGGTCACCCCGAACCTTGCCGAGGCGGCGGTGCTGGCGGGGTTTCCGGTGGATGATGCGGCCGCGATGCTCCGCGCCGGCACTCAGCTGCTCGAGGCCGGCGCCGCCGCCGTGCTGGTCAAGGGCGGCCACCTCCCGGGCGACGAGCTGGTCGATCTGCTGATCACGCCCGCTGGAGTCCACGAATTCCCCAGCCGCCGCATTGCTACCCGCTCGACCCACGGCACCGGCTGCACGCTCTCCGCCGCGATCACGGCCGGACTCGCGCTGGGGCACCCGCTGGAGCAGGCCGTTACCGTTGGGCTCGACTATGTGCGCCGCGCGATTGCCGCGGCGCCCGGGCTGGGCGCGGGTTGGGGACCCCTCGGCGTCA
Organism: uncultured Gemmatimonas sp.; assembly: GCA_964649225.1. Taxonomy (GTDB): domain Bacteria; phylum Gemmatimonadota; class Gemmatimonadetes; order Gemmatimonadales; family GWC2-71-9; genus JABFSM01. The sequence continues at coordinate 13,960 of CAZYPO010000063.1, read as the reverse complement.
GCTGAGCGTTCCGATCACTCCCTCCACCAGCCGCGCCAGCTCCTTCCCCGCCCTGCCCGCGACCTCCATCACGTCCTTGTGTGACAAGGGCACGGTGCTGATCCCGGCGCCGGGATTGGTGACCAGCGAGAAGCCCAGGCATTTCATGCCCAGGGCGCGCGCCGCGATCACCTCGAGCACGGTGCTCATGCCCACGGCATCGGCGCCCAGCCGCTCGAGCATCCGCACCTCGGACGGCGTTTCGTAGCTGGGCCCGAGCAGACCCGCGTAGACCCCTTCTTCCAGGGTGATGCCGAGCTTGCGCGCCGCCTCCCGCGCGACGCCGCGCAGGGCGCCGTCGTAGGCCTCGGTCAGGTCGGGAAAGCGCTCTTCGCCGGGGCGCACATGGCCGACGAGCGGGTTACGCCCGGTCAGGTTGAGGTGATCCGAGAGCAGCATGATGGTGCCGTGGCCGAAGCTGCGCCGGATGCCGCCCGCGGCATTGGTCAGCAGCAACGTGCGGACGCCCAGCGCGGCAAACACCCGCACCGGAAGGGCCGTGGTATCCGCGCTGTAGCCCTCATACATATGGAAGCGGCCGCTCTGGGCCAGGACGGTCTTCCCGGCCAGCGTCCCGATCACCAGCTCGCCTTTGTGTCCTTCGACCCGGGGAACGTGAAAGCCCGGAATGTCGCCGTAGGGTATCCGCAGCGGCTGCTCGATCCGCTCGGCGAGGCCGCCTAGCCCGGAGCCCAGAACGAGGGCGAGCGCCGGCGTGCGCTCGCCCAGCCGGCCGGCGATCGCGTCGCGCGCCGCGTGCACGTCCGCGCTCATAGCAGGATGCCCGCGATGGTCGCGGACATGTAGTTGGCGAGGGTGCCGGCGAGCATCGCGCGCAGGCCCAGCTTGGCGAGGTCGCCCTTGCGGGTCGGGGCGAGCGCGCCGATCCCGCCGATCTGAATGCC
>CAZYPO010000063.1:5195-12916 GCA_964649225.1 uncultured Gemmatimonas sp. | reverse complement strand
CGAGGTCGCCCTTGCGGGTCGGGGCGAGCGCGCCGATCCCGCCGATCTGAATGCCCACCGAGCTGAAGTTGGCGAAGCCGGCCAGGGCGAACGATGCGATCGTGAACGAGCGCGGATCGAGCGTCGCCTTGAGGGGACCGAGCTGGGAGAACGCGACGAATTCATTGAGCACGGCCCGGGTGCCCAGCAGCCCGCCGATGGTGCCGCTGTCGTGCCACGGCACCCCCATCGCCCAGGCAATCGGCCGCCCGACCCAGGCGAGCACCGTCTGCAGGTTCTCGGGGAACCACGAGGCCCAGCCGTGGATCGCGCCCATGGCCCCATTGAGCAGCGCCACCAGCGCGATGAACGACACCAGCATCGCGATCACGTTGAGCATCAGGTGCAGCCCCTCCGTGGTTCCCCGCGCCGCGGCATCGATCACGTTCACGTCGGTCTTGGGGATGTCGAGCTTGACGTTGCCGAAGGTCTCCGGCGTCTCGGTCTCGGGCTGGAACATCTTGGCCATCATGATGGTGCCCGGCGCGGTCATGATGACCGCGGTCAAGAGGTGGCGCGCTTCGATGCCGAACGCGATGTAGGCGGCCATGATGGAGCCGGAGATGTGGGCCATGCCCGCGGTCATCACGGTCATCAGCTCCGACATCGTCATCTTGGGCAGGAAGGGCCGGATGGTGAGCGGCGCCTCGGTCTGACCCATGAAGATGGACGCGGCTACGTTCAGGCTCTCGGCGCCGCTCGCCCGCATGATCTTGGCCATCACGACCGCGAAGCCGCGCACCACGATCTGCATCACGCCCAGGTAGTACATGATCGCGAACAAGGCGGAGACGAAGATGATGGCGGGAAGAATCTGGAAGGCGAAGATGACGCCGAGCGTGGAGTTCGGTTTCCCCAGCTCGCCGAACACGAAGCTCGAGCCCACGTAGGAATAATGCAGCACCGCGGTGACGAAATCGCCCAGCCGCCGGAACAGTTCCCGTCCGAAGGGGATCCGCAGCACGAAGATGGCGAAGACGATTTGCAAACCCAATCCCCAGGCAACCGTCTGCCACCGGATCGCTTTCCGCTTGGCCGAGAAGGCATAGCCGATCGCCAGGATCAAGACCATGCCGATGATCCCGGAGAAGCGAGTCGTGAGGGGAGTCGGTGACGTCGCGACGGGCGCGGTGGGCGCCGGCAGGTTGCGCGCCGTATCGGGCGGCGGCGCGGGCTGCTGGGCGCCGGGCTGTTGCGCAACCAGTTTGCCGATGCTGCGGCCCGCCGCGCCGGGAATGGTCCATGCCCCGATGATCCCGACCGCGATCAGCGCCACCGCCAACAGCCAGGAGCGGAAGAACGGGAGTTTCTTCACACAGCCTCCAGTTCTTCCCGCACCCGCTTGAGCATCGCCTGCCGCTCGGGCCAGGGCAGAAACGCCGCCGCAAAGCCTTGGAGAATCATCCGGTCGATCTCCTCTCGGGTGAAGCGGAGACTCTGGTGGGCCAGCCAGTACTCATCGGTCAGGCTGACGCCGCTCATCAGCCAGCTATCGGTGCAGAGCGTGACCGCGAGCCCGGCGTCGAAGTAGCCGCGCACGGGATGCTCGGACGGGTGTCCGACCACCCGGGTCTGGACGTTGCTGGTGATGTTGCTCTCGATCAGAATCCGCCGGTCGCGCACGAAATCCTGCAGGGCGGGATTCTCTTTGAGCCGGGTGCCGTGGCCGATCCGCATGGCGTGGCAGCGGCGGATGGCTTCCGACACCGAGGCCGGCCCGTACGCCTCGCCGGCGTGCACCGTGATGCCGAGGTTCCCGGCCAGCGCGATGTCGAAGGCCGCGCCATGGACGCCGGGAGGGAACCCCGCCTCGCCCCCGGCCAGATCGAAGGCAACCACGCCAAGTGCCTTGGAGCGGACCGACAGCTCGGCGATTTCGATCGAGCGATCCGGCGGATAGTGGCGCAGCGAGCAGTTGATGATCCCGGTCCGGACGCCGAAGTCCCGCTCGCCGCGCTGCAAGCCGCGGTGCTCCGCCACCAGCACGGCTTCCATGGAGAGCCCGCCATGGGTCGAGAGGTGCGGGCAGTAGCGCACCTCGAGGTAGCGCAGGTTGTCCCGCGCTCCATCCTCCACCATTTCATAGGCCACCCGCTCGATATTCTCGGGCGTCTGCAGCAGGGCGACGGTGATGTCGAAGCGGGTCAGGTAGTCCGTGAGATTACGCGCATCGTTCACCAGCATGTAGCGGCGCAGCGCGTCGGGCTCCCACGCGGGCAGCTCGACCTTGGCCGCGCGGGCCAGCTCGAGCATGGTTTCGGGACGCAGCGAGCCGTCGAGGTGCACGTGCAGCTCGGCCTTGGGGAGCCGCGCCAGCAGCTCACGCGTGAGCATCGGCCTCGTTCCGCGCAGCACGCGCGCTCAGCACGACGCGAAGGATGGCGCCCTGGTAGACCACCGCGCCGGCCTCGAGCCTGATGCCGCGGCCGTCGGTGAGATAGGCCGTGCCGCCTTGAATCCGCTCGGCGAGGGAGGGATCGAAGCCGGCGACCGCGGCGAGGGCGGTCGCTCCCGGCGGGACTGAAACCGCGTGGTCATCAATGAAGACCAACACGGGGCCCGTCATGGAGATACTGTGATGAAGCGGGTGGTGCGCGGGGCGGCGACGGGCTGCGGCAACGCGGCGAGATACTTTGCCAGCGCGTCGACATCCACCAGTCCCATGCCATTCTGGGGTTGATCCGCCAGCAGCTTGATTCCCGTGGAGAGAAAGTCGAGGGTGCCCAGCGTGTAGCTGCCCGCATCCCGCACCGGCCGGCCGTTGGCGAGCGTGAGGCTCACGATCCGCGAGCCGCGCGGGCGGCGGGGATCCCAGCGCACGACCACTCCGGAAACGTGGATACTCGGGTGAATCGCGTTGAGGTGATACTCAATCACCGCACGCAGCACCGACCCCGGGAGCCGGACTCTCACCAACTGATTCTGGAACGGCACCACCTCGTAGAGCCGGCCGAAGCTCACCGGACCGGCGGGAAGGCTGGCCCGAATCCCGCCGTTGTTGGTCAGGCCGACGTCGGCGCGCGCCATGCGCCGCCAAGCGTCCGCCAGCAGGTTGCCGAGCGGGAGCTCCTTTCCCTGAACCAGGTTGAGTGAATCGCGCAGCACCGCGATGCGCCGGGCGGCGAGGGAATCGGCTTTGGCGCGGAAGGGCTCCAGCACTCTGGCCATGCCCGGGTCCGGAGTGACCCGATCGGCCCAGACGGTCTCGACCGCGGTACGCCACACCCGCGACCCGTCGGAGCGCCGGATCAAATCCGCGATGCCCAGCGCCGTGCTGTAGCTGCGCGCCTGCACGATCGGGATGCCATTGACGACCGTATTCACCAGGCTGTGCGTATGCCCCGAGACGATGAGCTGGATCTGGGTGGAGTCGAGCTCGTGAGCCAGCTCGACGATCTCTCCGCGGCAGGCCAGGCTGTCGCAGAAGGCGCCGGCATGCGCCACGAGGATGGTGAGGTCGGGCCGCTGCCCCCGGACCTCGGCGAGCACATCGGCCAGCGCCGCCGCGCCGGCGCGGATGCTGAGCCCGGTGAGGTTTCCGGCGCGCACGATGGACTTGGTCTCGCGGGTGATGAATCCGATCACGGCAACGCGCAAACCACCCGCTTCGAGCATTCGCCAGGGCTGGGCCCAGTCCGGCCGGCGACCGGTAACCGAATCGATGACATTGGCCACCAGCCAAGGGTAGCCCGCGTCGCGCATCCGGGCCCGCAGGGTATCCACCGACCAGTCGAAATCGTGGTTGCCCACCGCGGCGGCGTTGATTCCCATCCGATTGAACGCCAGGATGGTGGAACGGCCGAACGAGAGATTGGAGAGCAGCGTCCCCTGCATCTCGTCGCCGGCATCGAGCCGGAGCGTCGGGCAGCGGCAGCGGGCCGCGGCGCTGTCCATCGCACTCTTGAGCGCCGGCGCGCCGCCGACCGGCCGTCCCTCCGACCAGGCATAGACCTGGGGATCGAGACGGCCATGGAAGTCGTTGCTGGTGAGGATTCGAAGCAGCGTGGAGTCCGCTCCGGCGGAAACACCCGCCAGGAGGAGCGCGGAGAGCAGCATCCCGTAAAATATCGTGACGGAATCGTTTCTTGCGATAATTCGCCTGGGCGTATATATGTTCCGCCGCATATGAGCCCCCCGTCCCCTGCCGAGCTGTTGCTGGTGCTCGCGGAGCCCACCCGGCTCCGCATCGTGAACTGCCTCGCGGCCGCGCCGCTTTTCGTGTCGGACCTGCAGGGCATCCTCGACCTTCCCCAGCCGACCGTCTCGCGGCATCTGACGGTGCTCAAGAAGGCGCGGGTGGTGCGCGACACTCCGATCGCGCAGTTCGTGCTCTATCGGCTGCGCCAGGAGGGTGGTCCCCTGGGGCGGCTGCTGCAGGCCGTGCTGGACGCACTGGGCCACGATGAAAGCATGCGGCTGGAGCGGCACCAGGCGCTCGATCGCAGCCGGGCCCACGGGCGCGGGAAAATCCCGGCGGCCGGCGGACGGAGCACTGTGGCCAGCGGCAGCGAGGAAGAGCGGGCATGACCCAGCGGATTCTGGTGGTCGACGATGAGCCGGACATCACCGGGCTGGTGGCGTATCACCTGGCACGCGCGGGGTACCGCGTCTCCACCGCGAACAACGGACAGGACGCGCTCAAAGCCGCACGGGAAGAGCGGCCCGACGTGGTGGTGCTCGATCTCATGCTGCCCGGCGTTTCGGGATACGAAGTGTTACGCGAGCTCCGCAAGCGGGAGGACACCGCCGACGTCGGCGTGATCCTGCTGACCGCGCGGCGGGAAGAGGCCGACCGGATCAAGGGCCTCTCGCTGGGCGCGGACGACTATCTCACCAAGCCATTCTCACCGCAGGAGCTTACCCTGCGCGTAGCGGCCGTGCTGCGGCGCCTGGCCGCGCCGGCGGTGGCTGCGGGCTCCAACCTCGTCGAGGGATCGCTGACCATCGATCGCAGCGCGCACCGGGTCCTGCTCAAGGGCGAGGAAGTTCCGCTCACCGCGACCGAGTACAAGCTGCTGGTGACCCTGGTGGAGCGGCGCGGGCGGGTGCAGACCAGGGGCCAGCTGCTCGAATCGGTGTGGGAGGCCCAGCCGGACATTCAAACCCGCACGGTGGACATGCACGTGCAACGGCTACGCGCCAAGCTCGGCCACGCGGGTGAAATGGTGGAGACGGTGCGCAGCTTTGGCTACCGCTTTCGCGGCGCGGCGCGATGAGCTTTGCCAAGCGCTTGCTGGCCGGGACGGTGCTGGTCCTCCTGGTCACGGTGGGCGTGCTGGTCATCCTGGCGGAGCACTCGTTGCGCGGAGATCTGGAGCGCGACCTCGCCACCGCGCTCACCCACCAGGCGGGCCTGGTGCGCGAAGCGCTGCCCGCGGATTCGCTGCAATGGCAGGGGTTCGCCCGGCGGCTGGGCGCGGCGGGCGGCGTGCGCATCACGATTATTGAGCGCAGCGGCCGGGTGCGCGCGGATACCGACGTACCGCCCGGCGAGCTGGCCGCGGTGGAAAACCACGCCGACCGCCCCGAGGTCGCCGCCGCGCTCGGCGGACAAACCGGGAGCGCCACCAGGCGGAGCGCGACGATCGGCAGCGACCTGCTGTACGTGGCGATCCCCGGCGGACCCGGGGTGGTCCGGCTTGCCATGCCCCTCGATGAAGTGGATGCCGTGGTTCGCCGGGCCCAGCGCTCCGTGGTGCTTGCCGCGCTGCTGGCGCTCCTGCTGGGGTGTGTGCTGGCATGGGCCGCCGGCCGTTCGATCGCCCGGCCGCTCACCGAGACGGCCGAGGCGGCGCGCGCCATCGCGGCCGGCAAGACACCGCGCTTTCCGCACTCGGGGGTCGCGGACGTGGACGCGATGGTCGCCGCACTGCGCGGCATGCACGAGGAGCTGGACGCGCGCTTCGAGGCGCTGCGCCGCAGGCAGGCCGAGACCGAGGCACTGGTCAATGCGATGGTGGAGGGCGTGCTGGCCTCGGACCCGACGGGACGGGTGATCACCGCGAACCCCGCCGCGCGGCGGCTGCTGGGCTATACGCCCGACCGTCCGCTGCCCGAGCTCCAGGTGCTCTTCCACCAGAAGGCCGCGCGGGAGGCGGTGGCCGCGACGCTGCGGGCGGAAACCATCGCCGACCGGGAAGTCGAGCTCGACGGGCGCACCTGTCTCTTGAGCGCCCGCCCTCTGCCTGGCGGCGGCGCGGTCGTGGTGTTGCACGATCTGACTGATCTCCGCCGGCTGGAGACCATCCGGCGGGATTTCGTGGCGAATGTCTCACACGAGCTGAAGACGCCGCTCACCTCGATCTCCGGCTACGCCGAGACGCTGCTGAGCGATCATCCCGACGAGGCCACCAGCCGGCGTTTCCTGGAGACCATACTTCAAAACGCCCGCCGGATGCAGGGCCTGGTCGATGACCAGCTCGATCTCTCGCGCATCGAAGCGGGCCACTGGCGGCCGGCCCCCCGGCTGATCCAGACCGAGGGCGCGCTGCGCGACGCCTGGGCGTCGGCGGAACTGGCCTCACGCAGCCAGCACGCCTTTTCGGTGGTCGTGGCGCTAGGTGCGGAATCGCTGTACGTGGATCCGGATGCGCTGCGCCAGGTGCTGGCCAACCTCTACGACAACGCCCGCCGCTATACGCCGACCGGCGGCAGCATTACCGCTACCGCGGCCCCCGACGGGTCCGGAATCCGGGTCAGCGTCCGGGACCAGGGGAGCGGGATCGGCAGCGAGCATCTGCCGCGCATTTTCGAGCGCTTCTACCGCGCCGACCCCTCCCGCTCCCGCGCGGAGGGTGGTACCGGGCTCGGCCTGGCCATCGTGAAGCACTTGGTCGAGGCGCACGACGGCCGGGTCTGGGCCGCAAGCGCGCTCGGCGAGGGCACCACGATCGCGTGCTGGTTTCCCTCCCCCGCCAAGGCTTGAACTTCCCGCGTTACGTGATCGTTACGGGGTTACGACGGCCGCGTTACGCGCCGCTGGCTCTTTGCTCTCCGGCTGGACCTTCCTTCAACCAGGAGTGATCAGGTGCGATTGCGGGGACTCTTGCTCCTGGGCCTGGCGGCAGCGCCGCTCTCGGCCCAGGCGCCGACGGTGACGGTAGGTGGAGTGGCGTATGCCCAGTTTGCCTATCAGCTCAAGGACACCGCCAATCACGTGAACAACTTCGACGTGACGCGGGCGTACCTCAACGTGATCGGCAAGTTCGCCTACGGGATCGGCACGCGGGTGACGGCGGATATCTACCGCAACACGGATGGCTCGCTCGCCTATCGCATGAAGTACGCGTTCGTCACCTGGACGCCGCGGGACGGGAAGAGTCCCCTGACGTTCAAGCTCGGCCAGATGCATACGCCCTTCATCGATTGGGAAGAGCACCTCTGGGACTACCGGATGCAAGGCACCATGGCGTTGGAGCGGGCCGGCTACATGTCGTCCTCGGATTTCGGGGCCGGCATTGACGGTATGTGGGGATACGACCGCTTCAACTTCCAGGTCGGCGTGTACAACGGAGAGAACTACAACAAGGCCCCGGGCGATCAGCGGAAAGACCTGATGGGCCGGGCCTCGTTCCGGCTGATGGGCAGCGATGAGGGAGGACGGGACGGCGGACTGCGGCTGACGGGCTATGCCCAGCTCGGCAAGCCCACCGGCGGCGGCACCCGGCAGCGCTTCATCGGCA
>CAZYPO010000063.1:0-5095 GCA_964649225.1 uncultured Gemmatimonas sp. | reverse complement strand
CGCGTGCTGGCGGACATCGACCACCTGGTCTACCAGGGCGGCGTGACCACTCCGGCGCTAGAGGCGGTCCGTTCCCAGGCGCTGCTTCAGGTGCAGTTCACTTTCTAAGGAGCGCGTATGTCACGCAGGATATGGGGTCTCGGAATCGTCTTCGCCGCACTGGCATGCGGGCGCGCGCCGGCCGCACCAGCCCAGGCGCTGACCGGTGCCGGCGCAACATTTCCGAATCCGATCTATTCGAAATGGTTCGACGCCTACAGCAAGAAGACCGGCGTGCAGATCAACTATCAATCCATCGGCTCGGGCGGCGGGATCCGCCAATTTACCGAGGGCACCGTGGACTTTGGAGCGACCGACGGCCCGATGACCCCGGAACAGATGAGCGCCGTCCAGGGCAAGGTGCTCCACCTTCCCACCGTCATGGGCGCCGTAGTGCTCACCTATAACCTGCCGGTTCTCGGCAGCGCGCCGCTCAAGCTTGACGGTCCGACCATCGCCGACATCTTCCTCGGCAAAATCACCAAGTGGGGGGACCGGCGGATCGCGGCGAATAATCCGGGCGTCAAGCTCCCCGACGAGGACATCATCGTGGTGCACCGCTCGGACGGCTCGGGCACCAGCTACATCTTCACCGACTATCTGAGCAAGGTGTCGGTGGAGTGGAAGGAGAAAGTCGGCAACGCGCAGTCGGTGAACTGGCCGACGGGGCTAGGAGGGCGCGGGAATGAGGGCGTCACGGGCCAGGTAAAGCAGTCGGAAGGATCCCTCGGCTACGTCGAGCTGATCTATGCGATTTCGAACAAGCTGGCCTATGCCCACGTCAAGAACGCGGCCGGAACCTTCATGCAGCCCTCGCTGAACTCCGTGACGGCGGCCGCCGCGAGCGCGAAATTCGAGAAGAACACCGATTTCCGGGTTTCCATCACCAACGCGCCGGGGGCGGATTCCTATCCGATCTCGTCGTTCACCTGGTTGCTGGTGCAACCGGACATGAAGGATGCGACCAAAGCCAAGGCGCTGAAAACCTTCCTCGAGTGGATGACCACGGACGAGGCCCAGCAGATGGGCGCGGCGCTGCAGTACGCTCCACTGCCCAAGCCGGTCGTGGCGCTGGTGCAGGAGCGGATCAAGACGCTCAAGGCGGGCGGCAGACCGATAACCTGAGGCCGTTACCGTTCCGTTACGCCACCGTGACGGAACCGCCGTTCCACAGCACTACTCTCCCGCGGCAATGACCACCGTTCCGGCCGCGGCCGAGACCCCCGAGCGGGCCACGCCCGCCGCGCGCCTGCATGGCTTCGCGGCGGGCGATCGGCTTTTCCGCGCCGTGCTCTCCCTGGCCGCGCTGGCCATCCCCGTGCTGCTGGGCTTCCTGTTGTGGGAGCTGGTGGCGGGGTCCCGCCTGGCGGTCAGCCGATATGGCCTCAACTTCCTCATCACCTCGACCTGGGATCCCGTCGCGGAACAGTTCGGGGCGCTGCCGCTGATCTTCGGGACCCTGGCGACCTCGCTGATCGCGCTGGCTATCGCGGTGCCGCTCTCGGTGGGCGTCGCGATCTTCCTGGTCGAGTTCGCTCCCCCGATCGTGCGCAAGCCGATTGGCTACCTGGTCGAGCTGCTGGCGGCGATTCCCAGCGTGGTCTACGGGCTCTGGGGGATCTTCGTACTCATTCCCTTCCTGCGCCACTCCGTCTTTCCCTTGCTCCGCAGCACGCTGGGATTCCTGCCGCTCTTCCAGGGCACCATCGCGGGCCCCTCGGTACTGTCAGCCGGAATCATCCTGGCGATCATGGTCATGCCGTACATCATGTCGGTAACCCGCGAGGTGTTGGGCGCGGTGCCCGGCAGCCAGCGGGAGGCGGCGCTGGCGCTCGGCGCGACGCGCTGGGAAGCGGCCTGGACCGCGGTGGTGCCCTATGCGCGTTCCGGGATTGTGGGGGCGGTGATCCTGGGGCTGGGCCGCGCGCTGGGCGAGACCATGGCCGTCACGATGCTGATCGGGAACAATCACCAGATCTCGGCGTCACTTTTCAAGCCGGGCTACACGATGGCGGCCGCGATCGCCAATGAGTTTGCCGAGGCCTCGACCGCCATCCATCTGTCCGCGCTGGCCTACGTGGCGCTCTCGCTGTTCGGCGTGACGGTGGTGGTCAACGCGCTGGCGCGAATCCTCATCTGGCGGGTCTCCAAGGGCCAGCCCAGCGGAGGGGCCGGACTATGAGGCGCCGGCTACGCCGCTGGAAGAGCCGCGCGATGGTGGGCGTGCTGGTGCTCTGCGCAGCGCTGGCCGTGGTGCCCTTGCTGCTCATCCTCGCCACCCTGATCGCACGGGGCGCGGGCAGCATCAACCTGGATTTCTTTCTCAAGACGCCGGTGCCCGCGGGCGAGACCGGTGGCGGGGTGGTCCATGCCATCGTCGGCACGCTGATGATGGTCGGGACGGCCTGCCTGATGGGCCTGCCGATCGGCGTCGGGGCCGGCATCTTCGCCTCCGAGTGGCCCGCCAGCAGGCTCGCCAGGATCACCCGCTTCATCGCGGACGTGCTCAACGGAACGCCCTCGATCGTGGTGGGTGTGTTTGCCTGGACCTGGATCGTGGCCAAGCAGAAGCACTTCTCGGGCTTCGCGGGAAGCGTGGCGCTGGCCGTGCTGATGATCCCGATGGTGATGCGCACCACGGAGGAAATGATCAAGCTGGTCCCCAACTCGCTGCGGGAGGCGGCGCTCGCGCTCGGCTTCCCCCGCTGGCGCACCAGCCTCAAGGTTGTGGTCCGCACCTGCATGCCGGGGATCGTCACCGGGGTCCTGCTGGCGGTGGCGCGGGTTGCGGGAGAGACCGCGCCCCTGCTGTTCACCGCGCTGGGCAATGACTACCTCAAGACCAACATCCGGCAGCCGCTCGCCGCCCTTCCTCTGGTGGTATACAAGTATGCCACAGGCCCCTACGACGACTGGCACCGGCTTGCGTGGGCCGCGGCCCTCGTCCTCATCCTGGTCGTCCTGGTTCTCAGTCTTGCATCCCGCTTCGCCACCCGAGGCCGATTCAATGCCCCTCGTTGAAGCGTTGCGGCCCCGGATCGAAACCACCGGGCTGACGGCCTTCTACGGGCCCACGCCCGCGTTGCGCAACGTCTCGGTGGGCTTCGCGCCCAATCAGGTCCACGCCCTGATCGGCCCGTCGGGCTGCGGCAAGTCGACCTTCCTCCGCTCGCTCAACCGGATGCACGAGGAAACTCCTGGCGCGCATGCCGAGGGACAAGTGCTGCTCGACGGCCAGGACGTGTATTCCTCGAAGGTCGACCTGAAGAAGCTCCGGCGGCAGGTCGGCATGGTCTTCCAGCGCCCGACGGTCTTCCCGACGATGTCCATCTACGACAACGCGGCCGCCGGCCTCCGGCTGGATGGGCGGGTCCCGCGTGCCACCCTGAACGAGAGAGTCGAAAAGGCGCTGAGCGTGGCGGGGCTGTGGGACGAAGTGAAGGATCGGCTGCACAGCAGTGCCATCGCGCTGTCGGGCGGACAGCAGCAGCGCCTCTGCATCGCGCGCACGGTGGCGCCGGCGCCCGAAGTCGTGCTGCTGGATGAGCCGACCGCCTCGCTCGATCCCCAGGGGACTCAGCGGATCGAAGAGCTGCTGTTCCAGCTCAAGGAACGGTTCACCATCATCATCGTCACCCACAACATGCAGCAGGCCGGCCGGGTCTCGGATACTTCCTCCTTCTTCTACCTGGGCGAGCTGGTGGAGACGGGCCCGACCCGGCAGGTCTTCACCGCTCCGAGGGAGGTGCGGACGGAAGCGTACGTCACGGGGCGGTTTGGATGACGGATCCGGAAATCGGGGGAGCCATCACGGTCGAAGGCTTCTCCTTCAGCTACGGGAAGCGGGACGTGCTGAAGGACATCACGTTCACGATCCCGGCCCGCGCGGTCACGGCCATTATCGGGCCTTCAGGTTGCGGGAAGTCCACCTTCCTCCGCTCGATCAACCGGCTGAACGATCTGATTCCCGAATCCCGCCACCAGGGGGATATCAAGGTGGACGACCGCTCGGTCTTCGCGCCGGGCAGCGATCTGGTGGCGTTGCGGCAGAAGGTCGGGATGGTGTTTCAGCGCCCCAATCCGTTCCCGAAGTCCATCTATGACAACGTCGCCTACGGACCCCGGCTCAACGGGTTGGTGAGCTCTCGCGATTTGCCGGCACTGGTGGAGCGTTGCCTGCGCCAGGCGGCGCTCTGGGACGAGGTGAAGGACCGGATGGCCGGCGCCGCGACCGGGCTGTCGGGGGGGCAGCAGCAGCGGCTCTGTATTGCCCGGGCGCTCGGCAACGATCCCGAAGTATTGCTGATGGACGAGCCGTGTTCCGCGCTGGATCCGATCGCAACCCAGCGGGTGGAAGAGCTGATCGTGGAGCTGTCGGCGAAATACACGATCGTGATCGTGACCCACAACATGCAGCAGGCCGCACGGGTTTCGGACGTGACGGGATTCTTCGACCGGGGCGAGCTGGTGGAGTTCGGACCCACCGAGCGACTGTTCACGGCACCGTCCCGCGAGCGGACCGAGGCATATATTACGGGGAGGTTTGGATGAGCCCGCAAACGCACCGGCACTTTCACGATGAGCTGAGCCAGGTCAAGGTCCGGCTGCTGACCATGAGCGGCGAGGCCGAGAGCGCGCTCCGGCTCGCGGTCGAGGCGCTGCTGGAGCGCAACGCGGAGAAGGCCCAGCAGGTGATCGCCGGCGACAAGGTCATCGACGGGATGGAAGTCGAGATCGAGGAAGTCTGCATCGACCTCCTCGCGCTGCAACAGCCGATGGCCCGGGACCTCCGGATGCTGGTGGCGGCGATCAAGATCGCCAATGATCTCGAACGGGTGGGCGATCACGCGGTCAACCTGGCGCAGTCCGCCGAACGGCTGATCCGCAGCCGGCCGATCGCGCCCGAGCCCGAAATCGTGGAAATGGCTCGGCTGGCGCGCGATATGCTGGCGGACGCTCTGGAAGCGTTTGTTCGGGGAGACGCGGCGGCGGGCCGCGAAGTCTGCCTGCGGGACGACAAGGTCGACGCGCTCAACCGCTCGGTGTTCCGGATCCT
>CAZYPO010000062.1:16575-17689 GCA_964649225.1 uncultured Gemmatimonas sp. | reverse complement strand
CCCTAGCTCCCTAAGCTCCTAGCTTTCCAGCCATGTCGTACTCCGTCAAGGGAATCTTCTACACCCTCCAGGGCGAAGGCGCCAACGCCGGCCGCCCCGCCGTGTTTTGCCGTTTTGCGGGCTGTAATCTCTGGACCGGGCACGAGGCCGACCGGGAAGCCGCCACCTGCCGCTTCTGCGACACGGACTTCGTGGGAACCGATGGGCCGGGAGGCGGAAAATTCTCCAGCGCGGAGAACCTCGCCGACGCGGTTGCCCGGACCTGGCCGGATTCCGCCGATCCCCGCGCTCGGCGCCTGGTGGTCTGCACGGGGGGCGAGCCGCTGCTCCAGCTCGACACGCCACTGCTGGAGGCGCTGCACGTCCACCGCTTCGAGGTCGCGGTCGAGACCAACGGCACCATTCTGCCGCCCGAAGGCATCGACTGGCTCTGCCTGAGTCCCAAGGCCGACGCCGAGCTGGTGGTGAGCCAGGGCGACGAGCTCAAGCTGGTCTATCCCCAGGAGCAGGGCGAGCCCGAGCGGTTCCGTCACCTGCAATTCCGCCATTTTTTTCTGCAGCCGATGGACGGGCCGGACCGGATTCGCAACACCCGGCTGGCGCTCGAGTATTGTCTGGCCCACCCGGAATGGCGACTCTCGCTGCAGACGCATAAGATCCTCGGGATTCCCTGAGGCCCGGTGCATACGCGCGGATACTCCGACAGCATCCACCACGCGCTCGCCTTCTGTGCCAAGCATCATCCGGGGCCGGTGTCCCGCTATGACGGGCACAATCCGCTGCTCACCACCGCCAACGTCGCCGTCATTCTCTCCCGCCACCAGGCCGACGACACCACCATCGTTGCGGGCATCCTCAAGCAGCTAGTGGACGCGAGCCCGCCCGGCTGCTTGAGCCAGTTGCAGCAGAACATCGCGGGGCGCTTCGGCGGCCTGGTCGCCGCCGCGGTGGAGGCGGCCACCGAGCCCCGCTTCGATCCGCTGGGGCGTGAGCGCACCTGGAAGACCGGGCGCTTCGAGGCGCTGGCCCGCCTTGCCAACGCCTCCGCGCGGGTTGCCGAGATCTGGATGGCCACCGAAATCCACACCTGTGGCCGGGCGCTCACCGACATCCG
>CAZYPO010000062.1:0-16475 GCA_964649225.1 uncultured Gemmatimonas sp. | reverse complement strand
GTGGCCCGGCTGCTCTCCTCGGTGCACTCGGCCGACGAGACCGAGCACCTGGTGCTCGATTTCATCGCCGAGGTGTTCTTCGCCTGGTGGGCCTGCCTCTACCGGCCCGAGAAGGGCCGGTACCAGCCTAAGCGCTATCGCGCGCTCGACCAGACGGTCGTCCCCGAGCCGATGGACCAGGCCGCGCTCGACCGCGCACTCCCCGGCGGCAGCCCCGCCACCGACGCCAGCGACATCGCGCTGGCACAGCTGCTGCCCAAAGGCGCCGAGCTCGTCATCCCGCTCGACGCGGGCAACGAGCGGCTCGCCCTGCTGATGCTGGGGCCGCGCCTCAACAACCTGGTCTACGGTCGCGCCGAGCGGGACCTCGCGGGGACGCTCTCCTTCGCGGCCGCGATCGCCCTCAAGAACGCGGAGCTGGTCGAGCGGCTCCACAATGCCGCCACCACCGACGAGCTCACCGGGCTGCTCAACCGCCGCGCGCTGGAGGAACGGCTCGAGGCGGAGATCTCCCGCAGCCAGCGGCACCAGATCAAGACCTCCATCGTGCTGATCGATATCGATCACTTCAAGACGATCAACGACACCCTGGGCCACGCCACAGGTGACCGCTACCTGATCCTGATCGGGCAGGCGCTGGTGCATCACATCCGCGCGCTCGACGTGGTGGGGCGCCAGGGCGGCGACGAGTTCCTGGTCATCCTCCCCATGACCAGCGCGGCCGAGGCCCTCGTCTTCGTCAACCGGCTGCAAGGCGGGCTCACGGAGCTGGCCGCGCAGCACCCCGAGTTCGGGATGGCCACGCTCAGCTTCGGCATCGCCGAATCGCCTCGCCACGGCCGCACCCCTGTCGCGGTGCTCGCCGCCGCGGACTCCGCGCTCTACGCGGCCAAGCGGGCCGGCCGCAACCTGGTGGAGATCGCGCGGGATACGTGATCGGGGCCGAACCAACCGAGCTGTTCCAGGCCACCGATGCCGCGCTCGGGTCGCGCTATCGCCTCGAGCGGCTGGTCGCGGTCAACACCGAGCGGGTGCTCTTTGCCGCGCGGGATCTGATCCTCAACCGCCGCGTCAGCGTCCGGGTCAATTTCTACACGACCGAAACGCTGCGGAAATGGTTCCTGCTGGAGGCCGAAGCGCTGGCCCGGCTCGACCACCCCGCCATCCGGCACGTGTACGACGTCGGAGTCGCGGGTGACCTGGCCTACCGGATCGGCAACTGGATCGAAGGCGAGGGGTTGCACGAAGCCGTCGCGCGGGGCCCCCGTCCCATCCCCGACGTGCACAACCTGGCCCGCTTCCTTCTCAACGGGCTGGAGCACGCCCACGCCCACGGCATCCTGATCCGCCGGCTGGTGCCGCCCGGGTTACTGGTGAGTCCCGGCGGCCGCGGCACCCTGACCGATCTGCGCTTCTCCAGCCATACCCTGCCCGCCATTCCTCCCGGCGAGATCCCCCCGGGCATCCATTTTATGGCCCCCGAAATCCGCGGCGGCCAGCCGGGCGACCCCACCAGCGACGTCTACGGCGCCGGCGCGGTGCTCTACTACGCCATTACCAGCGTCGAGCCCGCCTTGGCCCCGTCCGAGATCGTGCCGGCCACCCAGCTCCGCGCGGCGTGTCCCCATGCGTTGGAGCGCGTACTGATGCGCGCGCTATGTGAGGTGCCCGGCAAACGCTATCTCACCGCGACGGAGATGCTGGACGACTTTGCCTCGGACGCGGGCGAGTTCTCTACCGCGATGCTGCTGGAGCAGACCGCCGCGCCGGCTTCCGCCCACGATTCCGTGCGCCAGTGGGAAAAGCGGTTGCGCCGGGCCCTGGGCGACGACTACGAACTCTTGAGCGAGCTCGGCTCGGGAGGTTTCGGCCGGGTCTACCGCGTGCGCGACCTCCACCTGGAGCGCATCGTTGCCCTGAAAGTGCTGCATCCGATGCTGATCCAGGACCCGGCGGGCGTCGAGCGCTTCCGCAAGGAGGCCCAGCTCGCGGCGCGGCTCAGCCATCGCCACCTCGTCGCCATCTATGAAATCGGCGGGCGGGCGGGGCTGCTGTGGTACACGATGGAGTTCGTGGATGGGCCCAACCTGGCGCAGCTGGTCCAGCAAGACGGCCCACTCACGCTGGACCGCGTGCTGCGAATACTGCGGGAGGGCCTGTCCGGGCTCTCCCACGCGCACGGGACCGGATTGGTGCACCGCGATATCAAGCCGGAGAACCTGCTGTTCGAGAGGTCCGGCAGCCTGCGCATCACCGACTTCGGGCTCGCCATCGCGCTGCGCGGCCACGGCAAGTTCGGCGGCGCCACCAGCCAGAGCGGCACTCCGAAGTTCGCCAGCCCCGA
Organism: uncultured Gemmatimonas sp.; assembly: GCA_964649225.1. GTDB lineage: Bacteria > Gemmatimonadota > Gemmatimonadetes > Gemmatimonadales > GWC2-71-9 > JABFSM01. The sequence goes on along the minus strand of CAZYPO010000062.1, from coordinate 14,131 downwards.
GCAGCTCCTGGGCGAGCGGGTGGACGGCCGCTCCGATCTCTACAGCCTTGCCGCGGTCGCCTATTTCGCGCTGCTGGGCCGACCCCCCTTCGAGGGGAGCACGCCGGTCCAGGTGCTGGCGCAGCAGACCACCAACCAGCCGCCGCCGCTTACGGAGGCGCGGCCCGACCTGGGCCCCGAGGTTGAGGCGGTGCTGCGCCGGGCGCTCCGCGCCGACGTCAGCGCCCGCTACCCCACCGCGGGCGAGTTTCTCGCCGCCCTCAACCGGGCCGTCAAGCGGGATTCAGGGACCTCCCCCCGCTCCCTGGCCCAGGTGGTCAGCCGGCTCTTCCGCCCCCGCTGAAGGCTTCCTTAAGCTGCCCAAATCTTGACTTTTTCGGGAGGATTCTGCACCTTGGAGCCGCACATTACCGCAGGGCTCGTGGTATTCCGGCTTCATACCGAACGCGATGGGAATCAATCGGCCCCGGTGAAAAACTGCGGGTCTATAGTTCTTTTGGGGCGCGGGATGGGCTCGCGTCCACAAGGGGCCGGGGGCGCGCGTAGCGCGCACCGGAGGAGAATCACAACCAGGAGTTAGGCGCAATGGCACGTGTTACCGGCACCGTGAAGTGGTTCAACGACGCGAAGGGGTTTGGCTTTATCACCCCGGAGAACGGCGAAAAGGACTGCTTCGTTCATCACTCGGCAATCCGCATGGATGGGTTCCGCAGCCTCGCCGAGGGCGAGCGGGTCGAATTCGACGTCGTGCAGGGTGCGAAAGGCCCCGCTGCCGAGAATGTGACCAAAGCGACCAAGTAACTCCCGCCTCCCAAAACATGACGGGCCGCCCCTCGGGCGGCCCGCCATGTCTCGCTGCGGAATCTGTGGAGCGGCTGTCGCTACTTGTGCCGGTAGATGACCCGCCCACGGGTCAGGTCGTACGGCGAAAGCACCACACTCACCCGATCACCCTCCAGCACCCGAATCTTGAATTTGCTCATCTTGCCGGCGGCATAGGCCAGAATGGTGTGGCCGTTCTCCAGCAGGACGCGGTAGTTGCGGTCGGGCAGGACCTCCTGCACCACCCCTTCCATCTCGATGCCTTCTTCTTTCGCCATCCGGTCTCCCCGGCGATAAGCCTCTGACCTCTGATCTCTGATTCCCTGGCCTCTAGCGTAGTCTACCCAGCCACCCCCCGCAACTTATCCATCTCCTCCTCCACCATATCGATCAGCGGCCGCATTGCCACCGGATCGAAGATCAGGGCCGCCCCGGCCTCGTGGTACAGCTCCGGCAGCGGACGGGTCGCGCCCAGCGCCAGGAAGCGCCGATAGGCCTCGAGCGCGGCGGGCCCCTGCTGCCGATGATTGCGCCAAACCTGCAGCGCGCCCAGTTGGGCGATCCCGTACTCGATGTAGTAGAAGGGATAGAGATAGATGTGCAGCTGGCGGTACCACCGCGCGATGCGCTCTGCTTGCAACCCGCTCCAGTCCACTGCCTCCTCGAAGCGCCCCCGGATCCGGAGCCACGCGGCGTCCCGCGCCGCGGCGTCGTGTCCCTCGCCGCTCGCGTAGATCCAGCTCTGGAACGCATCCACCGAGGCGATGTGCGGCAGGCTGGCCAGCGCGTCCTCCAGGTGCTCCAGCCGCGCGATCGCGGCGTCGCGCTCCGAGAGCATGCCCACCGGCGGACCCAGGTGCCGCCCCGCCAGCAGCTCCATGCTCATGGAGGCCAGCTCGGCGGCTTCCGCGCCTGGGTGCCGCTGCCAGACGTAGGGCTGCCGGTGCGCCGCGAACGCATGGAACGCATGCCCCGATTCGTGCAGCAGCGTCACGACGTCTTCCAGGACGCCCGAGGCGTTCATGAAGATGAAGGGCCGCCCCCGCACGTGCAGGGTGTCGCAGTAGCCACCCGGCGCCTTGCCCTTGCGGCTGTCGAGGTCGAGCAACCGCTCGTCGATCATGGTCTGGAATTCACCGGCCAGCACCGGATCCAGCGCTCCCATGAGCCGCTGGACCCCGTGGGCCAGCTGCTTGCCCCCCTCGAACGGGCGCAGCGACTTTTCGCGATAGGGATTCACCGCCAGGTCCCAGGGCCGCAGCGTGTCGACCCGCAGCCGGTCGCGCCGCGCGGCCAGCGCGCGAGTGTGCGCCGGCACCACGATCGACTCCACCGCGTCGTGGAAGCGCTCGCAGTCGCCCGGGGTGTAGTCGAAGCGATGCTTGGCCACGAAGGAGAACGCGTGGTAGTCGCTGAAATCGGCGTTGCGCGCCACCGTCTGCCGCCGCTCGTACATCTGGTCGAACAGCGCGGCCAGCGCATCGCGTTGCTCCACGTAGAGCGTCACCATCCCGCGGAAGGCCCGCTCCCGAATCGCGCGGTCCGGCGACTGCAGGTAGGGCGTGAGCAGCGGCAGGGGCTGCTCGGTGCCCTCCCATAACGCCAGCATCCCGCCCGTCATCCGCTGGTACCTCGCCGCCAGCTCCTCCAGCTCGGCGAAGAGCGGCACATTCGTTTCGCGAAAGATGTCGATCGAGGCCTTGAAGCGCGCGACCACCGTCTCCATCCCCTCGGGCACCGCGGCGCTCAGCGGCACCAGCCGCCGCGCCAGCCGCACGCTCTGCTCTTCGGCCTTAGGGATGATGTCGGTGGAGAAGCGGAGCTGGGCGGCCTCTTTCGCGGGGTCGCCCGTGTCGCAGGTGTAGGCGATCATCGCCAGCGACGCCGCTTCGCTGAGCACCGACTCGAGCTGTGACCACTCGCGGAGCCAGGGAACCAGCCGCTCCGCGTCGAGTGGTGCGTCCGCCAGGCTCTGGTAATACGGCAGCACGTCGGCCCAGCTCGCATCGGCCAGCGCCGCGGGAGATTCGGGAAGTTTCACGCCGCCTCGGATTCGCGCAGCGCGTGGGCCGGCAGATCGAGCCGGAAGGCCAGCACGCCGACCAGCGCGACGATGGCGCCCGCCAGATAAAACGGCCAGGGCGGGCCCACCCGCTGAAACGCCGCGGTCGCGATCAGCGGCGCGATCACGCGCGAAATCCCGGCAAAGGTCTGCGCCACACCCATCGTGGTCCCCACTTCCGCTTGGTCCGATGCATGCGACATGAGCGCCGTCGTGGCCGGGAAGAGCAGCGCGGTCCCAATCGGCACCAGCGCCATGATCGGCGCGAGCGACCACCAGGAGTGCGCCAGCGGATACAGCAACAGCCCCAGGGTGAGCAGAATCGTCCCCGCGCGCAGCGTCCACGGCTCGCCCAGCCGGTGCACGATCGGGCCCAGCAGGAGCGAACGCATCACCACCGAGAGCCCGCCCACGTAGAGGAAAACGTATCCAATATTGGTCTCGTTGACCCCGAATGCACCGTTGAGGTAGATCGCCAGCACCGACCCCATCGCGGTGAATCCCAGCATCCCCGCCGCATAGATCCACACCAGCCTCGGCACCGGGCCGCGGGGATGCCGGATCACGTGCCAGGCCGCGTGCCACACCGGCTTGCGGCTCGGCTGCTCCTGACCCGGCGCCAGCGGCGGCCGCGATTCCGGCAGCCACTTCCACGCGAAGCCGGCATTGATCAGGCAGAGCGACGCCGCGATCAATCCCGGCGCCTCATGTCCCATGCGGAAGGTGAGCGAGCCGATCACCGGCCCCAGCATCACGCCGAGATTGGTCGCGGCGGAGAGCCAGCCTAACGCGCGGGCCCGATTGGCGGGAGTGACCGTGTCGGTGACGTATGCCTGCGTCACCCCCGTCGTCCCGCCCCCCGCGCCCTGGATCAGGCGCGAGAGAAACAGCAGCCACACCGCGTTCGCAAACCCGAAGATCACGAACGCCACTGCCTCGGCCAGCAGCCCGGCCAGCAGCGCCGGCCGCCGCCCGTAGCGGTCCGAGAAGCGCCCCCACAGCGGCGAGGAGAGCAGCTGCGCCACCGAGAACGCCGCGATCACCCACCCGATCGCCATGGGCGAGGCGTGCAGCTTGAGCGCATAGAGCGGGATCTGCGGGAACACGATCGCGAACCCCAGCATGTCCACGCAGGCGATCGCGATGAGCACCGAGAGCCGCCGCAGCTGGTCGCGCTGCAGCGCGCGGGCGTCCGATGCATTCATCCGGGGGCCCCGCGCCCCCGGGGGCCACGCTGGCCTTCGCCCGCCAGGAAGAACACCGCCGAGCTGAGCAGCATCAGCACCACCCCGAACGCCGCGGCCTGCCCGACGTCCGCCTGTCGCAGGCTGGAGAGGATCTCCATCGAAATCGGCCGGGTGTCATAGGTGTAGAGCATGATCGAGGTGACGAAGTCGCCGAACGCCGTCACGAACGCGAGGCTCGCCCCCGCGGCCAGCGCGGGCTTGAGCAAGGGCAACGTGATCCGCCGCAGCACCCTGCCCTTCCCCGCGCCCAGCGACGCGCCGGCTTCCTCGAGCGCGGGATCCAACTGCCGGAACCCCGCGAGGATCGCGCGTCCCGCCACCGGCAGATTGCGCACCAGGTAGGCCAGCGGCAGGATCCAGATCGTCCCCACCAGCACGAAGCGGCCCACCCAGGGTGCCCGCACGCTGAACGTCGTCGCCAGCGCGATCGCGAACACCGTCCCCGGCACGGCCCAAGGCAGCGCGAGCAGTCCCTCCAGCAGTTTTCCCGTGCGCGCCTTACCCCGCGAGAGGCTCCCCACCGCGACCGCCAGCGCCAGCGCCGCCAGGGTCGCCGCGCCCGCCATCCACAGGCTGGTGAGAATCGGCTTGAGTCGCACCGGGTCCGCGATCAGCGCGCGATAATTTCCCAGTGTGTAGCTCGGCGGCAGCGCTTCCACGGTCCAGGTCCCCCTCGGCACCAGCGAGACCACCAGCAGGGTGAGCAGCGGCAAGGTGAGCAGGAGCGCCAGGCCCCAGCCCAGCGCCGCCGCGCTGAACGATCCCAGCGCGCTGCGCGCCCGAACCGGGACCGGCGCGATCCCCTTCCGCGCGCCCACGGCATCGCGCTGCCCCTCGCTGCGCCGCAGCAGCAGCAAGCCCAGCAAGGCCAGCACCAGGAGCGCCGCGGTCTCCACCATCGCCAGGCGGTCATCCCCGTTGAGCTTGGTCGAGGTAATCTGCGTCGTCATCACCCGGAACCCACCGCCGAAGATGTACGGAGCGCTGAACGACCCCAGCGACGTCATGAATACGAGCAGCCCCGCGCCCGCCAGCGCGGGCTGCAGCAGCGGCAGCGTCACCCGTCGGAAGGTTCGCCAGCGATGCGCGCCCAGCGAGGCCGCCGCTTCGCTCAAGGAGGGATCCAGTCCCGCGAGCCCCGCCCGCGTGAACAAGTAGAAGTACACGTACATCGTGGCGACGTGCACCAAAAGCACCGCTGTGGGTCCCTCAAGACGCCAGGGCGATTCGGCGAGCCCGCCGAGCCGCTGTACCAGGTGGGAGATGAACCCGGTCTCGCCGTAGAGAAACATGAACGCCAGCACCCCCACCAGCGGCGGCAGCACCACCGGCAGGCCCAGCAGCGTCGCGACGATCCGTCGTCCCGGAAAGGCCACCCGCGCCGTCAGCACGCCGAGCGGCACCCCCACCAGCGCGCTGCCGGCCACGCTCGCGAGCGAGAGGCCCAGGCTCGCGCCCAGGGCGCGCCACTCGTTCTTCTCCTGCGCAAAGCGCCGCACCGCCTCCAGCGTCCAGCCGCCGGGGCCGCCCACCGCCTGGGTGAGCACGATCCCCAGCGGATACACCACCAGCCACGCCAGCACCACCGCCAGCAGCACCCCCAGCAGCTCCCGCCGTCGCGAGCGCATCATCCGTCCCCACCATCCCCACTGGCAAACAGATGCAGCCCGCCCCCCCGCGGCAGCAGCCCGACGTGATCCCCCACCTGTGCCGCCTCCGGCGCACCCAGAACTTCGATTGTCACACCATCCTGCCCGCCCGTCCCCACCGTCCTCACGGTGTACAGCGCCGTCGCCCCCAAAAACCGCCGCTGCACCACCTCACCACTCACCAGGCCCGCTCCCGCCGCCGCCAGCTCGACCCCCTCCGGCCGGATGTACAGCACGGACGCCCCCGTGAGCGGTTCGGCATGCCCCACCTCCCAGATCACCTGTCCGGGGAGCTCCACCCGCGCGACCACAGCCTCGTGCGCCACTACCCGCACCGGGACCGCGCTCGCGCGCCCGATGAAGCCAGCCACGAATGGCGTCCTGGGCGCGCCGTACAGCTCCTCGGGCGTGCCGAGCTGTTCCAGCCGCCCCTTCCGCAAGAGCGCCACGTGTTCGGCCAGATCGAAGGCCTCTTCCTGTTCGTGGGTCACCAGGATCGTGGTGATGCCGATCCGCTGAATCAGCCCGCGCAGCTCGCGCCGCGTGCGCTCTCGCAGCGAGGGATCCAGATTGGAGAGCGGCTCATCGAGCAGCAGCACCCTGGGCGCGGGCGCCAGCGCGCGTGCCAACGCCACCCGCTGCTGCTGTCCCCCCGAGAGCGCCCCCACCGGCCGCCGCTCCAGACCCGCCAGCTCCACCATCTCCAGCGCCTCGGCCACCCGTTTGTTCCGCTCCGCCGCCGGCACGCCCTGGCTCTCCAGCCCGAACGCGATGTTCTCCCCTACGTCGAGGTGCGGGAACAGCGCGTAGTGCTGAAACACCATCCCGAAGCGCCGCGCCGCGGGCGGCAGCCGGGCCACGTCTTCTCCATCCACCAGGATCCGGCCCTGATCCGGGGTCTCGAACCCGGCGAGCAATCGGAGCGTCGTGGTCTTCCCGCTCCCACTGGGGCCCAGCAGGGCGAGGAGATCCCCGCGCGGGATGGTGAGCGAGAGGTCTTCGACCGCCGTCAGCGCCCCGAAGCGCTTGGAGAGCGATTCGATGCGGAGGTGAGGAGTGGTCACCGTCGCTTCCCCGTATTTCTCACCCTCCGATCCCAGTACGCCATCCACGCCGGCCCCTCCTTCGCCAGCATCCCCCAATCCATCTCCGCCTCGGGCATGTTCTTCTCGACCTCGATGATCCAGGGCGGCAGCGAATCCGCGGGCAGGTCCCTCCGCGCCGGCAGCCGGAACACGCCGCGGATCGCGAGCAGCACCGCCTCGTCGCTCGCCACCCAGTCGATGAATTTTTTGGCCGCCTCCGCGTGCCGTGCGCCCTTCACCAGCCCGATCGCGTCGTCGATCACCACCGTGCCGCTCGCGGGAAACACGTAATCCAGCGGCAGCCCGCGCCCCCGGTCGATCAGCACGTCGGGCAGATCCCACAGCGTCACCAGCCCCTCCTGCCGCGCCAGCTTCTCCGTGAGCAGGAGCGGACTCAGCACGTACGCCCGAGTCTGCCCATCCAGCTGGCGCAGCCAGGCCATTCCCTGCGCCGTGTCGCCCGTGGCTTTGATGCTCTTGTAGATGATCAGTCCCCAGATCGCCCGCATCGTCCCCGACGCCATCGGGTCGCGGATCAGCACCTGGTCCTTCCATTTGGGTAGCAGAACGTCATCCCAGTCCCTGGGCGCCGAGTCGCGCGGCACCGCCGCGGCGTTGAAGGCGATCACCGCGGGCGTGCGATACACCGGCCAGTACAAGTCCGCCGGTCCCACGCCCCTCGGCCCCACCTGGTCGGCCCACACCGGCCGGTAAGGCGCCAGCAGCGAATCGCCCAGCCCGCGGTCGAAGATCGTGGTCGGTCCCCCGAACCAGACGTCCGCCTGCGGGTTGGCCCGCTCCGAGCGCAGCCGGTCGAACACCTCCTGGCTCCCCATGTCGAGCCAGCGCACGTCGATCTCGGGATGGTGTTTTTCGAAGGCCTTTTCCAGCAGGCCGAGCTGGTCCGGCCCGTGCGGCGAGTACAGCACCACCGGCGTGCGGCCCGAGCCTCCTCCGCAGCCCTGCGCCAGCACAAGAGCAAGAGAGAGGAGGGTACAACCCCCCTGACCCCTGGACTTACGGGCGGGGCGGTTCAGCACGAACGTCGAGGAGATTGAGGAAGAGTCGGTACGCGCCCGTCACACCGGCGGGCAATTGCCGGAAGAAGGAAATCCCAGTGTAGACGTAGGTCCCTTTGCCGAGCTGCTTGACCAGCAACCCGCCGTGGAGCGGCGGCTCGCCTGGGTCGGCCAGCTCGAGCAGCGGCGCGTAGGTGCGGTCCCAGGTCCGCGCGAAGTAGAGTCCCCGCTCCTGTACCCAGCCGTCCCAGTCCGCTGGGCCCAGCGGGTTGGGCCGCGTGAACGCCGAATGCTCCGGTTGGAGCAGCGTCACCCGCGCGTTCTCGTCGGTCACCCGGTCGTGCGGCTGTGCCACCGTGAGCGGTGCCGGCGCGAAATTCCCGTTGAAGAATGGCCCCTGCTGGTATTGTACCACCACCCGTCCGCCGCCCCGCGCGAAGTCCAGCAGCCGCGTGTTATTCTCGAGCAGCGCGGGCTCCGTCTCGTAGGCCCGGCTGCCCACGATGATCACGTCGTAGCGCGAAAAGTCCCCCCGTTCCAGCGCCGCCGCGTCCAGCAGCTCGAGCGGCAGCCCGATCGCGAGCAGCGCCTCCGGCACCCGGTCCGATGCGCCCCGGATGTAGCCCACCCGTTTCACCGCGGGCAGCGCGATCGGCGCCGCGCTCACCGCGCTCGCCGCCGGCCGGGCCCACGCATGCAGCCGGATGTGCGGGTAGTCCACCGTGGAAAGCCCCGTGGCATAGCGCTGCCCGGTCGAATCGCGCGCCACCGCCCGGACCTCGTAGTGCCCCGCCGCCAGCCCCTCCGGCGGCCGCACCTCGAACACCAGGGTCTCCCGCTCTTCCTGGCGCAGCAGCGTGAATGCTTGCGGCGGTACCGCCGGCCACCCCGCGGGCAGCTCCAGCGCCACGGTGCCCGTGGTCCGTTCGCTCGCGCCGTGCTGCAAGGTCACCGTATAGGGCTGCGGCGCGCGCACGCCCGTCGGCCAAACCTTCGCCGCGGGGTCCAGCTTCACATCCACCCTCGGCACCACCAGAAGAGGATGCCGAATCTCCCCGATCGCCTGGTCGCGGTAGCGGTGCACCACCTCCCGCACCTGAATGATCGGGTCGGCCATCTCCTCCCGACCTCCCGACCTCCCGACTTCCCGACCTTCAGGTGTCAACGAGAACTTCGCCCGCAACACCGGCGCTTCGAACGGCTCGCCCCAGTCGGCCGGGTCCCCTTCCCAGCGGTACAGCCCGGCGTTTCTCGGCGCGCGCAGGAAATACGGCGTGGTGAGGGGCGCATCCGCCGGCACCGTTACGTCCATGTCGCACGTCACCACCGTGCCCGGCGCCACGCTGGTGCGCGCTCCCGCACAGGGCACCACGCTCCAGCCCTTGGGCGCCAGCAGCTCGAGCTCCGCCGCCGCCGGCCTGGCGCCAGCGTTCCACACCGTGAGCCGCACCGGCAGCCGCTGCCCAGGCACCAGTCGCCCGTCCCGCGTCGTCGCATCCACGACGAGGCCAGCGCGTATCGCCGCCGCGTCATCCGCGTGCCGCCGCTGGTCGCGCGATTCGATGCCCCCTCCCGACAGCGGCGCGGCAGCAGTATCGATCCCCTCCCACAGCCCCTGCTCCCTGCTCCCTGCTCCCTGCCCCCTCGCGTCCAGCAACGCCAGCCGAATCGAAGAAGGCCCCGGCTCCTGCAGCACCCCCATATCCTGCGACCGGTGCAGGCTCCGCCCCCGCATCGCCACCTGGCGGTACGACTGCCCGATGTCCGGGTCGAGCGTTCCGCCTTCCAGCGTCAACGTCGGCGGGCTGTTGTCGAAGCGCACGTTGCGGTACAGCTTGAGCGGCGTCCACGGCGCCAGCCCCTCGCGCGCCAGCTCCGGAAAGCGGCTCGGGTCGCCCGCCACCTTGAACGCTTGCTGCGCCGCCCACCCCGCCATCTGGTGCTGCCCGTGCCCGTCCCGCGGCGTGCCCGAGAAAATCGTGATGATGATCTGCGGCCGGAATCGCCTCACGATCCGCACCACGTCCTTGAGCACCGAATCCCGCGGCCAGAACCGCTCGGTCTCTTCGATGGTTTTGGAGAATCCGAAATCGAATGCCCGGGTGAAGTACTGCCGAGCCCCATCCAGCGCCCGTGCGCCCAGCAGCTCCTCGCTGCGGATCAGCCCCAGCTCTTCGCCCAGCTCGGGCCCGATGAGATTCTGCCCGCCTTCCCCGCGCGAGAGCGACAGATACGCCGCCTCCGCCCCCTGCCCCCGCACCAGCACCGTCAGCAGCTCGGTGTCTTCGTCATCCGGGTGCGCCGCGATCATCAACACCCGCTTGGTGTGCCCCGTCATCCGCTCGGCTTGATGCAGGGCGACGGTACCGCCCGTCGAAGGCCCCATGGCCTGCGAGGAAAGTTCCCCGGCCACGAGACTCAACCCGACTAGAGCTGGTAACCACCATCGCATCATGCCTTCCTCACCGTCCTCACTGTCCTTCCTCACCGTCCCCCCTGTCCTCACTGTCCGTCCTCGGCTCCGCCTTCCGTCCCAGCACGAACGCCAGGACGAAGCACACCAGCGCCACCACCATCAGCAGCTGTCCCACTCCGGGTGCCTTGTGGTTCAGCAGCATCAGCATCCCCACCGACACGGTGATGGTGCCGATGGCGCGGAGCAATTCGTCGGCGTTCTTCCAGTGCGTCCGGCGGCCCCAGTAAATGGACGGCAGCAGCCCCGCCACCCCGAGCAGCAGGATGCCGTACCAGATCAGGTTCCAGAACCGCCGGCCGGCAACCATCCGCCCTCCTTATTCCTTCGCGCCGGTGCAGCGCGGGCAGGGACAGTCCCGCCGCAGCCGCTCCAAGGTGTAGATGCCGGTATTGTGGCCGTCACTCCAGTCGATCTTGAGCCCGTACGCGCCCACCAGCTGGAGCCGGAGCGGCCGGATGTCCTCCGCCACGCTCTCCGGCTTGAGCAGCCGTCTGCCGCTCATTTCTTCCACGCACTCGGCGCAGGCACAGGCAAGCCGTAATGCCCGGGCCGGAAAGAGGGCCCGGTGGCCGGCGGCGTCCCACTCGATCAGCACCCCGTCATCCCGCCGCGTGATGGCGACTGGCAATGCAGGCATCACCCTCACGAGATAATCCTTTCTACCCACCTACCCACCCACCCACCTACCCACCATTTTACCCTCATGCCCGCCGACCCATTCGGGACCCAATCCGAGCTCCAAACCGCCGAGGGCCGAGCGCTGATCTACCGCCCCGCTGAGCTCGAGCGCAAGGGCGTCGGCACCCTCGACCGGCTCCCCTTTTCCATCCGGGTTTTGCTGGAGAACGCGCTGCGCCACGCGGGGCACGGAGTGGTCACCGAAGCGCACGTCACCGCCTTGGCCCGCTGGAGCCCCGCGCCAACCGGAGGCCGCGAAATCCCCTTCATGCCAGCCCGCGTGGTGCTCCAGGATTTCACCGGGGTGCCCTGCGTCGTGGACCTCGTGGCCATGCGCGACGCCATGGCCCGGATGGGGGGCAGCGCCGCCCGGATCAACCCCGTCGTCCCCTGCGATCTGGTGATCGATCACTCGGTCCAGGTTGACCACTACGGCACACCCGAGGCCTTCCGCCAGAATGTAGCACTGGAATTTGAGCGCAACGGCGAGCGCTATCAACTGCTGAAGTTTGCCCAGCGCGCCTTTGCCGATTTCCGGGTGGTTCCCCCCGGCACCGGCATCGTCCACCAGGTCAACCTCGAGTACCTGGCCCCCGTGGTGCAGCTCCGCCCCCTCAACGGCCGGCTCACCGCCTATCCCGACACTCTGGTCGGCACCGACTCCCACACGACCATGATCAACGGCCTCGGCGTGCTCGGCTGGGGCGTCGGCGGCATCGAAGCGGAAGCGGTCATGCTCGGCCAGCCCTACTTCATGCTCATCCCCGAGGTCGTGGGCGTGAAGTTGACGGGTGACCTTCCCCTCGGCACCACCGCCACCGACCTGGTGCTCACCGTCACCCAGCTGCTCCGCAAGCAGGGCGTGGTGGACAAGTTCGTCGAGTTCTTCGGCCCCGGCCTCTCCCGCCTCGGCGTGGCCGACCGCGCCACCATCGCCAACATGGCCCCCGAGTACGGCGCCACGGTCGGCTTCTTCCCGGTGGACGCGGAGACGGTGGAATACCTCCGCCGTACCGGGCGGGACAAGGAAGCCGCGCGCACCGAGCGCTATTGCAAGGAAGTCGGCCTCTTCCGTGCCGACGCCACCCCCGATCCCGAATTCACCGTGACCCTGGGGCTGGACCTCGGTAGCCTCGAGCCGAGCCTCGCGGGTCCCCGCCGCCCCCAGGATCTCGTCCCCCTGCGCGAGCTCAAAAAGAACTTTGCCGTCTCGCTCCCCGGCCTCATGCCGCCGGCTACGCCCTCCGCGCGCCGTAACGTGGCCGAGCAGAATTATTCGACCTGGGTGGGTGAGGGTGGCGCGGCGGGAACCGCCGGTGTTGTTGCCGCCGAGGCCGCCGCGGCCGTCGCCACCGCCGATCCCGAGCTGCCCTGGTGGCAGCGCGACAAGGATTTCCAGCTCGACGACGGTGCCGTCGTCATCGCGGCGATCACCAGCTGCACCAACACCTCCAACCCCTCGGTCATGGTCGGCGCGGGGTTGCTGGCCAAGAAGGCCATCGAGCGCGGCCTCACTACCAAGCCCTGGGTCAAGACCAGCATGGCGCCCGGCTCCCGCGTCGTGCAGGCCTACCTCGAGGCCGCCGGCCTGCTGCCCTATTTCAACCAGCTCGGCTTCAACATCGTGGGCTTCGGCTGCACCACCTGCATCGGGAACAGCGGGCCGCTGCCCGAGAAAGTCGCCGAAGCCATCGAGCGGGACAACCTGGTGGCCGCGGCGGTGCTCTCGGGCAACCGGAATTTCGAGGCGCGCATCCATCCCCTGGTGCGCGCCAACTATCTCGCCTCGCCCATGCTGGTGGTGGCCTTCGCGCTGGCCGGTTGCGTCTGCACCGATCTCCTCAAGGAGCCGCTCGGCAACGGCAAGGACGGCAAGCCGGTCTTCCTAAGCGAGATCTGGCCCAGCCTCGAAGAGATCAAGCGCACCATGGCCGCGTCGCTCAAGCCCGAGCTCTTCACCGAGAGATACGCCTCGGTGTTCGATGGCGACGAAGAGTGGCGCGCGCTCACCATTCCGGAGGGCGACCGGTTTACCTGGAGCCCCGACTCCACCTACGTCCGGGAGCCGCCCTTCTTCCAGAATCTGCCGCGTGAGGCGGGCCAGCTCTCCGACATCACCGGGGCCAGAGTTCTGGTTTCAGTGGGCGACTCGGTGACCACCGATCACATCTCGCCCGCGGGCTCCATACCCAAGAACGGACCCGCGGCGCGCTATCTCCTCGAGCACGGCGTCCAGCAGGTGGACTGGAACACCTTCGGCGCGCGCCGCGGGAATCACGAAGTCATGATGCGCGGGAGCTTCGGCAACGTGCGCATCAAGAACCGCCTGGTGCCCGACAAGGAGGGCAACTGGACCCTGCACTTCTCCTCGGGCGAGGTGCTCTCCATCTACGACGCCGCCATGCGGTACATCGCGGAGGGCACCCCGCTCATCGTGCTGGCCGGCAAGGAGTACGGCACCGGCTCCAGCCGCGACTGGGCCGCCAAGGGCACCACCCTGCTCGGCGTGAAGGCCGTGATCGCCGAGAGCTATGAGCGGATCCACCGCAGCAACCTGGTGGGCATGGGCGTGCTGCCGCTCGCATTCGTGGCGGGTCAGTCTCGGGAGACACTGGGGCTGAGCGGCCGCGAGGTGTACCACGTCTCCGGCATCGCGGCCGGGCTGGTGCCCGGCGGGCGGGTGAGGGTTCGTGCCGTGGGAGAGGACAATAAGGACACCCGGTTCGAGGCGATCGTGCGGTTGAACTCCCCGGTCGAGCTGGAATACCTCAAACACGGGGGAATCCTGCCCCGGGTGCTCAGAATGTTCCTTAACGCGGGTTAAGTAACCGCTTAAAGCAGTCTGTTTCTCCTTGAGCGGAGAGCGGCGGGGAACCGGGCGCTCATAGCGGCTGACGAACTGACCACCCGCCCGAGCCGCCGTTAATTCGCAACGGCGGGGGGTTCGGTACCGGTTTGCTGGGCTGGCGTCGATAGACTGCAAGGATTTCGGTACGGAAGGTCACCGTGGACCAGCCTCAGTTGCCCCCTCCGCAGCCTTAGGCAGCGGCGGTTGAGGCCGCACACCTGGGCGTGTCGTTCGGACACAGCCCG
>CAZYPO010000061.1:7968-17935 GCA_964649225.1 uncultured Gemmatimonas sp. | reverse complement strand
CGTCCAACCGATTCCCAAATGGTTGTCCGTCGCAAAAATGTTGCGCTAGCGCCTCAGAGGGGTGTCCAGAATCCGGCACGGGGATGCCGCGGGTCTCCCACAGCCAGTTGCCTCATTACTTTCCCTGAACCGCCAGGGGCACGCCGGTAAGCGCCGTCGTTGAGAGGAACCCTTGGAACCTGATCCGGTTCATACCGGCGGAGGGAGGCGGAGTAGCATGGCAACGAGAACTACCGACTACCGCGGCGTCTTCCCCAACTCCACCAAGGTCTACCTCGAGGGTCCCCACGGTGTCCGCGTCCCCGTGCGTGAGATCGCGCTCGCCGGCGGCGAGCCGCCGCTCCGGGTGTACGACACCAGCGGGCCGGAGGGGCACGATGTGCGCTTCGGACTACCTCCTCTGCGGGAAGCCTGGATCCTCGAACGTGATGTCGGGAAGTCGGAAAGTCGGAAAGTCGGGAATGACTCGGTGGCTCCCGACCTCCCGACCTCCCGACCACCCGTCTATCGCGCCCGTTCGCCAAGCACCCAGCTCCACTATGCCCGACGCGGCGAGATCACTCCCGAGATGGAGTTCGTCGCGCTGCGCGAAGGGATGCCGCGCGAGTTCGTGCGGAGCGAGGTCGCGCGGGGCCGCGCGATCATCCCGGCCAACCTCAACCACCCCGAGCTCGAGCCGATGATCATTGGCCGCGGCTTCGCGGTGAAGCTCAACGCCAACATCGGTAACTCCGCAGTCAAGAGCTCCATCGAGGACGAAGTCGAAAAGCTCCGCTGGGCCACCCTGTGGGGCGCCGACACCGTAATGGATCTCTCCACCGGTAAGAACATTCACGAGACCCGGGAGTGGATCCTCCGAAACTCCCCCGTGCCGATCGGTACCGTGCCGATCTACCAGGCGCTGGAGCAGGTCGGGGGGATTCCTGAGGAGCTCACCTGGGAGATCTATCGCGACACCCTGATCGAGCAGGCCGAGCAGGGGGTGGATTATTTCACCGTGCACGCCGGCGTGCTGCTCCGCTACATCCCGCTCACCGCCAACCGCGTCACCGGCATCGTCTCACGCGGCGGCTCCATCATGGCCAAGTGGTGCCTGGCGCACCACCAGGAGTCGTTCCTCTACACCCGCTTCCGCGAGATCTGCGAGATCATGCAGGCCTACGATGTGTCCTTCTCGCTGGGCGACGGACTCCGCCCGGGCAGCATCGCCGACGCGAACGACGCCGCGCAATTCGCCGAGCTCGAAACCCAGGGTGAGCTCAACCGCATCGCGTGGGAATACGACGTGCAGGTGATGAACGAGGGGCCGGGTCATATCCCCATGCATCTGATCAAGGAAAACATGGAGAAGCAGCTTGAGTGGTGCGCCGAAGCCCCGTTCTACACCCTGGGGCCCCTCACCACCGACATCGCGCCGGGCTACGACCATATCACCAGTGCGATTGGCGCCGCGATGATCGGCTGGTTCGGCACCGCGATGCTCTGCTACGTCACCCCCAAAGAGCACCTCGGCCTGCCCGACAAGGAAGATGTGAAGGCGGGCGTGATCGCCTACAAGATCGCGTCCCATGCCGCCGACCTGGCCAAGGGCCACCCCCGGGCGCGCGAATGGGACGACGCGATGTCCAAGGCGCGCTTCGAATTCCGCTGGGAAGATCAGTTCAATCTGGCGCTCGATCCGCTCACCGCGCGGAGCTTCCACGACGAAACCCTTCCCGCCGAAGGCGCCAAGCTGGCCCACTTCTGCTCGAT
This sequence comes from uncultured Gemmatimonas sp., assembly GCA_964649225.1. Classification (GTDB taxonomy): domain Bacteria; phylum Gemmatimonadota; class Gemmatimonadetes; order Gemmatimonadales; family GWC2-71-9; genus JABFSM01. The sequence goes on along the minus strand of CAZYPO010000061.1, from coordinate 16,183 downwards.
GTGCGGACCCAAGTTCTGCTCGATGAAGATCACCCAGGACCTGCGCGCGCTGGCCCAGGGCATGGCGCAGAAATCGGAAGAATTCCGCGCGCGTGGCGGGGAGCTTTATGTGAAGCAGGACGCATAGACTTACATTTCCCCCATGCCCGAACCAGTCGGCGGCGCCATCGTCGCCTCGCTCGGAATCCAGCTCCAGCTGGCCGCGAGCATTCTGTGCCTTGGGCTTGGACTCATCCTCCGGCGGGGCCTGGGGCATCGTCCGTGGCTGACCTGGTGGACCTGGTCCTTCGGCGCGGTGGCCCTCGCGGTCATCGCGCTGCTCGTGCGATACTATCTGCTGCCCCTGATTCCCCTCGACTCCCTCCAGCACCCGGAAACCCAGATTGTCTCGCTGTTGTACGCCATCTACGGCGGGGCGAAGCTGCTCTTTTTCCTGTGCTTGTTGTCCGGCACCTGGTTGTACGTAACCCGGAAGAGCATTCCGACCGTCGGGCTCGGTGCCGGTCTGGCCCTGCTGCTGGGCGTGGCGGCGCTGTTCTACCTGGCGCCCACCGATCTCAACCCCTTCATGGCCTGGCAGGCCGGATTCGCCATCCCGGTCTTCCTGATCTGCGCGTGGTTGCTCGAGACCCTCCCTCCCCGGCGCAAGAGCCGCGGCAGCCGAGCCCTGACGCTGGTCTGTCTGATGCTGGCCGGGCTCTGGCTCCTCTATGTTCCCGCCTTCTTGCAGGCGCGCCCCGACTCCGGCCTCATCCCGGGCTTTTTTGGGTGGCTGACCCGGTACAACTCCTATATCGACACCCTGTTCCAGTTCCTGCTGGTCTTCGGGATGATCCTCGCCGTCCTCGATGACGTCTACGGCGAGGCGGAAGCTGCGCGCCAGGCCCGGCTTAACGAGCTGGCGGACTCGGAGGCCCGGCTGGCGCAGATCATCCGCGCCGCCTCCGACGGCATCGTGCTGCTCGACGCCGAGCGCCGCATCATCCACTGCAATCCCGCGGCGCTCGAGATCCTGGGGTGCGAGGCGGACGCGGTCATGGGTCAGCCGTTCGACCGCTTCGCGCGGGGCAGTGGTCTCGAGGACCTCTGGAAACCGATCACCGACGAACCACGCCGCCATCCGGCCACGCCTGTCGGAGGCTATGAGATCAAGGGCCTGCGGGCCGACGGCGCCGAGTTCCCCATGGAGGTTTCCCTCCGTGCCATCGGCAAGGCGGCCCCCGAGGGATACGTGCTGATCCTGCGCGACCGCACCCAGCGCGCCCGCCTGGAGGAAGAGCGGGATCGCATGCAGGCCCAGCTGGCGCAGACCGCGCGGCTCGAAACCATCGGCCGGATGATCTCCGGCGTGGCCCACGAGCTCAATAACCCGCTCACCGCGATTCTGGCCTTTGGGCAGGATCTGCTCAGCCAGCCTCGCAATCAGGACGACACGGAGGCCCTCAACACGATCGTGCAGCAATCCCAGCGCTGCCGGGCCATCGTGCAGGATCTGCTGACCTTTGCCAGGACCAAGCGGGAGGATCGCCAGGTGGTTTCACTGCGCGACATCGTCGATCGGGTCCGGCCCGCTTTCGAGCGCCTGGCCGAGGCGGATTCCATTCGGCTCGAGATCCGGACCGCCCGGGACCTTCCGTCGGTGCACGCCAATCCCACCGCTCTCGAACAGGTGCTCACCAACCTGCTGAGCAACGCGTTCCACGCGGTGGGGTCGGGAGGCTGGGTCGGCATCTCGACCGGGCTCAAGGGCGACCAGGTCGCCTTGATTGTCGAGGATGATGGTCCGGGGATTCCCCCCGACGTGCTGCCCCGCCTGTTCGAGCCCTTCTTCACCACCAAGGGCCACGGCCAGGGCACCGGTCTCGGGCTCTCGGTGAGCCACGGGATCGTCGAACAGCACGCCGGTGTGCTCAGGGCGGAAAATCGCAGCGGGCCGGGCACCCATGGCGCCCGTTTCACCGTGCTGCTCCCCTTTCTCGATCGGCGCTCAGCCTCGCGCGTTGCCGCCGCCCCGGCCGAGTTGCCGCATAGCGATCTCTCGCTCCCCGCCCATCCCCAGGCACCGGGCAGCCGCCGCGTGCTGGTCATCGATGACGAGGCCGCCATCCGGGTCGCCATCCGCCGCTATCTCGAGCGGCGCGGCTGGCAGGTCGAGGAGGCCAAGAACGGTCGCGAGGCCTTGGACCTGCTCGGACAGGGGCGCCCCGGCTATGACGCCATCGTCACCGACCTGCGCATGCCCGGCGTGTCGGGGATCGAGATCCACGACATGCTGGCGGCGCACGACCCCTCCGGCCTGGAAAAACTGGTGGTGATCTCGGGAGACACCGCGTCCGCCGAAATCGCCACGTTCATAACCCGCTTACGCCAGCCCATCATCCAGAAACCGTTCGATATGCGCACCCTGGCCGATCTGCTCGATCGGATCGCGCCGCCCCGCGCCGCTTCCGCGGCGCCGTGATCGCACTCGGCTACACCCTCGCGCTGCTGATCGGCCTGAGCCTCGGCTTGCTGGGTGGCGGAGGGTCGATCCTCACCGTGCCGGTGCTGCACTACGTCATGGGCTACGGGGTGAAGGCGGCCATACCCATGAGCCTGGTGGTGGTGGGATTGAGCAGCGCAGTCGGTGCGGCGGCGCATTGGCGGGCCGGTACTCTCAACCTGCGCACCGTGCTGGCGTTCGGCCCGCCGGCCATCGTCGGCGCGCTGCTTGGCGCCGAGTTCGGCCTTCGCGTGGCGGCCAGCGTGCAGCTCACCGTCTTTGCGGTGGTGATGCTGCTGGCCGCGGTCTCGATGTTCTTCGGGGCAGGGGCCATCGCCAGCACCCCGCAGCGCCCCAGGCACCCCTTGCCCCTCGTCACGCTGGTCGGCGGCGCGGTGGGCATCCTCACCGGTTTCGTGGGCGTGGGCGGGGGATTTCTCTACGTGCCCGCGCTGGTGCTGCTGGCTGGCCTGCCGATGAAGCAGGCGATCGGAACCTCGCTCGCCCTGATCATGCTAAGTTGTATCGCTGGCGTGGCGCGATACCACGGCAGCATCGAGTTCGACTGGTCCGCGATCGGGCTGTTCACCGGGATCGCGCTGGTCGGCGTGGCGCTGGGAAGCCGGCTGGTGCGCCACGTTTCGCAGACGCTGCTGCGGAAAGGGTTCGCCGCGTTCCTGCTGCTGATGGGCGCGCTGGTGCTGCTTCGAGGCCGTTGACTCCAGGTCCCCATGCTCTTCACCCGCCTCTTCGATGAACCGCTCGCCCAGGCCAGCTATCTGATCGGCTGTGGCGCCACCGGCACCGCGGTCGTCGTCGACCCCAATCGGCGCGTGGACCAGTACATCGCCGCCGCCGAGCGCCAGGGCCTGCGCATCACCGCGGTCACCGAAACCCACATTCACGCCGACTTCGTCTCGGGTACCCGCGAGCTCGCCGCCCGCACCGGCGCCACCATGTATCTCTCCGCTTGCGGCCCGCCCGAATGGCAATACCGCTTCGGTGCCGAGCCCGGCGTCGTGTTGCTGCGCAATGGCGACACGATTCGAGTGGGCAACGTCGAGCTCCGCGCGGTGCACACGCCGGGCCACACCCCGGAGCACCTGAGCTTCCTGCTCACCGACACTGCCACCGCCACTGAGCCAATGGGCATCGTCACCGGCGATTTCGTCTTCGTCAACGACGTCGGCCGGCCCGATCTGCTCGAGAAGGCGGCCCACGTTCAGGGCACCGCCGATCTCGGCGCGCGGGAATTGTTCCGGAGTCTGAGCTGGTTCAAGACGCTGCCGGATCACCTGCAGATCTGGCCCGGGCACGGAGCCGGCAGCGCGTGCGGAAAGGGCATGAGCGCGGTGCCGCAGTCCACCGTCGGCTACGAGCGGCGCTTCAACTGGGCCTTCGCAGTGGCCGACGAGGACACGTTTGTAAAGCAGGTGTTGGCCGGCCAGCCGGAGCCGCCCCGTTACTTCGGCGAGATGAAGCGCATTAACCGTGACGGGCCGCCGCTGCTCGGCGCTTTGTCGCTGCCCGAGCGGATCGCCGAGCATCGCATTGAGAGCCTGCTCGTCGCCGGAGCCGTGATCGTGGATATCCGGCCGGCCGCCGATTTTGCCGCGGGGCACATCCCCGGCACGCTGAACATCCCTTTCAACAACAGCTTCACCACCTGGGCAGGCTCGCTGCTGCCCTACGATCAGGATCTGTACCTGCTGCTGGATGATTCGGCCCGTGGTCGCCTCGAGCTGGTCATCCAGAACCTGCTGCTGATCGGGCTTGACCGGGCGCGCGGCTATTTTGCGGCGGAGGCGCTCAAGCTCTGGGCCGCCGGCACCGGGCAGCTCGAGCGGGTGGAGCAGCTTTCGCCCGACGCCCTGGCCCGCCTGAGCAACGGCCGCTTGATCCTCGATGTACGGGGCCGCGCAGAGTGGGATGCCGGGCGCCTGCCTGGGGCGACGCTGATTCCGCTGGCGGAGCTTCCCGACCGGCTGAACGAGCTCACCACCGACCGGCCGATCGTCGTGCATTGTCAGGGCGGTAGCCGTTCTGCGATCGCCGCGAGCCTGTTGCTGGCCCGCGGACGCAACGTGGCAAACCTGACCGGGGGCTTCGGTGCCTGGGTGCGGGAGGGCAGGCCCGTCGAGGGGTAAAGCGGAGAAGGTTGAGACAAGGACAGGTCGGTAAGTCTTACCCCCGGCGCGGAAACCGGGCGTAAAAGGCGCGGAGCGCGGCGATATCCGCTTCCGCGTCTCCGCTTGGAAAACACGGCGCACCGAATCCCACTCGCTTTCGCCCGTTGTCGAAATAGGCGGGCACGATCGGGACCCCGGCGCCCAGCGCGACCCGATAGAATCCGCTCTTCCAGCGCTCTACCGGCTTCCGGGTTCCCTCCGGCGCCATCGCCAGTACCAGCTTCTCCCGCTGCGCGAACAACGCGACCAGTTGAGCCACGAATCCTTCGGGATGGTGCCGGTCGACCGGCAGCCCACCCAGAGCGCGCATCACCATACCCAGCGGCCCCCGGAACAGCTCCGCCTTGCCGACGAAATTGAAGTCCAGCCGGAGGGCGAAGGCCGCTCCGATCCCCACCAGGAAATCCCAGTTGGAGGAATGCGGGGCGGCGATCACCACGAATTTTGGCCGGTCCGGCAGCCCCGCTTCCAGGCGCCAACCGATCAGCCGCAGCATGCCGCGGCCGATCGCCGCGCGGAGAGCTCCGCCCCGCCGCGGCACGTTCGGTCCTGGCGGCCACGCTGGCACCGGCTCCGGGATTTCCACTGGCGAAAGATGGCGCGGGCGCTGCCCCGACGATAGCTTCGAGCATCATGCCCAATCCCGCTCCGACACCCTGCCTCGGCGTCATCGGTGGGAGCGGGATCTACGACATCGAGTGGCTCGAGCGCCCCAAGTGGGAATCGGTCATCGGTCCCTTCGGCAAGCCATCCGACGACCTGCTCACCGGCGAGCTCGACGGTATGCGGCTCGTCTTTCTCCCCCGCCATGGCCGCGGCCACCGCATCCCGCCCACCGAAGTGAACTTTCGCGCCAACATTGACGCGCTCAAGCGCGTCGGCGTGACCGATGTCCTGGCGCTCTCCGCTGTGGGATCCTTGCAGGAGGACCTCGCCCCAGGAACCTTCGTGGTGGTGGACCAGTTCATCGACCGCACCTTCGCGCGCACCAAGACCTTTTTCGGGACCGGCCTGGTGGGCCACGTCTCCATGGCCGAGCCGGTCTGCGCCCGCGTGGGCGACGCAGCCGAGGCCGCGGCGCGCGAGGCAGGAGCGCCCTGCGTGCGCGGCGGCACCTACGTCGTCATGGAAGGCCCGCAATTCTCCACCCGCGCCGAGTCGGAGCTATACCGCAAGTGGGGCGCGGCGGTGATCGGTATGACCAACATGCCGGAGGCCAAGCTCGCGCGCGAAGCCGAGCTCTGCTACGCCACCATCGCCATGGTCACCGACTGGGATTGCTGGCATTCCGGGCATGGCGCAGTCACGGTGGAGCAGGTGATGGCGGTGATGGGCAAGAATGTCGTCGCGGCGCGCGAGCTGGTGCGGCGCGCGGTGCCGCGGCTGCGTGGGCGTCCAGCCGTGTGCCCCCACGGCTGCGACCGCGTGCTCGACGGCGCCATCATGACCGCGCCCGCCATGCGGGATCCCGCGCTCGCCGCCCGGCTCAGCGTCGTCGCGGGGAGAGTGCTATGATCGACCTGGCCCCCTTGATTCGCACCATCCCCGATTATCCCAAGCCCGGCATCCTCTTTCGCGACATCACGACGCTGCTTGGCCACGCCGAAGGCTTCCGCGCCACCATCCATGCGTTCACCGAGCGGTATCGGGACCAGCGGGTGGAGAAGGTGGCGGGGATCGAGGCGCGCGGCTTCATCCTGGGTGGCGCGATCGCGCATAACCTCCGCACCGGTTTCGTTCCCATTCGGAAAAAGGGAAAGCTCCCCGCGGAGACCGTCGGCCACGACTACGAGCTGGAGTACGGGACTGACCGGGTGGAGATGCATTCCGACGCCATTCGGGCCGGCGAGCGCGTGCTGCTGGTGGATGATCTCATCGCCACGGGAGGGACCGCCGAGGCCGCGGTCCGCCTGATCGAGCAGGTGGGCGGACAGCTGGTGGAAGCTTGTTTCGTGATCGATCTGCCCGACCTGGGCGGACGGCGCATGCTCGAAGCGCGCGGGCGCGCCGTGTTCACCCTGGTGGAGTTCGCGGGCCATTGAAGGTTTCGGGCCAGCACTACCGAACGCTCTGGGTGGCGCAGGACGGCTGGTCGGTCGAGCTCATCGACCAGACCCGGCTACCCGCGGAGTTCCAGGTGGTGCGGCTCACCTCGCTGCACCAAGCGGCGCACGCCATTCGGGGCATGCAAGTCCGCGGCGCGCCGCTCATCGGTGTCGCGGCGGCCTATGGCGTGTGTCTCGCGCTGCGGGAGGATGCCTCCGATCGCGCGCTCGACGAGGCCCGGCACACCCTCCTCGCCACCCGCCCCACCGCGGTCAATCTCCGCTGGGCACTCGACCGGATGCAGGGCGGGTTAGGCGCGCTGCCGCCGGGCGAGCGCCTCGCCGCGGCCTACCGGCTGGCCGCCGAGCTGGCGGAAGAGGACGTGGCCATCTGCGAGCGGATCGGCGTCCACGGCGAGCTATTGCTCCGCGCGCTGGCGGCTCGCAAGCCGGGGGGGGAGCCCGTCCAGGTGCTCACCCATTGCAATGCCGGCTGGCTCGCCACCGTTGACTGGGGCACCGCGCTCGCCCCGGTGTATCGTGCCCACGACGCGGGGCTGCCGCTGCACGTGTGGGTGGATGAGACCCGGCCGCGCAATCAGGGCTACCTCACCGCCTGGGAGCTGGCCCAGCACGGGGTGCCGCACACCGTGATCGTGGACAGCGCGGGCGGGTTATTGATGCAGCAGGGCAGGGTGGATCTGTGTCTGGTAGGCACCGACCGCACCACCCGTACCGGTGACGTCGCCAACAAGATCGGTACCTACCTCAAGGCACTCGCCGCGCGGGACTGCGGGATTCCCTTTTATGCCGCCGTGCCCTCACCCAGCATCGATTGGAGCGTGTCCGACGGCGCGGCGATCCCCATCGAGGAGCGCGACCCCCGCGAAGTGCACTCCTACCCCGGCATGCCCGCGCATAACCCTGGATTCGATGTGACGCCGGCGCGACTCGTAACGGGGCTGATTACGGAGCGCGGGGTGTGTAAGGCGTCGGAGGAGGGGCTGCTGACGTTGTTCCCGGAACGTCGGTAGGCCTCTAGACAACCCTGTCACTCCCCCCGTCGATCGCGATCTGAGCCCCCGTCGTCTTGCTGAACGCCGGCCCCGCCAGCGCGATCACCGCGTTCGCCACGTCCTGGGTCGTGATCTCGACCCCCAGCAGATTGTTTCTCAGGTACTGCTCCGCCGTCATCCCATACTGATTTGCGCGCGCAGCCACCACCTCCGGCGTCCAGAGCGCCGTGTCCACCACCAGGTGCGGATGCAGCGTGTTGACCCGAATCCCCTCTTTGCCGAGCTCGAGGGCCGCCACCCGGCCCAGTTGAGTGAGTCCAGCCTTGGCCACGGAGTACGCGGCCGCGGCGGGTCCCGGGGCGGGCACGTTCTTCGACCCGACGATCACCACGCAGGGATCGAAACCCAGTTTGAGGTAGGGCACCGCGCTCTGTAACAAGCTCAGGTGGCTGGTGAGATTGAGTGCCAGGCTCTGTTCCCAGA
>CAZYPO010000061.1:2869-7868 GCA_964649225.1 uncultured Gemmatimonas sp. | reverse complement strand
CCGCTCGCCGCCCCGGTCACCATTGCCACCCGTCCCGAGAACGGCGGCCGCGCGCCTCCCTGTGTGAGCTTGGCCTGCTCCAGCTCCCAGTACTCCACTGCGAAAAGCTCCGCCTCGGGCAGCGCTTGCCACCCTCCCAGCTGCTCGGCCCACCCGATCGCGCGCGCGGTGTGGCGCGCGATATCGGCGACGTCCCCCGCCTCCTTCGCCGACGCACCGAACGTGACGAACCCGTGGCCGCGCCAGACCACCCAGCGCGGCGCGGGGTCGAGGCAGCGGAGCGCCGGCGTCGCATGGCGCGCGAAGTACGCGCGATAGCGCGCGGCGTACTGCTCGACGGCCCGCTCCCAGTCTCCGTCGCCCACCAGCGGAACCGGCTTGGTCCGGATCACGTGATCGGGCGTAAGCGGCCCCCGGCCCGCGATGGACGCGACATCCGCCTGGGCCGAAAACCTCACCGCGCCGGCCGAGCACTCGCGCCGAGCCACCACCGGCCCGCCGCGCGCGCTCCCGACCGCGCGCCGCAGCTCGGCGAGACCCCTTAGACCATCCGTTCCGAGAGGCCCCAACGCATCTGTGTCATCTGTGAAATCTGTGGATACCACGGTCCTCGCACCCTGATGCTCGAGGTACTCCTCGGCCTTGCTCACCAGTTCGATCATCCGCTCGTAACTCTCCCGCGCCGAGGCACCGAAGCTGAAAATGCCGTGCTGGAGCAGCACGATCCCCTCGAGCTGGCTCCAATCGGCGGAGCGGGTCAGCTCCCGCACCTTCTTGGCCAGGATGAAGCCCGGCATCACGTACGGCACCACCAGCATCCGGTCGCCATACACTTCGCGAATCCTGCGGCTGCCGTCCGCCGTGTTGCTGATTGCGACCACCGCATCGGCATGGGTGTGATCGACGAACGGGAAGGGGATGATGGCGTGGAGGATCGCTTCGACCGACGGGGTGGGCGCGCCGGGATCGGTCATCGCGGCGCGCTGCGCCCGCACCATGTCGCTGTCGCTCAGCTCGGCCAGCTCCGCCATACGGCGCAGTGGTTCGAGCAGGACGGGCGCGAAGCCGGCGGCCTCGATGGTCGCGAGATCCCAGCCGCTGCCCTTGATGTAGAGCAGCTCCTCCGTGTCGCCGAAGAGATTTCGCGCGGCGGTCTTGACCGACGTGTTGCCGCCGCCGTGCAGCACCAGCGAAGGCTCGAGCCCCAGCAGGTGCGAGGTGTAGACCCTGAGATCGAGAGGAGCAGCGCAGCGGTCGGCTTCGGCATCGTTCCAGCGGCTCAGCATGCGTGCCTGTGGTTGTGGAGGCCTCCGCCAATCTACCCGCCAACTGCTGTGCCCGTCAGAGTTTACCGCGTCTGAGTGTACACAGCCCCTCGGCTGCCTTATTCTTCGGTATGGCAGAGAACAACAGCAAATGGCGGGAGATCGTCGCTCGCTACCAGACCCCTAGCGTCAAGCGGGCAATCTGGCAACTGGTTTCGACGCTCGTTCCCCTTATTGCGGTTGCCTTCCTGATGTACTGGAGCCTCTCGGTGAGCTACCTGCTCACCCTCGGGCTGGCACTGCCCGCGGCCGGACTCACCATCAGGACCTTCATCATCATGCATGATTGCGGGCACGGTTCCTTTCTGCCCTCCCGCACCTGGAATGATATCGTCGGCTGGGTGACCGGCATCCTCACCGCGACGCCCTATGCCCACTGGCGCCGCGAGCACGCGATTCACCATGCCACCTCCGGTCACCTGGAGCAGCGCGGTACCGGCGACATCACCACGCTCACAGTACGCGAGTACCTCTCCGCGAAGTGGCTCAAGCGCACCTGGTACCGGATCTACCGGAATCCGCTCGTCCTACTGGGCTTCGGGCCGACGTTCCTCCTGATCAAGCATCGCTGGCCCAGCCGCAGCTTGGCGGGCAAGCGCGAAATCATCAATGTCCACGGCACCAATCTCGCGCTCGCAGCGATGATCACGATTCTCTCGCTGCTGATCGGCTTCCGCGAGTTCATGATGATCTGGTTGCCCATCGTGCTCTTGAGCGGCACCGCGGGCGTCTGGCTTTTCTATGTGCAGCACCAGTTCGAGGACGCCTACTGGCGTGGTGGTCCCGAGTGGGACTACGCCACCGCCGCGGTCGTCGGCAGCTCCTATTTCCGGCTCCCCCGGGTCCTGCAGTGGTTCACCGGCAACATCGGTTTCCACCACGTGCATCACCTGAGCCCGAAGATCCCCAACTACGAGCTCGAGCGCTGCCACCGCGAGAATCCCACCTTCCAGAAGGTGACCACGCTCACCCTCCGGGAGAGCATCCGCACCCTGGGCCTCAAGCTGTTCGACGAGGAAAGCGGCCGCATGGTCGGCTTCGGCCACCTGCGCCGGCTGCGCCGGGCCGCCCGCTCGGCGTAGCCTCACAGCGGTTCCACAAGACCCCCAATCCGTGCAATCTGTGTAATCTGTGGATCAAACGGTCAAGCTCCGGACGCTCGCCGCTCTCGCACTGCTCGTAGTCGCCACTGCCTGCGGCCGCCCGTCTAACCGCACCCTCCTCCTCACCAATCTCCAGCTCCTCGACGGCACCGGCACCCCCGCCCGCGCCGCGAGCGTGCGGATCGCCGGCGATACCATCGCCGCGGTGGGAAGCCTAACCCGCGAGCTCTCCGATAGCGTCGTGGACGGCGGAGGGCTCACCCTCGCCCCCGGCTTCATTGACACCCACAGCCACGCCGATCGCGGGCTGGGGGCTCATCCGGATGCCCTCGCGGCGGTCAGCCAGGGTATCACCACCGTCGTCGGAGGGCAGGACGGCGGTTCGCCCTATCCGCTGGGCGCGTTCCTCGATTCGCTGGAGCGCCATCCCGCCGCGGTCAACCTCGCGATGTATGTGGGGCATGCCACCATCCGCACCCAGCTGCTCGGCGACGACTATCGCCGCGCCGCCTCGCCTCGCGAGCTGGACAGCATGAAAGTGCTGCTGCGCCGCGAGCTCGGCGCCGGGGCCCTGGGACTCTCCAGCGGCCTGGAATACGAGGAGGCCCACAGCGCAGCGCCCTCGGAGGTGCTCGCGCTCGCCCAGGTCGCCGCCGATTCGGGCGGCCGCTACATCAGCCATGTCCGCAGTGAGGACCGCGGCTTCTGGCCCGCGGTCGAGGAGCTCTTGACCATCGGCCGGACCACCGGCATGCCGGTGCAGCTCTCCCACGCCAAGCTTGCGATGCGCCGGCTCTGGGGTCAGGCCGACAGCCTGATCCGCCGCCTCGACGCGGCGCGCGCCCAGGGCATCAACGTCACCCTCGACGTCTATCCGTATCTCTACTGGCAATCCACCCTGCGGGTGCTCTTTCCCGAGGGCAACTATCGCGATCTCCGCGAGGCCCGCTTCGTCCTCGACCAGGTGGCGCCGGCCGACGGGCTGCTGCTCGGCCGCTTCGACCCGGATCCCTCGTATGTCGGCAAGACCGTCGCGCAGATCGCCCAGCTCCGCCACGCCGATCCCGCGGTGACGCTGGTCGCGCTGATCAAGGAATCCGAGGGCAAAGCGGAGAGCGTGATCGGCACCAGCATGGTCGAGCCCGATCTCGAGAAGCTGCTGGCCTGGCCCTTTGGAAACATCTGCACCGACGGCGAGCTGGCCGGCCGGCATCCGCGCGGCTACGGCTCCTTCCCCCGGGTGCTGGGCCGCTATGTCCGCGAGCAGCACGTCGTCCCCCTCGAGGAAATGATCCGCAAAATGAGCTCCCTGGCGGCGCACAACGCAGGCCTGACCCGGCGCGGCGAGCTGCGGCCCGGCTGGTACGCCGATCTGGTGCTCTTTGATCCGGCCACCGTCATCGATCATGCTACGCCAAAGGAGCCGCAGGCCCTCTCCACCGGCATCGCGCGCACCTTGGTCAACGGCGTCGAGGTGTACCGCGCGGGATCCGCCACCGATGCGCGCCCCGGCCGCGTGCTTCGCCGGGCCCGTACGCCGTGAACAGCGCGGTTCTCGCCGCCGTTCAGGCCGCCGAGACGCGCATCCGGCCCTGGATCAAGGAAACCCCGCTCGAGCCTTCCCCTCTCGGCCCCCACCTCAAGCTCGAAAACCTCCAGCACACCGGATCCTTCAAGGCCCGCGGGGCGTTCAGCAAGCTGCTGGCGCTTGGATCCGTGGCGCGAGCGGGCGGAGTCATCGCCGCCTCGACGGGAAACCATGGTGCGGCGGTGGCTTACGCAGCCGGCAAGCTGGGAATCTCGGCGCGCATCGTGGTGCCCGAGGGTGCCGACCCCGGCAAGCTCGCCAAGATCCGGGAGCTGGGAGGAATCCTCGAGACCCACGGCAGCGATTCGGGCCTCTCCGAGCGCTATGCGCGCTCCCGCGCGGAGCGCGAAGGCCTTCCCTACATCTCTCCCTACAACGATCTCGATGTGGTGGGAGGGCAGGGCACCATCGGCATCGAGCTCGCGCTCCAGCTCCCGCGCGCCAACGCCGTATTCATCGCGCTCGGCGGAGGCGGACTCCTCGCCGGGGTCGCCGCCCAGCTCAAATCAGTCTGGCCCGGCGTCCAGATCATCGGCTGCTCCCCGAAAAACTCCCCCGTGATGATCGAATCGATCCGCGCGGGTCGCATCCTGGAGCTTGAATCCCGCCCCACCCTCTCCGACGGCACCGCGGGCGGTGTGGAGGAGGGAGCGATCACCTTCGAGCTCGTGAGGGAGCTGGCGGATGCCTACGAGACGGTTTCCGAAACTGAAATCCGCCTGGCCATGCGTCTCGTGCTCGAGACCCATGGCCAGGCGGTCGAAGGGGCGGCAGGCGTGGCGTTGGCGGGCTATCTTCGCCAGGCCGAGCGGTGGCGTGGCCGGACTGTCGTCGCGATCCTCTGCGGCGGCAACGTCAGCCAGTCACTGCTCAGCCGGGCGGAATCCTGAGCACGATCTCCTCACCCGGGTTGGCCGTGATCTTTTCGCTGAACTGGCTGCCCCCGCCGCCCAGCGGAGTGATCTCGAAGGTCAGCTCCGTAA
>CAZYPO010000061.1:0-2769 GCA_964649225.1 uncultured Gemmatimonas sp. | reverse complement strand
TGTTTCGCAGCGCCAAGCTCGCGGTGGAGCCGGCGGGTGCGGCCGCGACGGCCGCGCTGCTCGGTCCCCTCAGCGAGCGCTTGCGCGGCAAGCGCGTCGGCCTGATTGTGTGCGGGACTAACATCGCGCCGGAGCGGTATGCTGAGCATTTGGCGCGGGGAACCGCGCTGCTCGAGGCCTCGAATCCCGAATCCCCAATCCCGAATCCCCCATCCCTATGATACGCCTTCTCCTCGCCGCCCTCGCCCTTACCCAGCAGCAGCCGAAGTACGACCTGCTCATCAGCGGCGGCACGGTGCTCGACGGCACCGGTGCTCCGGGCTTCCGCGCCGACGTCGCCGTTAAGGGCGACCGCATCGTCGCGGTCTCGCGCACCCCCATCCCCTCCACTGACGCTGCGCGCACCATCGCCGCCGCGGGCAAGGTGGTTTCGCCCGGCTTCATCGATCTGCACGCCCACAACGAAGCCATCCTCCGCATGCCCGATGCGGAGAGCCGCGTGCGCCAGGGGGTCACCACCACACTGGGTGGTCCCGACGGTGGCGGCCCCTCTCCGTTCGGCGAATACGTGGACCGGGTGGCCAAGCTCAAGCTCGGCATCAACGTCGCCTGGCTGGTGGGCTTCGGCACCATTCGTCAGCGCGTGCTCGGACAGAGCGCCCGCGCGCCCACCGCCGAAGAGCTGGCGAAAATGAAGTGGATGGTGGGCGAAGCCATGCACGAAGGGGCCTTCGGCATGTCCACCGGGCTCTTCTACGTGCCGCAGACCTACGCGACGACCGACGAGGTCATCGTGCTCTCCAAGGTCGCCGCGGACTCGGGCGGCTTCTATACCTCGCACCTGCGCAAGGAAGGCATCGGCGTCCTCGACGGCGTGGCGGAAGCGGTCCGCATCGCGCGCGAGGCCCGCATCCCGGTGGTGCTCACCCATCACAAGGTCATCGGCAAAGCGATGTGGGGAAAGAGCACCGAGACCCTTGCCATGCTGGATGCGGCCCGCAGTGCCGGGCTCGATGTGATGGCCGATGAATACCCCTATGACGCCAGCTCAACCAGCTTCAACGTGCTGGCGCCCGCCTGGGCCATGGCCGACGGCGACACCGCCTTCGCGCGGCGCGTCAAGAATCCCGTACTGCGCGACAGCATCATCAAGGGCATTATCGACATCCTCGACAATGATCGCGGCGGCGGTGATCTCCACCGGCCGCAGTTCGCCAGCGTCAGCTGGAAGCCGGACTTGAACGGCAAGACGCTCTACGACTGGGCGGTGGAGCGCGGGGTGCCCACCACCAGCGCGGGCGCGGCGCCCCTGGTGATCGAAGGGGTGCTCAAGGGCGGGGCCAGCATGGTGTTCCACGTGATGGACGAGGGAGACGTGCAGCGCATCATGAAGCACAAATGGGTGGCGATCGCCTCCGATGGCGCCCTCTCGGCGCCCGGACCCTCGGTGCCCCACCCGCGCAACTACGGCACTTTCCCGCGGGTGCTGGGCCGCTACGTGCGCGAGCTGCACGTGCTCACCCTGCCCGACGCGGTCCGCAAGATGACTTCGCTCCCGGCGTGGCGGATGGGTCTGACCGATCGCGGCAAAATCGCCACCGGGCTCATGGCCGACCTCGTCGTCTTCGACCCCGCCACCGTGGTCGACCAGGCCACCTACGAAAAGCCCCACCAGTACCCGGTCGGGATTGATTACGTGATCGTCAACGGCCTGGTGGAAGTCGACGGCGGCAAGCTGACCGACGCCCGCGCCGGCCGGGTCATCAAGCACACGCCGAAGCGCGGACCGGTTGCGTTCCTCGACGTGAACGTGATCCCGATGAACGGCCCGGGCGTGCTCGCCGGCCAGACCGTGGTGGTCCAGGGCGAGCGGATCACGTCGCTCGGCCCTTCGGCCAGCGTGACGATTCCCGCGGGCGCGGTGCGGGTGGACGGCAAGGGGAAATACCTGATCCCCGGGTTAGGCGAGATGCACGCCCACATTCCGCCCAGCGAGACCGCCGACCCGGAAATCGTCCGGACCCTGGCACTCTGGGCGCTGAACGGCGTCACCACCATTCGCGGGATGCTCGGGACCCCGCGTCATCTGTACTACCGCGACCTGGCGGAGCGGGGCGAGATCCTCAGTCCGAGGATCTGGACCTCCGGCCCGTCCTTCAACGGCACCAGCGTGCCCAACCCCGACTCCGCGGTGCGCATGGTGCAGGCCGAGAAGGCCCTGGGCTACGATTTCCTCAAGATCCACCCGGGCCTCTCGCGCGAGGCCTTCGATTCCCTCGCCGCCGCCGCCGCCCGGCTCGGTATCCGCTTTGCCGGTCACGTTCCCCTCGCCGTAGGACTCCAGCGGGCGATCGAGGCGAAATACTGGAGCGTCGATCACCTCGACGGCTTCCTCGAGGCGCTGGCCAGGACCGCGCCGGCCACGCCGAAGGAAGACGGCTTCTTCGGGACCGGGGTCCTGGCCCAGGCCGATACCTCCCGGCTGTCCGGTCTCGTTGCCGCGATGAAGGCAGCCGGCGTGTGGTCGGTCCCCACGGAAGGGTTCTTCGAGGCGCTCGCGGGTGACGAGCCCGTCGAGCAGCTCTACGACCGCGCCGAGCTGCGCTATGTGCCGCGCGCCTTGGCGCTCGCCTGGATCAAGGGCACCAACGACCTCCGCAGCGACAGCACCTTCACCCCTGAGGTACGGAGATCCTTCATCGCGCTGCGCCGCAGGATCATCAAGGCGTTGCAGGCCGGCGGGGCCGGCATCGTGCTCGGCTCGGATTC
>CAZYPO010000060.1:0-18893 GCA_964649225.1 uncultured Gemmatimonas sp. | reverse complement strand
AGGTGCTCGACGAAGGGCATCTCACCGACAACTACGGCCGGGTGATCGACTTCAAGAACACCGTGGTGATCATGACCTCGAACGTCGGCGCCAGGGACATCACCCAGTCGAAGGCGCTGGGCTTCCACACCGGCGACCGCGCCAACACGTTTGCCAGGATCGCCGAGACGGTCAAGGAAGAGATCGCCAAGGTCTTCAATCCCGAGTTTCTCAACCGGCTGGACGACGTCATCGTGTTCCATCCGCTCGACAAGGAGCACATCGCGAAGATCGTCGCCGTGCTGATCCGGGACGTGCAGCGCCGCATCGGCGACGAAGTGAGGCTCACGCCGGCCGCCACCGAATTCCTGGTGAAGCACGGCTACGATCAGACCTACGGGGCGCGGCCGCTCAAGCGGGCCATCCAGCGCTACATCGAGGATCCGCTCAGCGACAAGATCCTGACCGGCGAGTTTGTCCGCGGCGACGAGATCGAGGTCGACGTCGCCCCCGAGGGAGACAAGTTGACGTTCCGCGCCCTCACGGGCTCGCGGGCCTAGTAGCAGGGATCAGGATTCAGGATGCAGGGTTGCGGGCCCTTCCCCCTCCCTGACCCCTGAATCCTGAATCCTGAATCCTGAATCCTTTCTCCGATGCGCCTCCGCTTCCCGACCTGCCTCGCCGCCTCGCTCCTCCTCGGAGTGGGCCGCGCGGCCGCGCAGGAGTTGACCCGTGCCCCGGCCGACAGCATCGCAGTGATCGGAGCGGTCCGCAACAGTCTGCAGCAGATCGTGTCCTTCGCGGGCATTCATCCCAATCAGCCGATCACCTATCGCGTCATCCAGCGCGCCATTCAGGCCCTCTTCGTCACCGGGCAGTTCGACGACGTGCGGGCGGAGCAGCGCCAAGTGGACGGCAAGCTCATCCTGGTGTTGGTCGTCAAAGAGCGCCCACTGCTGCAGAAGTGGACCTTGAAGGGCGTGGAAGAAGAGGACGCGGGCGCGATGCGGCGCAAGATCAACCTGCCGGAAGGCCGCCCGCTCGACCGCGCAGCGCTGGAGCGCTCGCGCCACGTCATCGACTCGCTGTACCGGAAGCGCGGCTACTACGCGGTGCAGATCAAGGTCACCGAGCTGCCCCAGGACAACAACCAGGTGCGCCTGGTCTTCGACGTCGCGCCGGGCCCTCGGGTGGTCGTCAGCCGCGTGGAGATCGAGGGCAACACGCACTTCCCTGACCAGGACGTCGTCAAGGGGATGCTCACCCGGCCCGAAGGGTTCTGGTGGTTCAAGAAGGGTGAATACAGCGAGGAAAAGGTCGACGACGACCTCCGGAATTCGATTCCCAACTGGTACGCCGACCACGGCCACGTCGATCTGCGGGTCCTGAGCGATACCCTGATCGCCGACAGCGTGCCGGGCAAGGCCATCGTGCGCGTCACGGTAGAAGAGGGCCAGGCCTACCAGGTGGGCCGCTTCGAGGTGGCGGGCAACCGCCGCTTCTCGATCGAGGAGATCAGCACCTTTTTCCCCTTCGGCAAGGAAGTGCTCGCGGGAGACGGCAAGCAGGTCGGCGTGCCTTTCAGCCGCAGCGCCTGGGATGCGGCCACGGAAAAGCTCACCAACCAGTATCAGAACAACGGCTACATCTACTCCGGCGTGACCCCCGAGGAAATCCGGCGGACCGGGCCGGACAGCACGCATTACGTCGACCTCAAGTGGAACATCCACGAGGGTCAGCCGGCCACGATTAACCGGATCATCATCCTGGGCAACGACGTCACTCACGAGCGGGTGATTCGCGAAGCGATCGTGATGCTGCCGGGGCAGACCTTCAACCGCGAAGCGTTGATCCGTTCCTATCAGAATGTGTCCAACCTGAATTTCTTCCAGCAGCCGTTGCCGTCCCCTGACGTGCAGCCGTCCGAGAATCAAGTGGACGTCGACGTGGTCTTCCGGGTCACCGAGCGGCGGACCGGCAACATCAACTTCGGCGCCTCCGTGGGGCAGGGCGTCGGCATCGGCGGCTTCATCGGGCTCGAGGAGCCCAACCTCTTCGGCAAGGCCAAGCGCGGCAAGCTGCAGTGGCAGTTCGGGCGCAACATCAACGATTTCAACCTGAGCTACAGCGATCCCGCGATTCTGGAGAGCGGCACCTCGGCCACCATCACCCTGTTCAATTCCCGGCGGCGTTACACCATCGGTGATCTCGGCCGGCAGCGCCAGCGCGGCTTTCAGAACCAGGTCGGCTTTCGGCTCTTCGGCTCCCGCTACACCCGCGTCTACGCGTCCTGGGGCCTGCAGCAGATTCGCTACAGCGACGCCGCGGCCGATTTGAGCCGGGTCTTCGCGTGCGACAACTGCACCCGCTCCTCCGTCGGCCTGAGCGTGGCGCGCGATACCCGGATCGGCTTGCCCTTTGCCGTGGCCGGATCCTCCGTCACGATCGGCGGGGAGCAGAACGGCGGCGTTCTGGGCGGGACCGGAAACTACCGGAAGCTGGATTTCGAGGGCCGCTGGTACACTCCGCTCGGGCGGGCCGGTGGGGGCGATCAGTTCGGCGGCGGGATCCAGTTCACCCTCGGCCTCACCGCCAAGTCGGGCTTCATCATGGGCGACACGGGGCCCTTCTATACCGAGCTCTACTCGATGGGCGGGGTGCAGTACGGCATCCCGCTGCGCGGCTACGAGGAGTTCGCCATTACGCCGACGGGCTTCGATCCCCAGGCGGGCGGCTCCCAGGCCAGGCCCGAGTCGTTCGGCAAGGCGTACGCGGCCTTCACCGTCGAGGCCGGGGCTCGGGTGAGCCAGGCCATCTACCTGAATCTCTTTACCGATGCGGGCAACGTCTACCGGCGCGCCCGCGAGTACAACCCGACGCGGCTGTTCCGCAGCGTCGGGGTGGGCGTCGCGGTCATTTCTCCGCTGGGGCCCCTCGGCGTCGACGTCGGCTATGGCCTCGACAAGACCGATCTGTTCGGCAAACCAAAGCCCGGCTGGCAGCTGCATTTCCGGCTGGGGAATTTCTTCTGAGCCACACCCTTTGAGGAGGATCCGGGAATGATCGCCGTCGTTCGAAGGCTCGTCGTGGGCCTCGCTATCACCACGCTGGCCGGCGCTGGAGCGGCACAGGCGCAGCAACCCCAGTCGCCGCCGGCGGGAGTCTCGGGCACGGCCAATCTCCGGGTCGCCTTCGTCAAGGCGCGGGCCGTGCTGCAGGGCATGCCCGGCTACGCCAAGGCCGAAAGCCTCTACGCCAAAGAGGCCCAGGCCGCCCAGGCCCAAGCCGACCGCTTGCAGGCCGTCTGGGATTCGACCATCGCCACCTACAATCAGTCGAAAGCGATGCTGTCGGCCTCGGCACGCACCGCCAAGGAAAAGACCCTGCAAGCCCAGAACGACAGCCTCAACGCCAGGCTCCAGTCGATCAAGGAGCGCGTCGATGGCCGGGAACGGGAGTTGCTCACCCCGATGCAAACCCGCTTGCAGGCTATCATCGACGGCGTTCGGGCCGAAGGCAACTACGCCCTGGTGATCGACCTCGACAACCCGTATTCCCAGAACATCGTGTCCTACGATAAATCGCTGGACATCACGGACCGGGTGGTGCGGCGGCTGGTGCAAAGCAACTGAGCGTGCCGCGGGCCCCGGTGTCGTTCACTGCGCAGGCGGTCGCCGAGCTGGTCGGCGGCCGCCTGCTGGGCGACGGGGCGCGAGTGCTCACCGCCGTCGGCTCCCTCGAGGGGGCCGACGGCGAAACGCTTTCCCTCCTCGCCTCCGCCCGTTATCTCGACGCCTTTCGCGCTTCCCGGGCGGGCGCCGTTCTCCTCAGGCCGGAAGCCGCGGAGCTCCCTGCGGTCACGGCGGCACGGATCATCGTCGCCGATCCCCAGACCGCCATGGCGCGCGTGCTCGGGGTGATGTTCCCCACCGCAGCGGAGGCAGGCCAGGTGCATCCCACCGCCCAGCTCGGACCGGGAGTCCGGCTCGGCCGTTCCGTCTCCCTCGGTCCTCACGTTTCGCTCGGCGCCGGCGTCGTGCTGGGCGATCGGGTCCGTCTCGGCGCCGGCGTGGTGCTCGAAGCAGGCGTCAGGGTGGGAGACGATTCCCGGCTCGGCCCCAACGTCGTCTGCGTCAGCGGGACCAAGATCGGCCGCCGCTGCCTGATCAAGCCCGGCGCGGTCCTGGGCGGCCCCGGGTTCGGCTACGTCGCGGGCCCGGCCGGCCCCGCGCGAATCCCGCACGTCGGCGGCTGCGTGCTCGAAGACGACGTGGAGATCGGCGCCAACAGCTGTGTGGACCGGGGCAGCATCGAGGACACCGTCATCGGGCCGGGCAGCAAGCTTGACAACCTGGTGCACGTGGGACACAACGCGCGGCTGGGCGCGCGCTGTCTGGTGATGGGCGGCAGCGTCATCGCGGGCAGCGCCGACATCGGCGACGATGTCGTCATCGCGGGGCACGCCGCGGTCGGGGGCCACTTCCGCGTCGGCCACCGCGCCCGCATCGGGGCCAAGGCCGGGGTGATTTCCGCGGTGCCCGACGGCACCGACGTGAGCGGCTTCCCGGCGCGGCCGCACCGCGAGTTCCTGCGGGGCCAGGCGGCGCTCTACCGGCTGAGCAGGATCGCCGGCCAGCTCGAGCGGCTGGTCCGGGAGCGCGAGCGGGATGGCTAGAGGCACCATCG
Source organism: uncultured Gemmatimonas sp. (assembly GCA_964649225.1). Lineage (GTDB taxonomy): Bacteria > Gemmatimonadota > Gemmatimonadetes > Gemmatimonadales > GWC2-71-9 > JABFSM01. Next base: position 14,228 of record CAZYPO010000060.1, on the reverse strand, counting down.
CCGCCGAGGCCACGTTGTCCGGCGTCGGGCTGCATACGGGGGCCACGACCCGGGTGCGCTGCCGCCCGGGCCAGGCGGAGCAGGGCGTCGTCTTCCGGCGGGTCGATCTGCCCGGCGCACCCACGATCCCCGCCCGGGTGAGCGAGGTGAGCGACACCGAGCGCCGCACCGTTATCGGGCACGGCCCGGCGTGCATTCACACCGTGGAGCACCTGCTGGCGTCCGTCGCGGCGCTCGAGCTGGACGATCTGCTCATCGAGCTGGATGGACCGGAGCCGCCCATTCTGGACGGTTCATTCGCGCCCTACTTCGATCTGCTGGAGGGCGCCGGCCGCTCGACCCTTCCCGGCGAACCGGCCCGCTATGCCGTGGCCCAGCCGATCTCGCTGAGCGAAGGCGGCGCCAGCTACACCGCGCGCCCCGCTGCGGGACTCCGGCTCTCGACGACCATCGAGTGGAGTCACCCGCTCATCGGCCGCCAGACGGGCTCCTGGGACGTCACCCCCGCGGAGTTCCGCAAAGAGCTGGCCGCAGCGCGGACCTTCGGATTTACCAGCGAAGTGGACGCTCTGCGCGGGCGCGGCCTGCTCAAGGGCGCCACGCTGCAGTCGGCAGTGGTACTCTCGGAGGACGAGGTGCTCGGCACCACCCTGCGCTGGCCCGATGAGTTCGTCCGCCACAAAACGGGCGATATTCTGGGGGACCTCGCGCTGGTCGGCGGCCGGGTGCAGGCCCACATCGTGGCGACCCGGCCGAGCCATCAAGGCAACGTCGCGCTCGCGCGAGCCATCGTTCGCACCACCGCGCAACGTGGAGGCTGGATGCTCGACATTCAACGGATCATGGAAGTGCTCCCGCACCGGTATCCGATCCTGCTGGTGGATCGCATCCTGGAGCTCACGCCCCGCAAGCGGGTCGTGGGGATCAAGAACGTCAGCATCAACGAGCCCTTCTTCCAGGGTCACTTTCCCGGGCACCCGATCATGCCGGGCGTGCTGGTCGTGGAGGCCATGGCGCAAGTGGGCGGGATGCTGCTGATGGACGAGCTGCGAGGACCGCCCTCCAAGGTGGTCTACTTCATGGCCCTCGATAAGGTGAAGTTCCGCCATCCCGTGAGGCCCGGCGATCAGCTCCGCTCCGAAGTCGAGATCATCCAGCTGCGGGGCCGCAACTGCCGCCTGAAGGGCGTGGCCTACGTCGACGGCCGGGTGGTGGCCGAGGCGGAGATGCTGGCCCGCGTGGTGGACCGGTGACGGCTCGGATCCATCCGACCGCGCTGGTGGACCAGGGCGCCCGGCTCGGCGCCGATGTCGAGGTGGGCCCGTTCGCGATCGTGGGGCCCGGCGTCACGGTCGGCGCGGGGTGCCGGATCGGCCCGCACGCCACGCTCGAGCGCAACGTGCGGCTCGGAGCCGGCGCGCGGGTGGGGCAGGGCAGCATTCTCGGTGGCGACCCGCAGGATCTCAAATACCGCGGCGAGGAGAGCTGGGTCGAGATCGGAGAGGGCACCGTGATCCGCGAGTATTCCACCATCAATCGCGGCACCGCCCGGTCCGGGGTCACCCGCATCGGCGCTCGGAGCTACCTCATGAGCTACGTCCACGTCGCGCACGATTGTCAGATCGGCGACGGGGTCATCCTCGCCAATGCGACGCAGCTGGCCGGCCACGTCACCATCCAGGACCACGCCAATCTCTCCGGTCTGGTGGCGGTACACCAGTTCGTCACCATCGGCAGCTTCGCGTTCATCGGGGGCTGTTCGCGGGTTACTCAGGACATCCCGCCCTACGTCACCGCGGTGGGCAATCCGGTCGAGCTGTTCGGGCTCAACTCGGTCGGCTTGCAGCGCGCGGGCTTCCCGCCCGACACCATCGCCACGCTCAAGCGGCTCTATCGCTATTGCTTCAACTCCGACCTCAATTTTTCGCAGGCCATCGATCGCGCCCGCATGGAGCTGCCGGCGCTCCCCGAAGTCCAGCACTTCCTCGAGTTCGTCGCGGCCTCCGAGCGTGGAGTGCCCGCATGACCCGCTAGGAGACCCGGCGCTCGTGGCCGGCCGGACGCGGCGGATCTTTCTCTCCGCGGGTGAGCCCTCCGGCGATCTTCACGGAGGGCCCCTGGTGGGCGCTCTGCGCGCTCGCCTGCCTGGCGTTGAGCTCGAGGCGCTCGGCGGCGGCCGCATGGCCGCCGCGGGAGCGACGGTGCGCTTTCCGCTCCAGCGCTACAGCGTCCTCGGTTTCGCGGAGGTCCTGGCCCGGCTGCCCCGGCACTGGCGCCTCCTGCGGGAGCTGGAGCGCGAGTTTCGGGCGGGACGCTACGATCTGGCGCTGCTGATCGATTACCCGGGCTTCAACGTCCGGCTCGGGGAGGCCGCCCGCCGGCACGGGGTCCCCGTGCTCTACTACATCGCGCCGAAGTACTGGGCCTCCGGCTCGGGCCGCATCGGGCGCCTCGCGCGCGCGGTGGACCGGCTGGCGGTGGTGTTGCCGTTCGAGCAGGAGTTCTTCGGGAGCGCAGGGCTGGCGACGGTGTATGTGGGGCATCCGCTGCTGGATTGCCCTCCGCCCCCCACGCGCATGGCGGCACGCGGCGCGCTGCGGCTCAACCCCGGGGAGCGGCTGCTCGCGCTCTTTCCCGGGAGCCGGCCCCAGGAAGTCGCGCGGCTCTGGCCAGGGTTCCGCGACGCGGCCCGGATGCTGCTCGTACAGCGACGCTGTGAGCGCGTCGTGGTTGCGGCGGTCGCCACGGGCAATTATCCCGCTGCCGACGGCTGCGAGCTTCGCCGCGATGATTCCGCTACGATTCTCGCGGCCGCGGATGCCGCCCTGGTCAAGTCGGGCACCGCCACGCTCGAGGCGGCGCTCGCCGGCGTGCCGATGGTGGTGGCCTACCGGCTCCATTGGCTCACCGCCTGGCTGGCCCGCCGGCTGCTCACCGTGCCCTGGATCAGCCTGGTCAACCTGATCACCGGACAGTCGCTGGTCGAGGAGTTGCTGCAGCACGAGGCCCGGGCCGAGCGCCTGGCCGCGGCACTAGCCCCGTTGCTTGAGCCAGAGAGCCCGGCGGCCAGCCGGCAACGCGAGGGGTTCCGCCTCCTGCGCGAGCGCCTTGGTGGCCCCGGCGCCGCCGAACGGGTCGCGACCCTGGCCGCGGAGCTGCTGGCGTGAGGCCCGCGCTGCCGCCGCGGCTCGTCGCGAACCTTGCCGGAGTGCCGCTCAGCCTGCTGGCCGGCTCCTGGCGCGTCGAGACGGTAGGTGAGCCGGCCTTTCGCGCGCTGCTCGAGAACGGCAGTCCCTACGTCCTGCTGAGCTGGCATGACGCCTTGCTGCCGTTGCTCTGGCAGCACCGCGCGCGGGGAATCACGATCGTCGTCAGCGAAGCGCCGGAGGGTCGCTACCTCGGGGCGTATGCCCGGCGGCTCGGTTATCGCGAGGCCGTCGGCTCGAGTACCCGAGGCGGCGCGCGAGCGTTACTGGGGGCCGTCAGGGCGCTGCAAGACGGGGGGGCGGCTGCCTTCACGCCCGACGGCCCCCGCGGGCCTCGGCGAGTCTTCAAGGGGGGCGTGCTCCGCGCGGCGCAACACGGCCTGGCGTACGTCGTGCCGCTCCATGCGGGGGCCGACCGATGCTGGCGACTGGGCTCCTGGGACCGGCTCCTGGTGCCCAAGCCCTTCGCCCGGGTCCGCATCGCCTACGGAACCCCGTTCCAGGTGGCTCCCGGCGACGCGGGTCTCGAGGCCGCCACCGCCCTGGCCCTGGATGCGCTGGAAACGGTAGTTCGGGAGGTGCAATGGGACGACGGGGCGGCAGTCACCGACTGATCCGGTGGCTCTGGACCGGACGGGGGATCGCCGCGCGGCTCGCGCGGCTGGCCCTGCTTCCGCTTGCCGGGCTCTGGCGGGCCGGGATGAGCCTCCGCAATCTGGCCTTCGAGCGCGGCTGGATCCTCTGCCGGGAGCTTCCGCTGCCCGCCGTCGCCGTGGGCAACCTGAGCGTGGGCGGTTCGGGCAAGACACCGATCGCCAGCTGGATCGCCGGGTACTATTCTGCACGAGGGCTGCTGCCCGGCATTCTATTGTCCGGCTACGCGCGCGATGAAGTCTTGGTGCACCGCCAGCGGGTCCCCGGCAGCCGCGTGATCGCGGATCCGGACCGCCTCGCCGGGGCAGAGCGGGCGCGTGACGAAGGAGCCCAGGTGCTGGTGCTGGACGACGCGTTCCAGGCCCGCCAGGTCTGGCGCGATTTCAATATTGCCGTGGTGAGCGCGGAGAGTTCCCGCGCCGTGCGCTGGCCCTTGCCCGCCGGGCCCTGGCGCGAAGGATTGCGCGCCCTACGCCGCGCCGATGCGCTCATCATTACGCGCAAGCGCGCCGGAGCGCCCATCGCCGCCGAGCTGGCTCAACGCCTGGCGTCACTGGTCCGAGGCCCGGTCGGGATCGTCCATCTGGGCGTGCGCCGCTATGAGGGCCTGGTCTCGGGGCGGCCGGTCACCCCGGAAACGCTGCAGGGTGCCCGTGTCGTCGTCGCCTCCGCGATCGCCGATCCGGACGCGTTCGTGGCGCAGACCAAGGCCACCGGGGCCCAAGTGCAGGTCGCCGCCTGGCGCGACCACCACGAATTCCGCGACGAGGACCTCGCCTGGCTCGCCAAGGCGGCGCGCAAGGCGGACTTTGTGGTGGTGACCCAAAAGGACGCGGTCAAGCTACGCGACCGCTGGCCGGCCAGCGTGCCCGAGCCACTGGTGGCCATGCTGGACCTCACGTGGGAAGCCGGGGAGGCCGAGTTCAGCGCGGCCCTGGACGCCATCGTCACCCCGGTGGAGCGGCTGTAACTTTAGGGACTGCACTTCCAAACCAGCGGAGCTCCAAACATGTCGCATGCTCACACCCGAAGCTGGAAGATCCGGCCGGAGAAGGACACCTTCCTCGGCGCGGAGAATCCCTTCGAATCGATGATGGCGCGGTTCGACGAAGCCGCCCATCACTTGAACCTCGAGCCCGGATTGCGGCTGGTCCTTCGACATCCCGAAAAGCAACTCATTGTGGCGGTGCCGATTAAGCGCGACAACGGCGAGACCGAGGTCTTTACCGGCTACCGCGTGCTCTACAACACCGCGCGTGGACCGGCGAAGGGCGGCATCCGCTTCGACATGCAGGTCACGCTTGACGAAGTGAAGGCGCTTGCCGCCTGGATGACTTGGAAGTGCGCCGTAGTTAACCTGCCGTTCGGCGGCTCCAAGGGCGGCGTGGTGTGCGACCCCGCGACCATGTCCAACGCCGAGCTGGAGCGGCTCACCCGCCGGTACACCTCGGGCATCATCGACATGCTCGGCCCCGACTCCGACGTGCCGGCGCCCGACGTCAACACCAACGAGCGGATGATGGCGTGGATCATGGATACCTACTCCATGCACAAGCGCCACACCGTCACCGCCGTGGTGACCGGCAAGCCGGTCGCGATGGGCGGCTCGCTGGGCCGCCGCGAAGCCACCGGCCGCGGCTGCATGATCGTGACCCGCGAGGCGCTCAAGCAGCTCAAGCTCCCCATCGAGGGGACCCGGGTGGTGGTGCAGGGATTCGGCAACGTGGGCTCGATCAGCGCGCTGCTGATGGCGGAGCAGGGCATGCGGATCCTCGCGGTGAGCGACAAGGACGGCGGGATCTACAACTCCAATGGCCTCGACGTGAACGACGTCATCCGCCACGTGCGCGAGCAGAAGGTGCTGCGCACCTACCAGAGCGCCGACCACATCTCAAATGCCGAATTGCTCACCCTCGACACTGATGTCCTGGTGCCCGCGGCGCTCGAGAACGTCATCACCGAGGAAAACGCGGGAAAGATCCGCGCCCGGATCATCTGCGAGGGCGCCAACGGACCCACCAGCGCCGACGCCGACCCGATCCTGCACGACGCTGGTATCCTGGTGGTTCCCGACATTCTCGCCAACGCCGGTGGGGTGACGGTGAGCTACTTCGAGTGGGTGCAGGACCGGGGCGGCTACTTCTGGGACCTGGAAACCGTCAATTCCCGGCTCGAGAAGATCATGGTGAGCTCGTTTCAGGAGTGCGCCGCTATGGCGGCCCGCAGCAAGGTCAGCATGCGGATCGCGGCGTACATGGTGGCCATCGACCGGGTCGCGGAAGTCCATCGCTTGCGCGGCATGTACGCCTGACCCTCCTTCTCGCAGTGGGAAAGCTGCGGCCCTACTATCGTGCGGCCTGCGACGATTACCTGCGGCGGTTGCGGCATTACGGGCCCGTGGTCGAGCGCGAGGTCCGCGAAGCCAGCCGCGCCGCCACTGCAGAGCTGCGGCGCCGGGAAGAGTCCGCGCGACTTGCCGAGGCGATCCCGGCGGGGAGCAGCGTCATCGTGCTGCATCGCGGCGGGATGCCCTGGAGCAGCGAGCAGCTGGCGCGGCAGCTCGACGGCTGGCGCGGCGACGCCCGCCCCCTCGCGCTACTGATCGGGGGCGCGTTCGGGCTCGAGGCCGGGCTGGTCGGCCGGGCCCGCCATCGCTGGAGCCTCGGGCCCCTCACCCTGCCGCACGAGCTGGCCCGCGTAGTGGTGCTCGAGCAGTGGTACCGCGCGTGGACCATCCTGCGGGGGGAACCGTACCATAAGAGCGGAACCGCGTGACCGTTGACGCGTTCGGTGCGGCGCCGGACTGGTTCGAGGAGTATTTCGGCGAGGAATACCTCCTCCTCTACCCGCACCGGGACGAAGAAGATGCCGAGCGGCTGGTTGAGCTGCTCTGCCGGACTGTGGGATTGCGGCCGGGCTGGCGGGTGCTCGATGTGGCCTGCGGCACCGGCCGCCACGGAGCCGCTTTTCGCTCCCGCGGCGCGCGGGTCATCGGGCTCGATTTGTCACAGCATCTGCTGCACCGGGCCCAGGGCACGGCTCGGCTCCCCGTCATCCGTTCCGATGTGCGCCGCATCGCCGTGCGCGCCGGGACCATGGACTTCACCGTGAATCTGTTCACCAGCTTCGGCTACTTCGCTCTCGATGCCGAGCACGTGCGCGCGCTGCGCGAGATGGTGGCCACGATTCGTGCTCGCGGCTGGTTCGCGCTGGATTTCCTGAACGCGGCGCGGGTGCCCGCCGAGCTGATTCCCCGTGAGGAGGGTGAGCTGGCTGGCCGGCCGGTCCGGATTCATCGCTGGCTCGACCCGGCGGGCCAATACGTCTTCAAGAGCATCACCACGGACGATGGCCGCCGTTTCGTGGAGCGGGTCCGCCTCTTTACGGCGGCCGAGCTGGAGCAGCTCATTACCGCCGTCGGCTGTCCCGTGAGCAGCCGTTTGGGCGACTACGACGGGGGCGCGCTGGGCCCCGATTCGCCCCGGGTCATTCTGGTCGGCCAGGTCGCATGAGCCTGCCCATCGTCGACACCCCGCTCGCCGCGGGCGTTCCGCTGCCCGCCCCGCGCGAGGCCAGCTGGAATCCCGCCCTGGAGCCCGCCTTGTTCCGGACCCCGGGCGACGAGCCCCTCGTCGCGCGGCTGCGCCTTCCCCGGGCGCTCGTGGTGACCACCGGGCAGCAGCCCGGGTTATTCACCGGGCCCTCCTACGCGGTGAGCAAGGCCCTCTCCGCGCGAGCGCTCAGCCTGGCGCTGCAGCAGCGCTGGGCCCGCCCGGTCATCCCGATGTACTGGATTCCCGGCGACGATCACGACCTTCACGAGGTCGCCACCGTCTCCTGGCTCAACGGCGAGGGCGGGCTGGTCAGCGCGGCGCTCCCGCCCCGGCCGCCGGATGCCCCCCTCACCCCGCTGTGGCGCGAGCCGCTCGGCCCGCCGGTGCTGCCGCTGCTCGACGCTTTCGAGCAGTCCTTCTCCGCCGCGGGGACCGCTTCCAGCGTCGTGGAATGGCTGCGGCGTCACTACCGCCCGGAAGCCACCCTGGCGCGCGCCTACGGTGCGGCGATGGCGGAGCTGCTGGCGCCGTTCGGCATCCTCTGTCTGGACGCCTCCCACCCCGTCGTGAAGCGGGCGGCCGCCCCGCTGCTCTTGCGGGCGCTCGAGCAAACCTCAGTTCTCGACGCAGCGCTTGCCGCACAAGCCGAGCAGCTCACCCGCCTCGGCCGGGACCCGGGCGTTCCCGTGGGCGACCGGGCCTCCCTGGTGTTTCTCGATGGTCCGTTGGGCCGCGACCGCCTGGTGCAAGACGGCCACAGCCTGCAAACCCGGCGGAGCAAGACTCCCTTCCGGCTCGCCGACCTGGCGCGGATCGCCGAGGCGGAGCCCACCCGCCTCTCGGGCAACGTGCTGCTTCGCCCGGTGCTCGAAAGCGCGCTCTTGCCGACCGTGGCCTATGTCGCGGGGCCCGGTGAGCTTCGCTACCTGGCACTCACGCCGCCGGTCTACCAGCAACTGGGCGTGACGGCCCAGCAGCCGGTGCCCCGCTGGTCCGGGTTGCTGGTCGAGCCACGCGTCACCAGCGTGATTGAGAAATACGGCTGCAGTATCACGGAGCTCATGGGCGAGGGCACCGAGCTCGAGGTCCGCATCACGCACCAGGCCTATCCCGAGGGAACCGACGCGGCGTTCGCGGCGCTGCGGGACGCCATCCAACAGGGCTATGAGCCGGTGGTCCGCGCCGCCGCCGGAGTCGATCCCACCCTCGAGCGTCCCGCCGCGTCGGCCCGCGCGCGAGCCCTGCATGGGCTCGCTGAGCTCGCCAAGAAGCTGGCCCAGCACGCGCGCAAGCGCGAGAGCACCGAGCTGGGACAGATTGCGCGGGCCAGGACCTCGGTGCGCCCGGAGGGCAAGCCCCAGGAGCGGGTGCTGTCGATGGCCGGGTTCCTCGCCCGCTACGGCCCCGACCTGCTCGGTGGGCTGGCGGCGCACATCGAAGGCTGGTATGCCCGGGTCCTTGAAGCCGCTCCGGTCACCCTCTAGACTCGATCCATGGCCCTGCTCGAGATCATTCTGCTGATCGTGCTGGTGATTCCGATCTTCGCGGTGCTGACGGATTCGCCGCTGGGCCGCGCGCTGGCGCGCCGGCTCGAGGGCCGCAACGCGCCGCCACCCGAGCTGGGCGAGCTTGCCAAGAAGGTGGACCTGCTGGAAGGCGAGCTGGAAGATCTCACCCGCCTGGTGGAACGGCTCAAGGAGGAAAACGAGTTCGTCCAGCGGCTGCTCGAGGACGGAGCCGGCCGTCCCCCGCTGCCGCCACCTCCCTCACCCTGAGCCGCCCCCGCCGAGCCACGGCGCCGCTGGTCGCCGCTGGCATCCTGCTCAGCCGCCTTACCGGCCTGATCCGCCAGCGCGTGCTGGCGCACTTTCTGGGTCTGACCGACGCGGCCGACGCCTTCGCCGCCGGGTTCAAGATCCCCAACTTCCTGCAGAACCTTTTCGGCGAAGGAGTGCTGAGCGCCTCCTTCATTCCGGTCTACGCACGCCTGCAGGCGCAGGGTCGCGAGCGGGAAGCCCGCGATGTGGCCCGGGCCGTCGCGGGCCTGCTGACCCTGGTGGTCGCGCTCCTGGTCGCGGTGGGCGTCACCACCGCACCCTGGCTCACCAGCGCCGTCGCGCCGGGATTCACCGACGCCAAGCGCGAGCTGGCGGTGCGGATCATCCGCATTCTTTTCCCCGGCACCGGGCTGCTGGTGCTCTCCGCCTGGTGTCTCGGCATCCTCAACAGCCACCGCAAGTTTTTTCTCTCCTACGCCGCACCGGTGGTCTGGAACGCCGCGATCATCGTCGCGACCCTGCTGCCCCCGCGTGGAACCGCCGCGGAGACCATCGTGCTCTGGACCGCCTGGGGAGCGGTGGCCGGCGGGCTGCTGCAGTTCGCGATCCAGTTGCCCACGGTGTGGCGGGTGAACGGACCGATCCGGCCCTCGTTTGGCCGGGGCGATCGGAACGTGCAAACTGTGCTGGGCAACTTCCTGCCCGCCTTCGTGGCGCGGGGGGTGGTGCAGATCAGTGCCTTCATCGATTCGATCCTCGCGAGTTTCCTTCCCACTGGGGCCGTGGCCGCGCTGGCCAACGCCCAGACGCTCTACACCCTCCCGGTGAGTCTCTTCGGGATGTCCGTGGCGGCCGCCGAGCTGCCCGAGCTCTCGGCGGCGGCCGCCAGCGCGGACGACTCCAACCGCCTGCTGCGGGAGCGGCTCGAGCGCGCCATGGCGCAGGTCGCCTTTTTTATCGTTCCGTCCGCTGTGGCCATGGCCGCTCTGGGACACGTCATCGCAGCCGCGGTGTTCCAAACCGGCCTCTTCTCGCAGGAGGATGCCCGTTACGTGTGGGGGATTCTCGCCGGCTCCACGGTCGGCCTGCTGGCCGGTACGCTGGGCCGGCTGTATTCGTCCACCTGGTACGCACTCCACGAAACCCGAATCCCGCTCAAGTACGCCATCACCCGTGTGGTGCTCACGATCGTGCTGGGGTACCTGGCGGCTCTGCAGTTGCCTGGCCTGCTGGGGATTCCGGCCCGCTGGGGCGCGGCGGGACTGACGGTCTCCGCCGGCGTCGCCGGGTGGCTGGAGTTCCTGTTGCTCCGCAAGAGCCTCGATCGGCGGATTGGAATCACCCGGCTCTCGCCCGGGTATGCGGCCCGGCTCTGGGTGCCGGCGCTCCTCGCGGCCGCGGTGGGGTGGGGAATCGTCTTGCTGCTCCGCGGGCGCGTCGGGCCCATTGCGACGGCGCTTGCCGTCCTGCTTCCTTTCGGTGCCGTTTACCTGGCCGGAACACTCCTGCTGCGGGTGCCGCTGGCCCACCGCCTCATCGGACGACCGCTCGCGCGCGCATGACCGCAGGACTTCCCGACTCCCTGCAGCGCAAGCTGGACTCGCTTCCCGCCGGCCCGGGCGTCTACCTCTGGAAAGACCGGGAAGGCGCCGTGCTCTATGTCGGCAAGGCCCGGAGCCTGCGCGGCCGGGTCCGCAGCTACTTCACCGGGGACCATGCCGCGAGTCCCAAGAACCAACTGCTGGTGCGACTGATCCACGATGTGGACACCATCGTCGTGGAGAACGAATCCCAGTCGCTGCTGCTCGAGAACAACCTCATCAAGGAGTACCAGCCCCGCTTCAACGTCCGGCTCAAGGACGACAAGAGCTACCCCTCGATCGCGGTCACTCTGAAGGAACCCTTTCCACGGGTCCTGGTCACCCGTCGCCGCGACATTCCGGGCGCGCGTTATTTCGGGCCCTACAGCGACGTGGGCGAGATGCGCCGGGCGCTGGCTCTGGTACGCCGGATTTTCACGGTGCGCAGCTGCGAGGATGATCTCCCCGCGCAGCGGCGCGAGCGGCCCTGCCTCGATTTCCATATCGGCCGCTGCCTGGCACCCTGTGTCGGGCGGCAGGATCAAGGCTCTTACCGGGCGATGATCGACGAAGTGGTGGCGTTCCTCGAGGGCAGGACGGTGGACGTGCGGACCCGGGTCAGGGCGATGATGCAGGAGGCCAGCGCGCGCGAGGACTACGAGCGCGCCAAGGGCCTGCGCGATACCCTGCGCTGGCTCGACGAGGTCGACACCCCCGCCGCGGTGGAGACCATTGGCACCGGCGACGCCGACGCGATCGGGTACGCCCGTGACGGGGACGATGCGGTCGGCGTGCTCTTCCGCGTCCGCGAGGGACGCGTGGTGCACCGCGAGCATCGCTTTCTCGAGAACGTCGAGGAAGAATCCGATGAGACCGTGCTGGAGGCGTTCCTGGTGCGCTACTACATCCCGCTGGAGGACAAGGCCTCCCGGGTGATCGTTCCGTTCGCGCCCGCCGAGCTGCCCCAGCTCGAGGCCCTGCTGCCCGGCGCTTCCCTGCAGGTTCCGCAACGGGGGACCGCGTTCCGCTGGCTCGAGCTGGCCGAGCGCAACGCACGCCACCTGCTGGAGAGCCTCCGGCTGGAATCGTTCGAGGCCGACGAGCGCGCCGGCGACCCGGTCTACGCCCTGGGCCGCGATCTGGGCCTCGTGGTGGTGCCGCGCACGCTGGTGTGCGTGGACATTTCGACCAGCCAGGGGAAGGACACCGTGGGCTCCCTGGTGAGCTTCGAGGCCGGCCGTCCCAAGAAGAGCGAGTACCGCAAATTCAGGATCCGCGGCGAGGGCCAGCGTGATGATTTTGCCGCGGTGCACGAGGTAGTGATCCGCTATCTCACCCGCCGCCGCGAGGAAGGCAAGCCGTTGCCGGATCTGCTGGTCATCGACGGGGGCAAGGGGCAGTTGAGCGCCGCGGTCGCCGCGGCACAGGCCGTGGGCGTCTCCGAGCTTCCGATCATCGGATTGGCAAAGCGGGAGGAGGAAGTGTTTTTCCCCGGTCGCGCGGAGCCGCTCCGGTTGCCGCGCCGCAGCCCATCGCTCCGGCTGTTACAGCGGGCCCGGGACGAAGCCCATCGCTTCGGGCTCGCCTACAATCGAAACCGCCGAAAGGCCCGGACCATCACCTCCGCTTTGCTCGAGATTCCCGGCGTCGGGCCGGAGCGGCGCCGGCGCCTGCTCGAGCGCTTCGGCAGCCTGGCGGGTGTGGGCTCGGCATCACCGGCGGAAATCGCCGCGGTGAAGGGGTTCTCGACGACGCTGGCCGACCGCATTCTGGAGCATCTCAAGCAGCAACGTCCCGCAACCCTCAACCCTCAATCCTGAGTTCGACAATGGACTGGCAGCTCGAGTGCTCGGCGTGCGGCACCATCGCCTCTCCCGCCGGTCTGCCCACGGTGTGTGAATGCGGGCAGCCCTGGCTGGTGCGCTATCCCGAGCGCCGGCCGGATCCCGCCCAGCGTTCCGCGCTGGCAGGACCGCCCGGCATGTGGCGAATCCGCAGCTTCCTGCCGCTTGGTCCCCTCGAAGCGCCCGTGACGCTGGGTGAGGGAGATACTCCGCTGCTGCCCGTGCCGCGGATCGGTGCGCGAATCGGGTTGCCCGCCGCGCTGGTCAAGGATGAGTCGGTCAACCCGACCGGCAGCTTCAAGGCGCGCGGTCTTGCCGCGGCAGTCACCCGGGCGGTGGCGGGAGGGGCGCGCGCATTCACACTTCCCACCGCGGGAAACGCCGGCGTCGCGGCGGCCGCATACGGAGCACGAGCCGGCATTCCGGTTCGGGTGTACGCCCCGCAGTCCACGCCGCCGATGCTCCTGGCCCAGATCGCGGCCTTCGGGGCGGAGCTGCATTTGGTCGAGGGGCACATCGGGGATTGCGGCAAGGCGAGCCGTGCCTATGCCGCCGAGACGGGAGCCTTCGATCTCTCGACCCTGCGGGAGCCCTATCGCATCGAAGGAAAAAAGACCCTCGGCATCGAGCTGGCCGAAGCGCTCGAGTGGACGCTCCCCGATGCGATCATCTACCCGACCGGGGGAGGTACCGGCCTGATCGGGATGTGGAAGGCGTTCCAGGAGCTACGCGCGGCCGGCTGGGTTTCCGGCGCGCTGCCGAGAATGTTCACCGTGCAAGCCACCGGTTGCGCTCCGGTGGTGCGTGCGTTCGAGAGCGGGGCCGAGCACGCCGAAGCCTGGCCGGACCCCTGGACGGTGGCCAGCGGACTGCGCGTCCCCGCGCCGCTGGGTGACCGGCTGATGTTGCGTGCGCTGCGGGAAAGCGGCGGAGGCGCCGTGGCCGTGAGCGACGCGGACCTCGCCGAAGAGGCGCGGCAAGGAAGCCGGCTGGAAGGAATTGATTTTGCTCCGGAAGGAGGCGCGGCCATCGCCGCGGCTCGGGTGCTCAGGGAGCGCGGTGTGCTGAGCTCCGCGCACCGCGTCGTCCTTTTTAACACCGGGGCCGGGTGGCTCTACCGCGACCCGGCGGAATTGCCTCGAGGCTGATCCCGGGCGATATTTCAAGTGTCTGTCCAATCAGCGCTTCGCTATTGAATCCAAGGAGTCGGAATGATGAGGCGCACCAAGATCCTGGTCCTCGTGACCGCGCTTGCGGCAGGACCGCTTGCGGCGCAACAGGGCGGGATCAACCTCCGCTTGGCCCAGGGACAGCCGGCCAAATACGTCCCGCCGCTCTGCCCTCTCAAGGCCTTCAATTCCAAGGTGGAGAAGGGCATCAGTTCGCTGCGCAAAGCCTACGACGCCAAGGCGCCGGCCGAGAAGAGTGCCCTGCTGGCCGACTCCAAGCAGAACATCAGCACCGCCATCACCCAGGAAGCGCAGAGCGCCAACGGCGCCGCCTGGTACTTCCTGGGACGCGTCGCGCTCTTGCAGGGCGATCCCGCGGGCGCCGATTCCGCGTTTACCAAGGCCTTGGCGTTGGCGCCGATGTGCGAGATCGACATCACCCA